>CAZYOU010000011.1:0-46563 GCA_964649315.1 uncultured Stakelama sp. | reverse complement strand
ACCTGCGCCGCCATGCCGCTGGCGGCAAAGCCGAGCGCGACGATGCCGGTCAGCAGAATGCCCGATGTCATGTAATTATAGACCGAAAGCATGTAGGACCGCAGCCCGGCGTCATACGCGGCACCGCGTACGCCAGCACCGCTTGCGAAAGCCGCAGCGTTCGGCCGGGGATCAGACCAGTTAGCCATTTCGAATAAGCTCCTTTTCCCGGCAACAGACCGGATACGGAGAATATCGGCGCTTGCACCTTAATTTTCAAGCGAAACCGGTATGGTCGCCGGTTGTATCAACCGGTACGCAGCGGCATGGCTGTGCGATGATCCACCGGCTTTTCGTGGGCCTGCGCCCGCCGCGCGACATTCGCGCCGATTTAATGGCGATCATGGGCGGTATCGCCGGGGCACGCTGGCAGCGCGACGACCAGCTTCATCTGACGATACGCTATATCGGCGAAGTCGATCGTCGCACCGCCGATGATGTTGCGCTGGCATTGTCGCGGCTCCAGATGGAGGCGATTGACGTGGCGTTGAGCGGTGTCGGGCGGTTCGCCAAACAGGGGCGCACCGATACCATCTGGGCAGGCGTAACCCCCGGCGATACGCTCGCCCGGCTGCACCGCAAGGTGGACCACGCAATCACCGAGCTCGGCCTGCCAAGCGAAGGGCGGGCCTATCTGCCGCACATCACGCTTGCGCGCCTGCCCCGAAGCCTGGCCGCCGAGCATGATGTCGACGCGTTCATCGCGGCACATGCGGGCCTGTCGAGCGCAGCCTTTGCCTTTGGCCATTTAACGCTGTTCGAAAGCGAGCTGACGCGTGACGGTGCCGCCTATCATATCGTGGAACGATGGCCGCTCGGGCAATGATACCATCCCTGCTCGACGAATAAAGCTTCCGCATCGGCGCGCCGCTCTGCTAGCCCCGGCGAAACGGTACAGGGTAATCAGGGGATGAACATGGCTGAAGCGCAACCGGGCACCGAGCCCCAGACCCCGCGCTATGCCTGGTACGTCCTCGCCATTCTGTTCCTCGTCTACATCCTGAACTTCGTCGATCGGCAGATCATCTCGATCCTGGCGGAGGACATCAAACGCGACCTTAACCTGCGCGATGAGGATCTGGGGTTCCTATACGGCACGGCGTTCGGTGTGTTCTATGCGCTGTTCGGCATTCCGCTTGGGCGGTTGGCGGATAACTGGCACCGGGTCCGGCTGCTGACATTCGGGCTGACCTTATGGTCGGCGATGACGGTCGTATCGGGCTTTTCGAAGAGCGGCGCGATGCTGGCAGGCGCGCGCGTCGGCGTCGGCATCGGCGAGGCTACGGCAGCACCATCGGCTTACTCGCTAATATCGGACTGGTTCCCCCGGCGGCTGCGCGCGACGGCGCTCGCGATCTATTCGGCCGGGCTCTATGTCGGCGGTGGCATTTCGCTCGGCATTGGTGGGCTGATCGTATCGGGCTGGAATAGCGCCTATCCCGCCGGGGGACCGATGGGGCTGGTCGGGTGGCAGGCGGCGTTCATGATCGTCGGGCTGCCGGGCCTGTTGCTCGCGCTGGTAATCGCGACGTTGCGCGAGCCAATCCGTGGTCAGTCCGAAGGATTGCCGCCGCCGGTGCCGCACCCTGCTCCCTTCCGCGCCTTTTTCGCTGATCTGGTAACGATCGTGCCGCCGCTCACCCTGATCGGCGCGGCGCAAGGCGGGCTGCGGCCGTTCGTCACCAACGTGATCGGGCTGGCGGTGGTTGTCAGCATCGTCGCGGGCTTGATCGCGATCGGCGAGCCGGCCCCGCAATGGCTCGCGGTCGGCATCGGCGTTTATGCGGTGTTCTCATGGGCCAGTGCCCTGCGCCGCCGCGATCCGCCGACTTTTGCGCTGATCATCGCCAACCCCGCCTTTCTATGCGTTGTCGTCGCATACGGCTTGAACGCGTTCCTCAGCTATTCGGTGACCTTCTGGGCGGCACCCTATGCGATCCGCATCCTGGGTGCGGCGCCGGGGACGGCGGGATTCATCATTGGCGGCATGGGGGCGATGTCGGGCTTTCTCGGCGTCACCGTGGGCGGCATCATTGCCGACCGGCTCCGCAAGAAAAACCCGGCAGGTCGGCTGTTCGTCGTCATCTTCGGCGCAGCGGTGCCGTGGATCGCGATCCTGACCGCGTTCACGACGACTGATATCACATTGTTCTACATCATGCTGTTCCCGGCTCAGGCGCTGGCGAGCTGCGCGCTGGGCGCGGCGGCGGCCACGACGCAGGATCTGGTCCTCCCCCGGATGCGCGGCACGGCAACCGCCACCTTCCTGATCGGCACGACGCTGATGGGCCTCGCGATGGGGCCCTATCTCGCCGGGCGGATCTCCACCCTGTCGGGCAGCCTATCAATCGGCGTGATCTCGCTGTTATTGACCGTCCCCATCACGGTTACAGCAGCGATCTTCGCCTATCGCCTCGTCCCCAAGGCGGAGGCAAACCGCGAAGCACGCGCCCGTGCCGCCGGGGAACCGATCTAGGTCGTGAACGCATAAACGACCATCATCAACACATGGGCTGAATGGCCGATTCTGGTGGACAGCGGAACACTCCTACAGCAGCGCGGAGGTGAAGACTTCGTACATTTTGGCGAGGAAATAGAACACTGCTGGAAGGGTCAGAAACACCGACAACCACCAACCGACGGGCGACGGATGCTCAATGCGTTTGAGATAGACCGAAGCAACAAGAGCACACACGCCGAATACGGCTGGAATGGCCGTCAACAATCTCCAGTTCGGCTTCACAATCTCGAGTATCGACCAAATCGCTTGCGCACAGACATATACCGAAAGCCACAACGCAATCCGAAGCTGATTCTTTGGCGTCATCCAGCGGTTTAGTTTGTCCTCAGCAGAGCCGGGTTTTGCCATCCATCCCATTGCACAATAATGCTGGATCGGCCTGTGCAGTGCAATGTCCGCAAGTGAGCCGGTAGCAGACAGGCCGCTTTTTATGAGTCTGCAGCCTAGCGCCGGGCTATCCAAGGTTAGTTGACGGCGAAGACCCCGCACGCAATCCGCGCGCCGCTGTTGCCGGACGGATCGGTCATCATGTCATCGGCAGCGGCGTGGATCACCATCGCCCCGCCATCCGAATCGAGCAGGCGTCCAAGCGTACCGGCAGGCACCAACACGCCCATCGTTCCGCGTCCATCGGTGCCAATGATGATATTGGGCAAATCGCCGTCATGTGGACCGGCCGGGTTCATCGATCCGTGCTGGGTGCCTGCCGGGTTCCAATGCCCCCCGGCGGTCATGAAATCAGGGCCATCGCAGCGACCGGTGGTGTGGATGTGCGCGCCGTGGGTGCCCGTGGGCAACGCCATCGCATCGATCGTGACGCGCAGGCCACCCTGGACTTCACGTGCCGTTGCGCGACCGACCGGGCTGCCATCCGGCTTACGCAGCACCGCGACCGCGATGCCTGACGAGAATTCCTGGGCACCCATGCCTTCCGTATAAGATGCGCACCCGCCGATGCCGAGCATCGCCAACACCGCCCCTGTCATGATCGCGATTCGCATTGCACATGCTCCCAAACTGAATTGCCGCCGTGAATGGTATACATCCTAACCCGTCAAATGCACCGCCGCCATGCCTAACCCGTCACCGGATGGCGCAGCGACCGGTACCCGTCGTTCATGAAAGCCATGCTGGCGATTGGTCGCAGGCTGTGGCGATCACCGAAAATTTCACCCACACAACGCCTGGGGCCGCATGATGGCTCCGGTTGATCGCCCGTTTTGGTGATTATCGTGTCATCCACGTCGATAAAGCCGATCCAATTGCCAAACTGATGCGGTTGATCCCGCGCTGGTTCTTGACCCTTATCGCCCGCCTGCCCCATAGCGGCAGGATGGACGCCGCCGTTGCCATTGATGATTTGTCGTTTGAAGACGCCCTGAAAGAGCTGGAGCGCATTGTCGCCCGGCTTGAAAGTGGCGACGAACAGCTCGACAGTTCGATCACATTGTACGAGCGCGGCAGCCAGCTCCGCCAGCGTTGTGCCGACCGGCTGGATGCGGCGCAGGCCCGGATCGAAGCCATCCGGCTCGATAGCGACGGGCGACCGGTCGGCACCACTCCCTTTGCGGCGGGCTAACATTATCATGGCGCAAGCCTCGTTGTCGCTAAAGGCGGCACTTTCCGAAGTTTCGGCAGAAGTCGATCGTCGATTCGATCTGTTGCTGGCCATCCCCGATGATCCCCGCGCCGATCTGTACGCCGCGATGCGCCATGCCGCGATCGGTGGCGGCAAAAGGCTGCGGCCGTTGCTGGTCTATGCCACCGCGCAGTTGTTTGGCGTGGACCGCGAATGCGCCGGGCGCGCGGCGATCGCGATTGAATGCATCCATGTCTATTCGCTGATCCATGACGATCTGCCAGCGATGGATGATGACGATCTGCGGCGCGGCAAACCGACGGTCCACAAGGTGTATGGCGAAGCGACCGCGATTCTGGCGGGCGACTGCCTTCACGCCCTCGCTTTCGAGGTGCTGGCCGATGCGGCAACCCATGCCGATCCGTTCGTACGGGCCGAACTGGTGCTCGATCTTGCCCGCGCTGCTGGCCCGACCGGCATGGCCGGCGGGCAGATGATGGATATCGAGGCAGAGAAAGCGAGCTTCGATTTGCCCACCATTACCCGGCTGCAGGCAATGAAGACGGGGGCGTTGATCGCTAGCTCAGTCGAAGCCGGCGCTATTCTCGGCAAGGCCCCGCCGGAAGCCCGCACGAGCCTGCGCGGTTATGCGCGCGACGTCGGCCTCGCCTTCCAGATTGCTGACGATCTGCTCGATTACGAAGGCGAAGAAGAAAAAATGGGCAAGCGCGTCGGCAAGGATCAGACCGCGGGCAAGGAAACGTTCCTGTCGCTGCTGGGGGTCGATCGCGCGCGCGAACAGGCCAAGCTGCTGGTCGATCAGGCCATCGCCCATTTGCAGTTTTACGGCCCCGAGGCCGATCTGCTGCGCGACATCGCCCGCTACACGCTCGAGCGTGATCGGTGAGCGTGCGCACCGGCGTCTACCCCGGCACCTTTGATCCGGTGACGCTGGGGCACATGGACATCATTCGGCGCGGCGCAAAGCTCGTCGACCGGCTGGTCATCGGGGTCACCACCAATCCCAGCAAATCGCCGATGTTCACGGTCGAAGAACGCATGGCGATGGTCAAGCGCGAAGTCGCTGAGATCGGCGGCGAGATTCACGTCGTCAGTTTCGATTCGCTGCTGATGGATTTCGCCGAGCGCGAAGGCGCAGGCGTTATTGTACGGGGCCTGCGTGCCGTCGCCGATTTTGAATATGAATATCAGATGGCGGGCATGAACCAGCAGTTGAACAACCGGATCGAAACGGTTTTCCTGATGGCCGACGTCGCGCTGCAGCCAATCGCATCACGGTTGGTGAAAGAAATCGCGATGTTCGGCGGTGACATCCGCAAATTCGTGCCGCCCGCGATCAATGACGAGGTGGTCGCACGGGTGAACCGCATCGGCCGCCGGGGCAGCTGATCGGTCGAGCATGCGCGCCGATGCCGACCACTGCGCGATGTTCAGATTGGCGCAATGGCCGATTTGCTTTAAGCGCCGTTCGAAATCGCTATTTGCGGGGATGTGATGCGTTTTATTGCCAGCCTAATGACTGCCGCCCTTGGTATCCTGATCGGGGCCTTGCTGATGCTTCCGGCAAACGCCCAGACGATCAAGGGAGAATTTGCCGGGCGGGCGCCGCAATCCGACTTTAACGACAAGCAGAACCTGCTCTATCTCGATCTGTCGACAGGCGGGCGCGTCGTCATCTGGCTGCGTCCGGATGTGGCACCCCTGATGGTCGAACGGATCAAGATGCTGACCCGCAAGGGCTTTTACGACGGGCTGAAGTTTCACCGCGTGATCGAAGGATTCATGGCTCAGACCGGCGATCCCAAGGGTGACGGCACGGGAGGATCGGACCTGCCCGACCTGAAGGCCGAGTTCAATTATCTGCCGCATGTTCGCGGCGCCGTCTCCGCCGCACGCACCGCCGCCAATGTCGACAGCGCCAACAGCCAATTCTTCATCCTGTTTCAGCCGACGCTGAAGCTCGACAAGGACTATACGGTGTTCGGTCGCGTGATCGAGGGCATGGCCTATGTCGATGCGATCGAGCGCGGCGAACCGCCGGTCAATCCGACAACCATTCTGCACGCCTATATCGCCGCTGATGGCCCGCCGAGCTATGCACCGCCTGCACCGCCCGCGCCTGACCTTGGGGCGCCGGTAACGTTGCCGAACCTGATTTCCGCCAAGCCCAAACCAGCCCCGGTTCGTCCAAAGCGTTAATCGCCGCGCCGGCAAAACGACCATGACGGGGCACGACATTTCATGAAGGTCGACCTGTTCGATTTCGACCTGCCGACCGATCGAATCGCACTTCGCCCGGCAGCGCCACGGGACTCGGCAAAGCTGCTGACAGTGACGCCCGCTGGCGTCGTCGACCGGATCGTTCGCGACCTGCCTTCGCTCCTTCATCCCGGTGATGTACTCGTCTTTAACGACACCCGCGTTATCCCCGCACAGCTTGAGGGGCGGCGCGGCGATGCACGGATCGGCGCGACGCTCCACAAGCGCGAAGGGCCTCGCCGCTGGCGCGCTTTTGTGCGCAACGGCCGGCGGTTACGTGAAGGCGACCAGATCGTGTTCGAAAATGGTGGCGGAGATGTAGCCATCGCCATCGCCAGCGACCGCGGCACCGATGGCAGCTTCGCGCTCGATTTTCTGGGCGAGGAGCCCGTCGAACTGCTGCTCGACCGGGTCGGGCGCATGCCGCTGCCGCCCTATATCGCCGCCAAACGCCCCACCGATGCGCGCGATGCCGATGATTATCAGACGATGTTCGCGCGCGAAAAAGGCGCGGTGGCCGCGCCCACCGCGGCGCTGCACTTCACCCCTGACCTGATGGCCGGGCTGTCCGCGGCGGGCATCGAGCATACGACGCTGACGCTCCACGTCGGTGCGGGCACTTTCCTGCCGGTGAAGGCGGACGACACGACTGATCACGCGATGCACGCCGAATGGGGCCGGATCGACACCGCAACCGCCGATCGACTGAACCGGGCGCGCGCGCAGGGCGGGCGGGTGATCGCGGTGGGCACCACCAGCCTGCGCCTGATCGAAAGCGCGGCCCGCGCTGACGGCATCATCGAACCATTTGAGGGCGATACCGCGATTTTCATCACCCCCGGCTACCGGTTCAAGGGAATTGACGGGCTGATCACCAATTTCCACCTGCCCCGGTCGACATTGTTCATGCTGGTCAGCGCGTTGATGGGGCTCGATCGGATGCAGGCCGCCTATGCCCATGCGATCGCCAATGAATACCGCTTCTACTCCTATGGCGATTCGAGCCTGTTGCTGCCGGGCGACTGATGCGCCGAGGCCGGCGCGACCGGAACCCGACACAAAAAATTGTATGGGCACCCGATGAATGGCGCGCGCGGGCTATGCCAATGCCCCAAAAGGCGGCTATCGCTCTGCGCCAATGGCCATGCGCGACATCTCCTCCCCCAAACGGTCCCAAGGGCGGCTGACGCGCGGCTTTATCGGGGCGCTTGGTTTGTTGGCGCTGACGGCGGCGCCGGCATCGGCACAGCGTCCCGCCGATAGGACAACCACGCCTGCACGCGTGCCCCCCATCACCCAACCGCCAAGCGCGACAATCATGGCCGAACCGATCGCGCTGTTTCTCGCTGCGACCGATACCGATGGTGATGCGCGCATTTCGCGTTCGGAAGCGCAGACGGGGCTCGCCCGCAGCTTTGCGACCGTTGAGACGACAACGCCGGGATCGTTCGGCTATATCGGCCTGTCGGAATGGGCCGAACGCTGGCTTGGGGATCGCAATGCGCTGCCGAGCGCCTATCAGACCGACAGTGACGGCGACAGCCGGATCACGCTTGCCGAACTGACCGCGCAGATCGACCGCACCTTTACTCGCCTCGATCGCGATCGCGATGGCTTCCTCATCCGAAGCGAATTGCTGACGCTGGACAGCGCACGTGGTGGCTTGAACGACCCAGCCGTTCGCGGTAGGCGCGGGCGGCCCCGGTAATGGCGTCGCACACGCTTGGTCCGGTGCCGCGTTACCGCGTGGCGATTTTCGATTTTGACGGGACACTCGCCGATAGCGGGGACTGGTTCCTGTCGATCGCCGACGATCTGGCTGAGCGTTTCCGCTTTCGCCGTGTGGAGCCATCGGAAGTCGAAGCGCTGCGTGGCCGCACCAGCCGTGAGGTGATCCGGCATCTCGGCATACCGCGCTGGAAAATCCCCGCCATTGCGCGCCACGTGCATAAACGACTGGCGGGCGAGACCCACCGTATCGCGCTGTTCGACGGCGTAGAGGCCATGATTGCCCAACTCGTCGCCAACGGCGTGCGCATCGCCATTGTCACCTCCAACGCGGAAGGCAATGTCCGCGCAATCCTGGGCCCGGATATCGTTGCGAAAATCGACATGTTCGAATGTGGCGCATCATTGTTCGGTAAGGCGCGGCGTTTTCGGCGCGTGTTGCGCACGCTCGACGTTGCCAAGGCTGACGTCATCGCGATTGGCGATGAAACCCGCGACATTGTGGCGGCCACCAAGGTTGGCATCCACAAAGCGGCGGTGCTGTGGGGCTATGCCAACCGCGCGATCCTGACGGCGCTGGAGCCCGATATGATGTTCGACTCACCCGCCCATGTCACCGATTTCATGCTGGGTCAGCAGCGCGAGGCTGACGCTTGAGCGTCCGGTTCGCGTTCACGATTACCGCCAGCGATGGTCGCGCCCGAACCGGGCAGATCGCGATGCAGCGCGGCATCATCCGCACACCTGCCTTCATGCCAGTCGGCACCGCCGCCACCGTCAAGGCGATGAAGCCGGCCGATGTCCGCGCGAGCGGGGCGGACATCATTCTGGGCAACACCTATCACCTGATGCTGCGGCCCGGTGCCGAGCGGGTGGCGAGACTTGGCGGACTGCACGCATTCATGGGGTGGGATCGCCCGATCCTGACCGACAGTGGCGGCTATCAGGTGATGAGCCTGTCAGACCTGACCACCCGCAATGAAGACGGCGTGACGTTCAAATCGCATCTCGACGGCAGCCGGCACACGCTCTCCCCCGAACGATCAATCGAAATCCAGCGGCTGCTGGGGTCAGACATTGTGATGGCGTTCGACGAACTGGTGCCGACCACGTCGACCCCCGAGGTACAGCAGGCGGCAATGGCGCGATCGATGCGCTGGGCGAAAAGATCGCGCGACGCGTTCGACAGTGGCGGGGCACATGCCGAGCGCGCGGCGATTTTCGGCATCCAACAGGGTGCACTCGACGAACGGCTTCGCAAGGAAAGCGCCGATGCGCTGATCGAGATTGGGTTTGACGGCTATGCCGTTGGCGGCCTTGCCGTCGGCGAAGGCCAGGCAGCGATGTTCGGCTGCCTCGATTTCGCCCCCGGCCAGCTACCGCTCGACAAGCCGCGTTATCTGATGGGGGTCGGCAAGCCCGATGATGTCGTCGGCGCGGTCGAACGCGGCATCGACATGTTCGATTGCGTGCTGCCGACCCGGTCGGGCCGCACCGGCCAGGCCTTTACCCGCCGCGGGCCAATCAACATTCGCAACGCCAAATTCGCCGAGGACCTGGGGCCGCTCGACCCCAGCTGTGGCTGCCCGGTATGCGCGGGCTGGAGCCGGGCTTATCTCCACCATCTGGTCCGCTCCGCCGAAATTCTGGGCGCAATGCTGATGACCGAACATAATCTGTGGTTTTTTGAGACGTTGATGGCTGATCTGCGGGCTGCCATAACCGAACAGAGGCTGACAAGTTTCGCGGAAAGCTTCAGAAAAAACTATGCCGGCGCCTGAAAAACGGGGCGAACCGGTGAAGAGGAGAGCGACATGGCCGAAATGAATGAGATCGAAGCGGCAGCGCACGCCGCCAAGCGCGTGCGCGAAGCGGCCAACGCGACCGATCAGGAAAAACTGGCCAAGTCCAAGGAAGGCAGTTGGCCACTGGTGCCGATCGGGATCGGCATTGGCATCGGCTCGGCAGCCCTCGCCGCCGCCTTGCTGTACGCCCGCAGCGGCCGCAAGGATCGCAGCTGACGCCGCCCCCGATTGAATAGATTATCGACTGCAGACCGGGCTCACCGGTCTTCCTTCTGCCGGAGTAACCCCATGCGCCTTGTTCGTGCCGCCCTGCTGCTGAGTGTCGCTGCCCTGCCCATTGCGGCGCATGCCCAGGGCGCGCCCAAGGCAACATCCGTCAAACCGATTGCCTATACCGAACGCACCCTGGCAAACGGGCTGCGCGTCTATGCGATCCGCGATACTGGCACGGCAACCGTCTCCGTACAGGTCTGGTACGATGTCGGATCGAAGGATGATCCCAAGGGCCGGTCAGGCTTTGCGCACATGTTCGAGCATCTGATGTTCAAGGCAACGCGTAATCTGGTGCCCGAACAGTTTGATCGCCTGACTGAGGATGTCGGCGGGTTCAACAACGCGTCGACGGCGGACGATTACACCAATTACTATCAGACGGTACCTGCCAATCACCTGCAGCGACTGCTGTTTGCAGAAGCCGATCGGATGGCGTCGCTGGTCGTCGAACCCACTTCATTCGCGTCCGAACGCGATGTGGTGAAGGAAGAATTACGGTCGCGGGTGCTGGCCCAGCCTTATGGCAAGCTGTTCTCCTTCTATCTGCCGGAGATTTCCTACACCACGCATCCTTATGCCCGCCCCGGCATCGGTAGCATCGAGGATCTGGAAGCCGCCTCGATCGATGATGTCCGCGCCTTCCACGCGACCTATTATCGGCCCGACAATGCCGTGCTGGTCGTCGCCGGCAATTTCGACCCCAAACAGCTCGACGCGTGGATCGACCAGTATTTCGCGCTGATCAAAAAGCCCAACCGTCCAATCCCACGCGTAACCGTGGCTGAGCCGGAGCGTACCGCGGCCATCACGAAGACGGTGTATGAGGAAAATACCCCGCTGCCCGCGATCGTGATGAGCTATCCGATCCCCGCCGATCGCGACGCCGACGCAGCGCCGCTCGCCGTGCTGAACGCGGTAATGTCCGCCGGTGAAAGCTCGCGCCTGTACGAATCGCTCGTCTACCGCGATCAGATTGCACAGGCGGCGGGCACCTTCCTCGATTCCAAACAGTCGACCGGCATCTTCGCTGTCTACGCAATCCTCGCTGGCGGCAAATCAGTCGAGGCTGGCGAAGCCGGCCTTAAGGCAGAAATCGCCCGGGTCCGCGACAAGCCCGTCACCGACGCCGAACTGAACGAGGCAAAGAACCAGCTGCTCACGTCGGCCATCAGCCAGCGCGAAACGGCCAATGGCAAGGCATCTGCCATCGCCAATGCGGTCATCATCGATGGTGATCCAAAGGCTGCCGATCGTCAGCTGGCCGCCCTTGCGGCCGTTACCGCTGCCGATGTCCAGCGCGTCGCGCGTCGCTATCTGGCCGACAATCGCTCGGCCACCATACGCTATCTGCCTGCGACCCCAACTGCGCCGAAGGGAGATGTCATCACGGTCGCCCCGACGGTGCAGGTGGCCGCCCTCACCGCGCCTGCCGACATTCAGATCTTTACGCCAGCACCACCTGCCGACCGCATCCTGCCGCCCGCCCCCGGCGCGCCGGTCGCGGCTGCCATCCCTTCGCCGGTCGAAACACGGCTCGCCAATGGGATGCGCGTGATTGTAGTGGAGAAGCATGATCTGCCGCTGATTTCGGCGACCGTATTGGTGACGCCGGGTGGCGGCGCTGACGATCCTGCCGATCGCGCCGGGTTGAACAGCCTGACCGCGAACCTGCTGACCAAGGGCACCACGACCCGCTCAGCTACCGACATTGCCCGGCAAATCGAATCGCTTGGCGGTTCGATCAGCAGCAATGCCGATTGGGACGGTGCGTCGGTCAGCATCGGCGTGAAATCAGACCAGGCAGCACCTGCAATGGCGATCCTGGCCGATGTCGCGCTGAACCCTGTATTCGCCCAGGAAGAGATTGATCGCGCCCGCACCCAGACGATCGATGGCATCGGCGTTGAACTGAAAGACCCGGCACGACTTGCCGGAATCGTCGCCGCGCGCGCGGTGTTCGGCGGTTCGGCTTATGGGCATTTGCTGTCGGGCACCCCGGACTCGCTCAAGTCAGTCACCCGCGCCGATGTGACCAGCAGCTACGCGGCAAGCTGGCGCCCTGATCGCGCCGCGCTGGTGCTCGTCGGGGACATCACGCTCGCCCAGGCACGCGCGCTCGCGGACAAGCATTTCGCGACGTGGAAAGCGCTTGCCGCAACACCTCCTGCATCCGGCACGGCCCCAACAAGCTATCCCACACCCCGCGTGATCGTCGTCGACTTTCCCGGCGCCGGGCAGGCAGGCGTGGTCGTCTCGCAGGTCGGTATTGCGCGCAAGGATGCGGGCTATTATCCCGCGGCTGTTGCCAATGCGACGCTGGGTGTCGGCTTCTCCTCGCGGCTCAATCAGGAAATCCGCATCAAGCGTGGGCTCGCTTATGGCGCGGGCAGCTCGGTCGCCGCGCGCCGCCAACCCGGCCCTATCAGCGCAAGTACCCAGACCAAGAACCCTTCGGCCACCGAAGTTGTCGCGCTGATCGTCAGCGAGATGAAGCGCCTCGGCAGTGAGCCTGCCCCTGCGGCTGAGCTCGATACGCGCAAGGCGGTGCTGGTTGGCGGTTTTGGTCGATCGACCGAGACGACCGGTGGGATCGCCGGGCTGATCAGTGGCTATGTGATCGATGATGTGCCGCTGAGCGAGCTGCAAACCTATGCCAAGCGGATCGAAGGCGTTGATCCCGCCGCCGTGCAGGCCGCCGCCGCCAAGCTGCTCGATCCGTCTGCGGCAAGCATCGTGGTGGTGGGTGACTCCAAGGCGTTTATCGACGATCTGCGCAAGGCGTATCCGACGCTTGAGCTGATCCCGGCAAGCGCGCTGAAACTGGATTCGCCAACGCTGAAATGAGCCAAATATTGCGTTAACTATCAACCGTTTCGCACTGGGACACCGTGAAATAAGCGCGCGCGGAGGACCCTGAAAAGCGGTATGGCGCCCCTGCGCCGTGGCTGTTTCGCCCGGTGCACCGACAGAGGGTGACAGCGCGTGTTTTGGCGGCGATGGGCAGGGCGACAGATGCGTTTGGCGGGGGCCGCAGCCCTGCTGGCGATCGTTTGCCTGGGCTATTCGGCACAGGCCGCGATCCGCGCGATTATCGCCAGCCAGCAGCCGCCTGCAGCCGAGACCACCAAGCCGGTCGGTTTTGACGCGGCTGATCACTTCCCCGGCGCAGCACTTTATTATGTCGCCGATGATGATGCGGCGCCGGCTGCCGGGACGACTGGAACTGCCGCCTTGCCTGATTTGCCGATCCCTGCGGATGCGCTCGCGACCGCCAATGACGGCACCGTGCGCCCAGCCGCGCCCTTTTCAATGGGCCGCGCGAGCGCCACCGACCGCAGCCGCGCGCTGCAATGCCTGACCGCCGCGATCTATTACGAAGCCGCGAACGAGCCCGATGCGGGGCAGCGCGCGGTCGCACAGGTCATCCTAAACCGGGTGCGGCATCCCGCCTTCCCCGCCACCGTCTGCGGGGTGATCTATCAAGGATCGGAACGCGCCACCGGCTGCCAGTTCAGCTATGCCTGCGACGGATCGATGGCGCGAATCCCGGCGCGCGCGAGTTGGCTGCGGGCGATGCGGGTGGCAGGCGCAATGCTGGCCGGCAGCGTCGAGCCGCGGGTGGGCACCGCGACGCATTACCACACCTATGCCGTCACCCCGTCCTGGAACCGGCAGCTGGTGATGACGGCATCGATCGGCGCGCACTTCTTCCACCGCTGGCAGGGCTATTGGGGCACGCCCGGCGCGTTCCGGCAGAGCTATCAGGGCGGTGAGCCATTCCCCGGCCCGCATGCGCGCCCGGTGGCGACCGTGGCGGCACCAGCGATCGCAACAATGGCAACGCCTGCCTCCAAACCGCGCACATCGCCGACACTCATCCAGCCCGCCTATGCGCAGAGCGGGCTGCCCCAACCGGGCTATGCCCCCGCCGCAACGCTTCCGGAATCGACCATTCTCGACAAGTGGAAAGACAGCGGCAAGCCGATCCGCTGATCCGCGCCGCTTACTTCGCGCCCAGATACTTGTCGAACCACGCAATTGTGCGCTTGCGCAGATCGGCGGCATTGGCGGGGCTGCGGATGCCGTGGCCTTCCTCGGCATAGATCACCAGGCTGGTCGGCACGCCCAGATCCTTCAGCGCATGCCAATATTCGACCGACTGGGTCGGCGGCACTTCGATGTCACGCTCGCCGACGTAAATGAAGGTCGGCGTCTTGGCGGTCTTCATGAAATAGATGGCCGAGGGCGCCTTGTACGCTTCGTAATCCTCGTACAGCGTCTTGCCGAAAAACGGCAGCATCCACTGATCGATGCCGTTGGTGCCGTAATAGCTGATCCAGTTGGACAGCCCCGCGCCGGCGACGATCGCCTTGAACCGGTTGGTCTGGGTGTTGGTCCACATCGACATGAAGCCGCCATAGCTGCCCCCCATCATGCCCAACCGGTTATCATCCACCGGCGCGACCTTTTCCACCGCATCAATCCCGGTCAGGATGTCGCGCAGATCGCCGCCGCCAAAGTCGCGTCGGTTGGCCTGCACGAACGCCTCGCCCTGGCCATAGCTGCCCCGTGGATTGGGATAGAACAGATAATAGCCAGCCGCGATCAGATCAGCCGTCGTCCCACGCTCCAGAAAGCTCGGTGTGCTGGCCGATGCCGGACCGCCATGCACAACCGTGATCATCGGGGCCTTTTTCGCCGGATCGGCATTCAGTGGGGCGAGCAGCCAGCCCTGCACATCGAAGCCATCATTCTTCCAGCTGATGCTGCGCGCCGCGACAATCGGCTTGGCCGCGTCATTGTCCTTTGTGATCTTGCGGGGTGCGCCGACGGTCCCGGCATAGATGGCGGGCGCGGTCGCGTAATCCTGCACCACCGTTGCGACATGACGGCCATCGGCGCTGAACACCGCGCGGCCATCGCCAGCACCAAAGCTTGCCGGGCGGCTGAACAGCGGCGCCGAAAAGCCCGTCTCTGGGGTCACCGAGACGATCTGTACCTGATCGCCCTTAAGCACCGTGGCGCGCAGGCCGCCGTTCGTCCAGTCGAGTGTCGTCGCGGTTGCCTTGGCCCCCGCCGTGATGTTCACCGGCACACCACCCTCAATCGGCACGGTCCACACATCGCCGCCGATTGCGCCGAAATCGCTCATCAGGCCGCCGATATAAGCAACCGTCTTGCCATCGGGCGAAACGCGCGGGTGGTTGAGCTGGGTGGTGGGCTTGGCGATCTGCCGCACCGCGCCGGTCGCGGCGTCGACCGCGTCGAGCGTTGCCACCCACCAGTTCGAATCGCCATTGCCGAGTGCGCTTGTCACCACGAAGCCAAGGCCGTCGGGCGTCCAGTCATATTCGTAGATATAGCGACCCTTGGGCGACACAGGCTCGATCGTCGCCATCGGTGACGGGCGACCGCCCAGGTTGAACACCGCGAGCCGCTGCTCGTCATTCTTCTCGCCAATCTCACCAACCTGCCGCACGCCAGCCTGCGCCGCACCCGCTTCCTTCGCCGCGCCGATCGTCACCAGCAGCGCGATGCGGCTACCGTCGGGCGAGAAGCGTGGGGTCTGCGCGATGCCGGGGATCGTTGCGATCGTCGTCACCGCATCGGGCTTATCCGCTGCCGCCACCCGCAGCGTCACCTTGCCAGCAGCGCTGTCGCGGGCGAGAAACGCCAGTCGGCCATCGGGCGCAAAAGTGAGGCCCGAATAGCTGCACACCGCGCAAGGATCGATCGTTGATACGATTGCGCCGGTCTTAGTCGCCCGCAGCGTGATTTTGGGATGTCCGCCATCGCCCGCTTCTATCGTTGCGATCCGGCTGCCCGATGGGTTCATCACCAGCCCGCCATATTGCCGGGTGGCAGCAAGGGCTGAGGTGCTGGTGGTGGCAAGGATCGTCGCGATGATCAGGGTCGTACGCATCAAGCTGTTCTCTCCGGCATTTTCACGTCGGATAGCACAGCCCCGCCGCGCCGCAAGTCAGCCCCGAACGCCAAACAGGGCCCGCCATTGCTGACGAGCCCCGCGGGTTAGCGATGGTGCCGCGCATTACCGATACTGGCGGTCACGCTTCTGAATCTGGATGCGGCGGCTGAGCGCATCGAAGCGACGGTCGAGATCGCGGCGTTCAGCAATGGTCAGGCCCGGACGGCTGCGGCGATAGTTGTTCTCGAGTTGGGCGAGCGCACGGAACTGAGTACGCAGGCGAAACGCTTCGTTACGGTTGAGCGCGCCGGTGCGCACGCCCTGGTCGATCCGCTGGCTCAGGTTCGCCTGGCGCTGATTGATCGACTGCCACTGCTGCGCATTGGCGGCGGCAGGAAGGGCAACGGCGGCAACGCTGAGGGCGGCGGCCAGAATGGAAAGTTTACGCATGATACTCGCTCCTTGGTTGGTGACCGGAACTACGGTCGACCATCAAAATGCCTTCGCCGCGTCTCACAATTGTGTCGCGGGGCCGGGAAAAGTGTCGCAACTTATCCCCGGCCCGCACGGCATTATGCTCGCTTAGCGGCAGCGGGCGTCGTTCTGCTGGCTGTTCTTGTCGATGGCATTGCCGGCAACGGCACCACCGGCACCGCCGAGCAGCGTGCCAAGCACTTTCGAACCACCCGGCGCGATCAGATTGCCGAGCACACCGCCGACAATCCCGCCGACGACCAGCCCGGTCGTGCCATCGGGACGGCGGCAATAATAGCGCCCGTCCTGACCGCGATAGACCCGGTCATTGGCGCCCAGACGGCGCTCGCGATACCGACGGTTGTCTTCGCGGTAATATTTGTCGGCATAATAGCCGCCATATTGCGGATCGGGATTGTTGTAATCGTACTGGCTGTAGTTCGAGGCATAGCCCGGACCGGTGTTGCCATAGGTTTCGCAACCGGCAAGCAAGGTAGATGCGGCCAGCAGGCCGAGGGTAATCGCGCGCATGTGTCGTCTCCCGTGGTTGATGCAGGGGTAATGCGCGGGGGACGCATTCGTTGCATCCGGAGCGATCCCGGACGCACAAAGCCCGCCGATCCCCTGCCCTTTTCGGGCGGGCATCGACGGGCGATTTGGCGCAGCGGTTGATCAGTTGCTCGCCATGCTGTGCTTCAGGTCGCGCATCTGATCATGCCCGGCGCGGACCGATTGATAGGCGCTCTGGATCACCGCCTTGACTGAGGGCGATACGTCTTCATCGGCCATCGCCGCTTCATATTTCGCCTTGATGTGATCCTCACCATCCTCAACCGTGCTGACCACGGCGGCATCATCATTGCCGGTGATCGCTGCCTTCAGGTTCAGAAACGCACGGTGTGCGCTGGCGAGCAACGTGCCGTCCTCCTCGGGCGTGCCACCGAGGCCGGTGACTTCAGCGCGGAGCTGTTGCACGACCTGCTCACGTTCACCGGCGCGCGATCGGAACATGTCCGAAAAGCGGTGGCTATCGGTATCGGTTGACGCGGTGCGATAGCCATCGGCGCTGTCGAGCGTGGTGGCGATCAAACCGTTCAACGTGCGGATATCGTAATCGGTGTTCTGCATGTCAGCCTCCATGTTGTGACTATAGTACAACGACTTACATGCAGAACGAGCGCAATCGACCGGCCCGATTTATCGGGCGGCTGGACGGGGGTGGAATGATCTGCGCGCTGTATCAATGGCCGCAGATTAGGGTACCAGCCACCAGCGCAGCAGCTTGGCAACTACCGCCAGCACAGCGACGCTGGCGGCCCATATCGCCGCCATCCACGCAAGCTGGCGCCATAGCGCGGGGCGTGTTTGCGGCGTCATCAATGATATCCCGCCCCAACCTTGCCCCGAAACACCCAATAAGCCCAAGCAGTGTAGCCCAAGATCAACGGCATCATCAGCCCGACGCCAATCAGCATGAAGATCTGGCTATTCTCCGGCGCGGCAGCATCCCAGATCGACACGCTCGGCGGGATGATGAACGGGTAGATGCTGATGCCCAGCCCGGCAAAACTGAGCGCGTACAGCCCGAGCACGGTCACGAACGGTACGATCTGCTTGCTCTGGCCCAGCGCCCGCCAGAAATACAGGCCGAGCGCACCTACCAGCAGCGGCACCGGTGCCACCACCAGGATGTTCGGGAAGGTGAGCCAGCGGCTGTAATAATCCTGATCGAGAAACGGCGTCGCCGCGCTGACCGCCGCGATCGCCGCCAGCGTGATCAGCCCGAATTTGCGCGCGAGGCGGTAGGCATGAACCTGCGTCTGCCCTTCCGTTTTGGCGATCAACCAGCAGGCGCCGAGCAGCGCATAGCCCGCCACGACGCTGCCACCGGTGAGCAGCGAGAACGGCGTCAACCAATCCAGCCAACCGCCCGAATAGGCCCGCCCCGTCACTTCCACGCCCTGCAACAGCGCGCCGAGAATGATGCCCTGCGCCAACGCCGCCGTGATCGATCCGCCGGTGAATGCCCAATCCCAGAATTGCCGGTGCGCAGGATCACGCCAGCGAAATTCGAACGCAACGCCCCTGAACACTAACCCCAGCAGCATTGCGATGATCGGCGGGTAGAGCGCCGGCATGATGATCGCGTACGCCAGCGGGAATGCGGCGAATAATCCGCCGCCGCCCAGCACCAGCCATGTCTCGTTCCCGTCCCAAACCGGCGCGATTGCATTCATCGCCTGATCGCGTTCCTTGCCTACCGCGAATTCGGGAAACAGGATGCCGATGCCGAGATCGAACCCGTCGAGCACCACATAGGCGAACACGGCAAAGGCAATGATGAACGCCCAGATCGTCGACAGATCATAGTTGATGTTCATGCGACTTGCTCCGCCAGTTCGCGGGCCGGGCCCTTTGATCCGACACCGCCGGTGCGGATCGGCGCGCCGTCATCCTCGCGCTCGCCCTTATGCACGCCTGCCGCCATCAGCTTCAGGATGTACCAGGTGCCGATACCGAACACCGCGAAATAGACGACTACAAAGGCGATTAGCGATGCCGCAACGGCTGGTGCTGCCAGCGGTGACGCGCTCTCTACCGTCCGCAGCAGGCCGTAGACCGTGTAGGGCTGGCGGCCGACCTCGGTCGTTGTCCAGCCTGCCAGCACGGCGGCAAAGCCCGATGGCCCCATCACCAGCGCGAGCCGGTGCAGCCACGGCGTTTCATATAATGTCCCGCGTACCCGCGCGAACAACGCCCAAGCGCCAAGCGCGAGCATCGCCATGCCCAGCCCCACCATGATCCGGAACGACCAGAACACGATGCCGACCGGTGGTTGCTTGTCGAGCGGAATGGTATCCAGCCCGGCCAGCGGTGCCTTCATGTCGTGCTTCAGGATCAGCGACGATGCGCCGGGGATTTCGATGGCGTAATCGACCCGCTTTTCCTTGCTGTTGGGGATGCCAAACAGGATCAGCGGCGCGCCATTGGGGTGGCTTTGATAATGCCCTTCCATCGCCATCACTTTGGCGGGCTGATATTCGAGCGTGTTGAGGCCATGCGCGTCGCCTGCAAAAATCTGCAGCGGGGCGACGACAACGATCATCCCCATCGCCATCGCGAACATCTTGCGGGCATGGGGTTCGGCACGGTCGCGCAGCAGATGCCATGCGCCAACCGCGCCGACCACCAATGCGGTGGTGAGATAGGCTCCCATCACGGTGTGGACGAGGCGATAGGGGAAGCTGGGGTTGAAGATGACCGACAGCCAGCCATCGACCATCACAAACTGGCCCTTGTCATTGATGCCCCAGCCCTGGGGGGTCTGCATCCAGCTGTTTGCCGAGAGAATCCAGAAGGCCGAGATGAACGTGCCGACCGCGACCATCAGCGTGGCGGCGAAATGGAGCTTTGGCCCCACCTTGCTCATCCCGAACAGCATCACGCCGAGGAACCCGGCTTCCAGGAAGAATGCGGTGAGCACTTCATAGGCGAGAAGTGGCCCCAGGATCGGCCCGGTCTTGTCAGAGAACACCGCCCAGTTGGTACCGAACTGGTAAGACATGACGATGCCGGAGACGACACCCATCGCGAAGGTGACGGCGAAAATCTTCAGCCAGAATTTGAACAGATCGAGATAGACGCTGTTCTGCGTGCGCAGCCACAGCCCCTCCAGCACAGCGAGATAGCTTGCCAGTCCGATCGAAAAAGCCGGGAAAATGAAATGGAAGCTGACCGTGAAGGCAAACTGGATACGCGCGAGAATAATGGGGTCGAATGTATCGAACATGGCGACATAACCTCTCGCGGTCGCTCTGCGCGCGACCTCGCCGTGGTGCAAGTGCGCACGACGCAATCACGATAACGCTTAGTGCAGCGATTGAGCCCGGCACCGCGCGATTAAATCGCGCGGTGGACGATTATTGTGCGGGCTGCGGTGGCACCTGAGGCTGCGGCGCGCCGCCCGGTGCGGGTGGGCCGCCCTGAATCTGCTGCTGCAATTGCTGCTGAAGCTGTTGCTGCTGCTGCGCCTGCCGGAGCACGCTTTCGGGCAGGAATTCGAGCAGTTCGATATCGAAGATCAGGATCGAGCCGGGCGGCAGCTTCGCTGGATCGGGCGATTGTTCGCCATAGCCAAGCTCAGGCTTGATCCAGGCGCGCATCTTGCCGCCCTTTTTCATCGTCTTCAGTGCTTCGGAAAAGCCCTTCACCACGCCGGCGACCGGCAACGGCGTCGGCTGCTTCGACGCGTCGAACACACTGCTGTCGCGCAAGGAACCCGTATAGTTGATCAATGCGACATCGGTATCGGTCGGCTGAAGATCGCCGGTGCCTTCCTTGATGACGCGATATTGCAGGCCCGATTCGGTTTCGATCACCCCAGCCTGCGTCTTGTTGTACGCAAGGAAAGCGGCGTTATCGCCCTTGTCGGCTACCGCGCGCGCCGTGCCGTAAAAGGCGAGCACGCCCGCCAGCACCACCGCCAGCGCAATCCCCAACCACAACAACATCAGCGTCCCGCGCTTGGTCGGCGGAATCGGCACGGCGGTGATCGACATGGGGGCGTTCCAGCAATTTTGAGTGTCGTCAGCGGATACGGGGGACGCGCCCCGTATCCAAATCCAGCGCGGTCTTACCGGGCGCCGTCGCGCTCCAGGCGCTTGCGCTCCAGCTTGCGGGCGCGGCGCACAGCAGCTGCACGCTCACGGGCGCGCTTTTCCGATGGCTTTTCGTAATGACGGCGCAGCTTCATCTCACGATAAACGCCTTCGCGCTGCAGCTTCTTTTTCAGGGCCCGCAGCGCCTGATCGACGTTATTGTCGCGAACGATGATTTGCATAAACGCCCAAGTCTCCGAATGAATAGATAATCGTCGTCGCGAACGTGAATCCGCGCCGTATCGGGCAGCCCCTACCAGTGTGGTCGCGGCATATCAAGTCAATTGGTCAAGCCAATTGGTCGGCGTGGTGCCGCCCGCGAATTGCAGCGCGCGATACCCGCCGCTATGGCCGCGCGATGACTGGCACCCCATTGAAACTCTATAACAGCCTTTCGCGATCGATCGAGACGTTCGAACCGATCGATCCCAGCGACGTGCGAGTCTATACCTGCGGGCCGACCGTCTACAATTATCAGCATATCGGCAATATGCGCGCGTTCCTGTTCGCCGATACGCTGGGCCGCGTGCTGCGCTGGAAAGGCTATCCTACCCGGCACATCATCAACATCACCGATGTCGGCCATTTGACGAGCGATGCCGATGCCGGCGACGACAAGATGGAAAAGGCCGCCGCCGCGCAATCCAAATCGATCTGGGAAATTGCCGCGCACTATACTGAGGCGTTCAAGGCGGACGTCGCTCGGCTAAACATCACCACCACCACCGAATGGACCGTCGCAACCGACCATATCCCGCAGATGATCGAATTTGCGAGGGCGATCGAGAAGGATTGCTACCAGATCGAGGGCGGGCTCTATTTCGATACCGCAAAAGTGCCCAATTACGGCGCACTTGCCCGCGCCACCACCGAAGATGGCGAGAGCCGCATCGATCCCGTCTCCGGCAAACGCAACGCCGCCGATTTCGCCATCTGGCGAGCCTCCCCGCCGGGTGAGCAGCGCCAGATGGAGTGGGACTCGCCCTGGGGCAAAGGCGCGCCGGGCTGGCACCTCGAATGCTCGGTGATGAGCCATGCGCACCTGGGCCACCCGTTTGACATCCACACCGGCGGCATCGACCACCGCGAGATCCACCACCCCAATGAAATCGCCCAGAATCAGGCGTTTTGCGGCTGCGCGGATAGCGGCGCGCGCATCTGGATGCATAATAACTTCCTGCTCGATCGCAGTGGGAAGATGAGTAAATCGGCAGGCGAGTTCCTGCGTTTGCAGACGCTGGTCGATGCGGGCTTTCATCCCCTCGCCTACCGCCTGATGTGCCTACAGGCGCATTACCGCAGCGAGCTGGAGTTCAGCTGGGAGAATCTGGCGGCGGCGAATGTGCGGCTTAAGCGGCTGGTGATGGCGGTGACGGCGCTGAAGGCCCGCGATGACGGGACGCTGAAGGGCGACGCTTCGACCTATCTCACGCAACTTGATGATGCGGTCAGCGATGATTTGAACACCGCGCGTGCCTTGCCTACGCTGGAGGAAATGCTTGCAGACAAAAAGCTTTCGCCCGCCGTTCGGACGAGCGCGCTCGGCGATTTTGACGCCGTATTGGGGCTTGACCTCACCACCCTCACCCGCGCCGACCTGCGCGTCCGCCCCGCCAGCGCAACCCTGACCGAGGCCAACATCGAAACCCAGCTTTCCGCCCGAAAGGAAGCCCGCGCGGCGAAAGACTTTGCCCGATCGGACGCCATCCGCGATGAACTCGCTGCCGCCGGGGTCGAGGTGATGGACGGCGATCCGCTGGGCTGGGATTGGAAGATTACCGTCTGATCCTCAGGATCGTCATTGCGAGCGCTATTCTCGTATCAAGAGAGCGGCTAAGACCACTCGCAACGTCGCAAACGACAGGAGAGGACCATGGCAAGCGCCGCGCTGGAACGCGAACCGACTGACGACATCGCCATTTGGCATCGCGACGGGGCCGTTGTGCTCGATCGATTTTTCACGACCGAGGAAATCAAGCCGGTCGAGGCCGATTGCGATGCGTTGTTCGCGGCAAGACGGCGATCGACCGAGGCGCTCGTCAAGAAACCCGACGGCAGCGTCGGCGTGTTCGATCCCGCCCAGTTCCGCAATCAGGACAGTCTGCCGTTCGCGGCGTCCAGCGCAATCAACCTGCTTGGCCTCAATCCGCGCCTGATCGAATTCGCCAAGCGGGCACTGGGGGTCGATGACGTCCGGCTCTATCAATGCGATGCCTGGGCGAAGTTCACTGGCGATGCCGATTATGATCAGCCGTTCCACTGCGATTTCAAAAACCACACGCTCACCGTGCCGGGCGATGCTCCCAAAGACCGCACGATCAATTTCATGATCTTCGTCACCGATGTGACGGATGATCTGGGCGCGATCCACTATGTTCCCAATCCGGTCGCAACCGGGGTCGTGGGGCCCCTTCGCCCGGTCCTGCCTGAGGAAAGCGACGGTGCGGACGGGCTGACGCGCGCAGCGATCGCGTTCGATCAAACCCATGCCACCGCCTTTGCGCATCCCAAGCAGCTCGCGCTGAAAGCCGTTGAGCGCTCAGGCGCGGCCCCTGCCGGATCGATCTTCGCCTATGGCATCGACGTCTATCACCGCGGCACCAACCTGACGCGACCCGGCGGACACCGCTACACGATCACCGCCAGTTTCAAGGCCGCGGGCAACGATCAGATCGGCTGGATGGCCTGGCCTTTCCACTTCCTGAAGCCATGGAAAAACGTGATCGAGCACGCCACGCCCGAGCAGCTATCCTGCCTTGGCATTCCGCGCCCCGGTGATCCTTTCTGGACGGAAACGACCATCGCCCGCACGCAATTGCGCTGGCCGGGCTGGGACATGTCGGCATACCGCGCGGCAATGCAGGTGGCTGCGTGAAAGCCGTCCTCCCCGCGCTCGCCCGTCCGCTCATCGAGCCGCATCTGCCGGCGGGGCTCGATGTCGCCTGGTTCGCCAATCACGAAGAAGCGACCGCAATGGTCGTCGATGCCGATATCGCCTGGGTAGATATGCAGCGTCCGCAATGGACCGGCAATGCGGTGGCGGCAGGCACCAGGCTCAAATGGGTCAGCACCATTTATGCCGGGCTGGATGCCTTCCCGCTGCCGCTGCTGAAAGAGCGCGGTACGATCCTGACCAACGGGGTCGGCATCAACGCCGTCGCGGTTGCCGAATATGCGGTGATGGGCGTGCTCGCCGCCGCCAAGCGGTTCGACGAAGTGGTGCGGATCGCCGATCGGCAGGAATGGACGATTCAGGCGCCTGGCCAGATCGAGCTGCTCGATACGACCGCGCTGATCATCGGCTATGGCGCGATCGGCAAGCTGATCGGCGATCGGCTCGCGGCGTTCGGCGTGTCGGTGACGGGCGTCACCCGTTCCGGCCGCGACGGCACGCTGACGCCCGATCAATGGGCAGGCCGGATCGACGATTTCGACTGGGTGATCCTTGCCGCTCCCTCGACTGACCAGACCAAGGCACTGATCGGCGCGGCTGAGTTGACGGCGATGAAATCCACCGCCTGGCTGATCAACATTGCCCGCGGCGACATGGTCGATCAGGACGCGCTGATCGAGGCGCTGACGAAACGCCGCATCGCTGGGGCGTTCCTGGATGTGGTGACGCCAGAGCCACTCCCGGCGGACCACCCGCTCTGGTCCGCCCCCAACACCATCCATACGATGCATCTGTCGGGCCGCAGCCAGACCAAGATGTTCCAGCGCGCAACAGCGTTGTTCATCAAAAATCTGCACGCGTTCATGGCGGGGGAAGCGATGACCAATGTGGTCGATCTTGACGCAGGCTATTGATCGACGACCTTAACGGCATTGCACGCCACCGCATTTGCGCGCATTGGATTGGCCGTTTTTCTGGACGACTGGACATATCATCATGGCCGCCAATTGGGCCCCCGATAGCTGGACCGCGCATGAAGCGCGCCAGCTGCCAAGCTACCCCGATCCCGCCGCGCTGACCGCGGCGACCGAAACGCTGCGCTCCTATCCGCCTTTGGTGTTCGCGGGCGAAGCGCGCGACCTGACGACCGATCTCGCCCGCGTGGTGGAGGGCAAGGCGTTCTTGCTTCAGGGCGGCGACTGCGCCGAGAGCTTCGCCGAGTTCCACCCCAACAACATTCGCGACACCTTCCGCGTGCTGCTCCAAATGGCGGTGGTGCTCACCTTCGCGTCGAAACTGCCGACGGTGAAGGTTGGCCGGATGGCGGGCCAGTTCGCCAAGCCGCGTTCCGCCGATACCGAAGTGATCGATGGGGTCGAGCTGCCCAGCTACCGCGGCGACAACGTCAACGACATCGTCTTTACGCCAGAAGGCCGAGCACCTGATCCGAAGCGGATGGTGCAGGGCTATTCACAAAGTGCCGCGACGCTCAACCTGCTGCGCGCCTTTGCCAGCGGCGGGTACGCGAACCTGCATCAGGTGCACCGCTGGACGCATGATTTCATGGGTCGCAGCCCCTGGGCGAAGAAATTCGCCGATGTCGCCGACCGGATCGGCGAAGCGCTCGAATTCATGGAAGCCTGCGGGATCAACCCGGAAACGGTGCCGCAGCTCAAGGGCACTTCATTCTACACCAGCCATGAGGCGCTGCTGCTCCCCTACGAACAGGCGATGACGCGGCAGGATTCACTCACCGGCGACTGGTATGACACATCGGCGCACATGCTGTGGATCGGCGATCGCACGCGGTTCGAAGGCTCGGCGCATGTCGAGTTCCTGCGCGGCGTCGGCAATCCGATCGGCATGAAATGCGGGCCGAGCCTCGAGCCCGATGCGCTCCTTCGCCTGCTCGACACGCTCAATCCGGCGCGGGTGCCGGGGCGGATGACGCTGATCACCCGGTACGGCCATGACAAGATCGAGGCCGGGCTGCCGAAGCTGGTGCGCGCGGTGCAGCAGGCTGGGCATCCGGTGCTGTGGAGCTGCGATCCGATGCACGGCAACGTGATCAAGACCAATAACGGCTACAAGACGCGGCCATTTGACCGCATCCTGGCCGAAGTCCGCGGTTTCTTCGCCGTGCACCGCGCGGAAGGATCGATCGCGGGCGGCATTCATGTCGAGATGACCGGCCAGAACGTTACTGAGTGCACCGGGGGCGCGATGGACGTGACGCAGATGGACCTGGCCGATCGGTATCACACCCACTGCGACCCACGACTAAACGCCGGGCAGAGCTTGGAGCTCGCCTTCCTGCTCGCCGAGATGCTCAATGTGGAAATGGAGGAACGGCGGCGCGCGGTTGCGTGACGCGCTTGACGCTGCACCCGCCCAACCCTAGATCATTTGCTCGCCTTGCGCGGCCCCTTCGTCTAGCGGTTAGGACGTCGCCCTCTCACGGCGAAAGCACGAGTTCGATTCTCGTAGGGGTCACCAACACAAAGCATACTCATCGTCATTGCGCTTGGCGCGCGTTTTGGTGCGCGGCAACGTTGCGCGCCGGGCTCGGCAGGCTGACCTCGGCAGGGTACCACGCGCATAGCGGACGAGCAGATGCGCCCCCCTTTCCCACCCCCCAAAAAACGGGCATGGGGGCTGACCAAAACAGGAAAGGGATTCGATGTCAGACTGGACTGAGGGGTACAGGGCCGAGCTGGACTATACCTATGGCTATTATGCCGAGATGAACCCGATGCGGGTCAAGCTCGCCTTTTTGAACCAGGGGCTCGCCTTTCCAGAGATGCGCAACGCCTGCGAACTCGGTTTCGGCCAGGGCGTATCGATCAACATCCATGCCGCCGCATCGCCCACCAAATGGTTCGGCAATGATTTCAACCCCGCCCAGGCCGGCTTTGCCCGCGATCTCGCCAGCTCCATCGAAAACCATGTCGAGCTGACCGATGAGTCGTTCCTTGAGTTTTGCCGCCGCGACGACCTGCCCGAATTTGATTTCATCGGCGTCCACGGCATCTGGAGCTGGATTTCCGATGAAAACCGCACGATCATCGTCGACTTCCTGCGGCGCAAGCTCGCGGTCGGCGGGGTGCTGTACATCAGCTACAACACACTGCCCGGCTGGTCTAACTTCGCGCCGATGCGGCATTTGCTGTCGCAGCATTCGCAGACGATGGGCGCCGACGGCATTGGGATCAAGAACCGGATGGAAAGCGCGTTCGCGTTTGCCGATCAGCTGCTTGCCGTGAACCCCGGCATCCTGCGCGCGCTGCCGGCGATGGCCGAGCGGCTCGACAAGGTGAAGCAGCAGAACCGCAACTACCTGGCCGGCGAGTATTTCAACCACCATTGGTACCCGATGTATTATTCATCGATGGCCGAGTGGCTGAAACCCGCCAAGCTCAACTATGCCTGTTCGGCGCATTATATCGACCATATCGACGGCGTGAATTTCAGTGAGCCGCAGCAAAAGCTGCTCAGCGAGATTGGCGACCTGACGTTCCGGGAGACGGTGCGCGATTTCATCATGAACCAGCAGTTCCGCCGCGATTACTGGATCAAGGGTGCGCGGCGGCTGAGCCCGGCGGATCAATGGGCGCGGCTGCGGCAGCAGCGCGTGGTGCTGACCGTGCCGCGCAGCGATGTGTTGATGAAGGTCAACGGCGCGCTTGGCTCGGCGGATATGCATGCTGACGTCTACACCCCGATCCTCGACATCATGGCCGATTACAAGCCGATGCTGATCAGCCAGCTGGAAGTGGCGCTGGCCGGGCGGGGGCTGGAGATCCGGCAGATCATTCAGGCGCTGATGGTGCTGATCGGCAATGGCAGTGCGGCGCTGGCGCAGGATGATGCGACGACGGCGCGGATGAAGAAGAGCACGGCACGGCTGAACGCGCATATCTGTCGCGCGGCGCATGGATCGACCGAGCTCGCTTTCCTGGCCAGCCCGCTGACGGGGGGCGGAATTGCCGTCAACCGGTTCCAGCAGCTGTTCCTCGCCGCGATCAGCCAGGGCCGCAAACAGCCGACCGAGTGGGCGCAATATGTGCTGGATGTGCTGATGCCGCAGGGCCAGCGGATCATCAAGGAAGGCAAGACGCTGGAAACGATCGAGGAAAACCGCGCCGAGCTCGAGGCGCAGGCAGAGGCGGCCAGCACGAAGACCATCCCGCTGCTGAAGGCGCTTCAGGTTATCTAAGGCCCCAAAACTGGCGAGCCGGGGGCGATGCGTTTGGGGTGACCCGGCCGTTTTGCCCCCCGCCACTACCGCCGCCACCCCTACCAATAGCCAATCAAAGCGTATGTTTCCCGGTTGCGGCGCGCAGAGCGTCGGAGCCGGGGAATGTGCGCTTTTTGCTGTTCGGGACACCCGGACCTGCATCCGAGGCCCGATCGGAAAGTGATAAAAGTTACGACCTAATCGAAAAAACGGGGATGGGCGGTCGCGGGTAAGCGGAGCCGTTTCCTCGCGTAGCGCAGCACCCTGTGTACCGATCAACGTGCGGGCGAGATCGGATGATCTCACATCATTTCCAACATTGGAAGATCTGTCGCCGGGGTGATCGGCCAATCGTTGATGATATCGGGGCGGAATAGCCCCTTCCCTGTATCAGCGCCTGTCGCACCGGTCGCCGGGGCCGTCCACCGCGCGTGGCCAGGTGGCCCCCATCGCATCAATCGAGCCGCTGACCACGGCAACTGACACCGCCGATCGGCCAACGGCGCCGCGATATCCAACAGACCCCAAAAGCAGATGGCAGGGCGTCCGTTAGGACACCCTGCCACTTGAAGTCGTTCAAGACTGCCCCGAAGGGCAGACCCGATATTAGGCGATCGTCAGGTTGCCGCCGATGATCGTGCTGTCCGTCAGACCGACAACACCGGTCAGGCGGATCAGAACGTCGTTGGCACCGATACCGTCCGTGCCATCCGAGATGAACACGTAGGAGTTACCGTCGGTGTGCGCGAAGAAGGCAGTCTGACCGGCCGCCGCAGCGCCACCGGCGTTGATGCCGCCTTCGATAGCGATCACACGCTCTGCGAGCGTATCATCAGCAGCCGTGAAGGTTGCTACGCCTTCGGCATTGATTGCCGCTGCACCATCCGCTGCCGCGTTAGCATTCACACCAATCGTGATAGCTACCGTGAAGTCGATGACATCGCTCGCCTTGGTGAAGTCAGTAATGGTGTCAAACGTCGTGCCGTTTGGCGTGCCCGTATCGCCAGCAGCGAAGACAAACGTGTCAACACCCGTACCACCGGTCAGCACGTCCAGGCCAGTTCCGCCGTTGATCGTGTCGTCACCGGCACCACCGAGGATGGTATCCACCCCAGCTGCACCGCTGAGCACGTTCGCAGCATCGGAACCGACGATGTAGTCGATACCTGACGTACCGGTTGCATTTTCGATGTTCGACAGCGTGTCCTGAACAGCCGAGTTTGCGTTGTTTGCTGCACCATTGAACAGATATGCAACCCGGTTGGAAAGGACTTCACCGAGCGTACCCGAGAGGTTCTCACCAGTTGCGGTGTTGATCACACCAGACGTCAGCGTGAAGGCGCTGAGGTTGATGACCACACCCGTCGACGTACCCGTACCGGTACCTTCGATGTTCGCGGCGTTCAGGCCGGTCGCAAGGAAGGTATCCGTGCCAGCACCACCGTCGATGATGTCGGCACCCGTACCGCCGTTCAGCATATCGTTACCGGCGCCACCATTGATCGTGTCAGCAGCACCAGCACCCGTGATCACGTCGTTACCTGCACCACCGGTGATGGTCGTCGTGCCCGTCGTATCGGTTGCAGTGTAAGTGAAAGCACCGGCAGTGATACCCGATGCGTTGACGGTCGAGAGCGAGGTCGAGCCGGCAGTCGTCAGGGTCAGACCCGTGTTACCAGATACCGTCAGCGACGTCAGGCTCGTGGCCGTCAGAGCAAGGGTGTTAACGTGTGCCGTGGTGTTGAGATCGGTCGTCGTAATCGCGATCGTCTCAACATCCGCTGCCGTTAGGGTACCTGCATCGATACCCGCAGCAGAGCTCAAGGTGACGTTGATATTGTCAGCAACAGTGTTGGTTGCCAGCACAACTGCCGACGTCTGGCCGGGAGCAGCCGTATAGGTGACGTTCGTGTTGTTAGCGACGTTCGAGAAGGTGACGCCACCAGCAACCTGGCCCAGCGTCAAGCCTGTGAAGCCGGTCGCTGCGTAAGTGCCCGTTGCGTTGGCACCGAGACCGAGCGTCTCGAAGCCAGTGAACCCGGCAAGATTGAAGGCAGCAGCATTGACCGTCAGCGTGTCAACGCCGTCACCGCCATTGACCGAACCGGTTGCACCCAGCGCAGCCGATGCGAGGACGGTGTCGTTACCAGCGCCCAGCGTGATTGCCTTGGTGGTTGCGCCAACTGCGATCGTCTCGTTCCCTGCACCACCGGTGAATGTGACGCCTGTGCCGAGTTCGTTGGTGAACTTGGTTGCACCGGTGTTCGTCACCGTCACAACAGCATTCGCCGCTGCGTTAAGCTGAGTAACCGTCAACCCAGCTGTACCGGCAACGTTGACTGCTGTTGCGTTGGCAGCCGTGAGGGTACCGATCGACGAAGCCGTGGCGCCCGACGTACCAACATTCACGGTCGTAACGTTGCTCGAGAGCGCGACCGTACCTGTGGCGGAAGCAGCAACCGTATTCAGCTGGAAGGCGACATTCGCAACTGGAGTCGTCAACGCACCGAGCGTGTTGGCCGTGACATCGGAACCAGAACCGAACAGGTTCAGCGTACGGAGTGCCGTTGATGTGACCGTCGCACCAGCGCCAAAGCCATTCAACGACACCGTGCCAATCACGCCTGCGGCAGTCGCAGAGGCCGCGCTTACGTCATTGACGGTCACAGCACCGTTAACGATCGCTGCGTTACCAGTTACACCAGCGGCGGTAGCAACCCGTGCCAGCGCAGCGGTTTGAGTGACAGTAACCACTCCGGTGGCCGCCGTACCTGTTACGGTCACTGCGCCCAACGTTAATGCGTCACCGGCGTCATTCGAGCCGCCCGAAACCGCACCCGTCGAGAGCACATTAACGACCGAACCACCCTTCACGGCAATCGCACCCTGAGTCAGAGCGGTAGCACCAGCACCGTCAACCAAGGTCGCACCTGCAACCGATACGGTGTTCGTACCGGTAACTGCCGTTGTGGTACCAACCGAGACCGTACCGGTCGTCGCACCAGTTTCCGTAACGGTTACGTTACGGCCACCATTGACGACCACATTCTGGTCGGCCTGCGCGGTGCCGGTCAAATTGATATCGGTCGTCGCTGCTGCCGTTACCGTCTGCTGCGCAGTACCCGTCACATTGAGCGTAGTCGCACCCGTGAACGTGGTGCTGTCGACGACGTTACCGGTTGCAGTCGTAACGATGTTGATGGTTTCGATATTCTTGACCGTCGTGCCTGCTGGAAGCGCGAAGGCCGCCGTCTGGATGACGTTCAGCGTGTCGTTGCCGGCTGCGCCATCAAGTGCATCGAGCGAGGTGAAGGTGTTGTTACCAGCGACGAGGTTGCCGTTGAATGTGTCGTCACCAGCGGTGCCGGTGAAAGCTGCGCCCGTATCGACACCCGAGGTCAACGTGAACGTCGAGCCTGGAACAGGTGCAGTGCCACCGGTGCCTGGCGTGACGGTCGCCGGCGTGGTGCTGATGACCTGGCCGCCGAGCTCAATGTTGCTCGTCGTGGCGTTGAACACCAGGTTGGCCGTACGATCAGCGAACTGAACCGACGAACCAACCGTGCCGACCGGGATCGTGATCGAGGTTGCAGTTGCACCCGTGCCCGACGTGAGGACGATTGACGAACCCGAACGAACGGCGGTGAAGGCACCAGCATTGCCAGCAATGCGGAAGATGTCGCCGCCAGCGTTGAACGAACCGTCGAGGACGATCGTCGAACCAGCCGACAAGGTGAGCGTTTCCGCGCCCGTCGAGGTACCGAATACGGTGAAGTTACCCGTGCCGAGGCCAATCGCCTCGCCGCCAGTCAGTGTTACAAAAGCCATGATTAATACTCCCTTTGAGTTTCTTTAAGTTCAGGTTGCCGGAGGTGTCAAACCACCTTCAAAAATCATCCGAAGTTGATGAAGTTAAATCCAACCGCAGCTTCCGCAGTGGCTTCGTTGAAAACGAAGGCGCTGGGGTTCACAACGTTCAGAATTGTGATTGTGTTCAATGCATTTGCCGCAGTGTTATTAAACGTGATTTGAAGATCATTCGCTGTGGCGCCTCCGTCAAAATTCCCGGACGTGAATGAGTAGTTGGCGCTGGTTGCCCCCGTGACATTGATCAGATCGCCAGCCGTCAGGTTTGAGATACGAACGTTGGTTGCAACGCCCGCATTGTCAGTAAAGGTAATGTTCCCGGTCGCCGCATCAAAAGCCACCGGCGTGGTGATCGACCCAACGTCGATGCTGCTGGTGGTGGCCGCTGGCGGAGGCGCCGGTGGGGTTACAGGTGGTGTGGTCGCGGTTGCCATCTGGAAGAAGTTGGCACCCAGTGCCGCTTCTGCCGATGCTTCCGAGTTGATCAGGCCCGTGAACCCAACAGGCACGACCCCGGCCAGAACAATGTTGCTCACCACACCAGCATTGTTGAGGCTGATCACCACGTCGTTACCGGTCGACGAGAAGCTGTAGGCTGTCGTCGGCGAGTTGGAGACGGCGATGATATCCGATGCCGCGGCAAAACCAGTCACGCGGACATTGTTACCGACATTGGCATTTTCCGTGAAGGTATCCGCACCCGCAGTAGCAGCGATGTTGAAGACCGTCGCGATGTTGCCGTCGTTATCCGTGTCCAGGCTGGTCGTGACAGCCGCAGGAATTGTGAGTGCACTGAAGAAGTCAAAACCGGCAGCCTGTTCAGCGGTTGCTTCGTTGTTGACGAACACCCCGGCGTTGACCGCCGCACCTGGCAGACGAATGCTGTTGAGCACGCCAGCCGCGGTGTTGTTGAAGGTGATGATGATGTCGCTGCCGGTGGTCGTGAAGCTGTACTGCGACGACGCCCCGGTTACCTGCACCTGATCACCCTTGGTGAAGTTGGTGAGGATGACATTGGTTTCCTTCGACGAATCATCGGTAAACAGGAAGTTATCCGGCTGACCGAGGCTGTCGACGCCCGCGTTGAAGGTGATCGGCGTGGTGGTGGTGCCGACATCGATCGAAACCGTTTCAGCTGCTGCTGCCAGCGTGAGGTTCACCGTCTGCGTGGTGGAAGCACCGGCGCTGTCGGTAACCTTGACGGTGAAGCTGTCCGTCCCGTTGAAATCCTTCACCGGGGTGTAGACGAAGCTGCCGTCCGCATTGACCGTGACGGTCGCCTTGGTCGAGCCCGTGCCGAGCGCGTAGGTGAGCGTATCACCGGTATCGACATCGGTCGCGACCACATTGCCCTTGACCGCAACTTCTTCGGTGCCCGTGAAGGCAACGGTTGGGGTTGCGAAGGTCGGTGCGTCATTGACGGCCGTGACGGTCACATTCACCGTCTGGGTCGCCGTGGCGCCTGCCGCGTCCTTGGTCGTGACAGTGAAGCTGTCCGTGCCGTTGAAGTTCGCAGTTGGCGTATAGGTGTAGGTGCCGTCAGCATTGACGACCGCGGTGCCCTTGGTCGCTGCGGTACCGAGCGCATAGGTGAGCGTGTCACCCGTGTCAGCGTCCGTTGCCGTGACCGACCCCTTGAACGCGGTGTCTTCCGCCGTGGTCGCCGTGACGGCGGCCGCTGCGAACACAGGCGCGTCATTAACGGCAGCAACCGTGACATTGACGGTCTGCACCGCCGATGCACCGGCTGCGTCAGTCACCTTGACGGTGAAGCTGTCCGTGCCGTTGAAGTTCGCGTTCGGCGTGTAGGTGTAGGTACCGTCTGCATTGACGACCGCGGTGCCCTTGGTGGCGGCGGTGCCGACGGCGTAGGTGAGCTTGTCACCGGTATCGACGTCGGTTGCCGTTGCGGTGCCCTTGAAGGCCGTGTCTTCGGTCGCCGCAGCCGTGACGGTTGCGGTGGCGAACACAGGCGCATCGTTGACGGCGGTGACGGTGAGATTGACGACCTGAGTCGCCGAACCGCCCTTGCCATCATCAACCTTGACGGTGAAGCTGTCCGTGCCGTTGAAGTTCGCGGTTGGCGTGTAGGTGTAGGTGCCGTTCGCGTTGACGACGACGGTGCCCTTGGTCGCCGCAGTGGCAAGCGTGTAGGTCAGCACGTCGCCTGCGTTGGCGTCCGTCGCCACAACCTTGTTTGCCAGTGCCGTATCTTCAGCCGTGGTCGCCGCCGTCGTCGGGGTCGCGAAGGTCGGCGCGCTGTTGGCTGGTGGGGTCACCGGCGGGGTAACCGGCGGGGTTGGCGTCGTCGGCGTGTCACTGCCGCCGCTGGTCGCGGCGAGCGCAATACCACCGGCAACGAGGGCGATGCCGCCGGCGATCAGGAAGGGGCTGACGCCACCGCCATTATCGTCGTCCGAGCCGCCCGAAGCCGAATCCTGTGCTGCGTCAACGGCCGAAGCGTCCTGCAGCATCGCAGCGAGCGTTGCGTCGCCTGCGGTGCCCATATCCTGAGCTGCAACTTCGACGTCGTTCTGCTGCTGATCCTTGGCGGCTTCCTCAGCCTCCTCCTTCTTCAGCTTGGCAGCAGCAATCTTTGCCTGCGCTGCCTGGCTGTCAACCACAGCCAGTTTGTTCAAAAGCTTCGAAGAACCCTTACCCTGAGCCACCGGATGCGTCTTGCCGCCCGCGTGTGCTGCGTGCTGCGCCGTCACCTTCTTCATAAACACCCCTTTAGTTGGTAAATCCCTAGCCATCGGCAGCTAACGCATAACCAATGTCGGCTCTCTACATTTTGCACAAGGCGAACGCAAACCCTAAAATCGCTCACTTCGCCCATCTCGTAGCCCACGTATCCGTCCGGGATAAAGGGACAAAATCACAGGCTTTGTACGATTTACCGGAGAAGTGTTGCCGATTTGGGACACGTCAAAAACCGCCCCGGATCGGGTGGCTTTTGGCCAAAAACACGGTGCTTCAATAGGCTAGATCGCCATTCACTATCGAAACGATGGGAAATGGGCATGCCAAAGGGCGGTTGCGGGGCGCCTGCGGTGCGAATTTGAGCATGAACGGTGCGGGTGCGTGGCGGCCAGAAGCAGCGGTTCTATACGCCGTCGTCGTCAGCGCCCGACCGAGCTGTAGACAAACCCGGCGCGGGCGGCTTCCTGAGGCGGATAGACGTTGCGCAGATCGACCATCACCGGTGCGGCCATCGTCGCGGCAAGCCGCTTCAGATCGAGCGCGCGGAAGATATCCCACTCCGTCACGATCGCGACGACATCGGCCCCGGCGGCGGCCTCATAGGCATCGTTGCAATAGGTGATGGCGGGCATCATCGCCTTGGCAGCCTCCATCCCCTCGGGATCATAAGCGCGGATGTGCGCACCGGCATCAAGCAGGCTCTGCACGATCGCCAGGCTGGGCGCGTCGCGCATGTCATCGGTGTTGGGCTTGAAGGTGAGGCCGAGCAGCGCGACCGATTTGCCGCGCGCATCGCCGCCGAGCGCGGCGATCACCTTGCGACCCATCGCGCGCTTGCGGCTGTCATTTACCTGCACGACCGCCTCGACGATCCGCACCGGCGTGCCGTAATCCTCCGCCGTTTTGAGCAGCGCGAGCGTATCCTTGGGGAAGCACGAGCCGCCATAGCCCGGGCCGGCGTGCAGGAACTTCGACCCGATCCGGTTGTCCAAGCCAATGCCGCGCGACACATCCTGCACATTCGCGCCCACGGCCTCGCACAGATCGGCGATTTCGTTGATGAAGGTGATCTTGGTCGCGAGGAAGGCGTTGGCGGCGTATTTGATGAGCTCGGCCGTCCGGCGCGCGGTGAACAGGATCGGGCTCTCGTTCAGATAAAGCGGCCGATAGATATCGCGCATCACGTGCATCGCCCGGGCATCTTCGGTGCCGATGACGATCCGGTCAGGGCGCTTGAAATCACCGATGGCGGCACCTTCGCGCAGGAATTCGGGATTGGAGACGACCGCGACGTCGAGTTCGGGCGCAATCTCCCGCAGGATGGCCTCCACCTTGTCGCCGGTGCCGACGGGAACGGTTGATTTGGTGACGACCACCGTTGGGCCGGTGATCGCGGCGGCAATCTCGCGGGTGGCTTCGAACACATAGGTAAGATCGGCATGGCCATCACCCCGGCGCGAGGGCGTGCCGACCGCGATGAAGATCGCATCCGCGCCATCGACGGCGGCTTTCAGGTCGGTCGTGAAGGTCAGCCGCCCGGCATTGACGTTGGCGGCCACCAGCGTGTCGAGACCGGGCTCGAAAATCGGCATACGGCCCGCTTTTAGCGCGTCGATCTTGCTCGCATCCTTGTCGACGCAGATCACGTCATGACCAAAATCCGAAAAGCACGCGCCAGAAACCAGGCCAACATAGCCCGAGCCGATCATCGTAATCCGCATATCCCAAAACCATCCCTCGTATCGGTCGCGCAACGGCAACCCATCAGCCAGACGATGCTCCTCTAGCGCAAACCCGGTCGATTACCAGTGACCAGCCTTGGGGATGTCTGGAGGACGGTTGATCAGAACATCAGCTTGCGGATGGAAATACGCACCGCGCGGCCGAGCGGATCGAGATAGGCGGGCTGATAGCTGATCGGGGTCGCCCCCGTCGCATCGGTGACGCGTTGGCGTTCGTTGAAGATATTGTCGACCGACACGACGACCCGCATCCCCCGCATCCACGGATATTTCTTGAGCAGATCGATCCGTTGGCCAAGATCAGCGAACAGCCGGAAGTTGACGGTCGCCAGCGACGAGAAGTTGAGCGTATCCGGATTGGCAGGCGTTCCGCCGACCACCGTCGTCGGGCTGCGCCAATTCGCCGAGAACCGCAGGCCAATGCCGTTGTTATTATAGCCTGCCTGCGCTTCGACATCGTGCCGCGGCTGCCCGCCGCCATTGCCGATCGTATCGCCGTTCAGCAGATCGAGCGTCGGCCCAGTCGCGCCAATCTGGACACGGTTGGTGAACTGGATCGTATCATAGAGCGCGAATTGCAGGCGACCGCCGCCCTGCCCGCCGCCGAACCCGCCGCGACCGCCACCGCCGCCGCCGAACTGGCGCGGACCACCCTGTCCACCGCCGCCCGGCCCTGCACCGGGCGCGCCCGGCGGACGCCCGCCGGGGCCGCGACCAACAGCGCCGCCTGGTCCACCGGGTCCGGCGTTCTGCCCGAAAACACTGCCGCGCGGCGGGGTGAGGCCGACAAAGGGATTGGGGCCGGTGCCCGCACGAAACGCCTCGATCTGCTTCTGGATCTTGGATTTGATCGGCTTGGAGAAATTGAACCCGACGCGCAGCTCCGATCGGCTGGTTTCGGCAAAGTTGATCGGGCGCTGATCGATCTGCAGCAGGCGCCCGCCGCCATCGCGGACGAAGCGATCGGGGAACGCCGCTTCAATCGCTGCGGTCGTGCTCGGGAAGCCGGCGATGGCGCCCGACGTGCGGCTATCGACATAGCTCGCGACCAGATCGAGATCGGTTTCGCGCAGCGGCTTGAGCGTCAGACCGAGCCGCTTGACGAGCCGGTTCTCCCGCTGAAGCCCCGGGTTGCCCCCCGAGACGACCGTCACCAGCGCATTTTCGCCCCGCACGAAATCAAAGACGATCGCATTGGGGGAAGTGATCTGCGGATTGCCCAGCTGTTGCGGCGTCGGCGCGCCGTCCTGATCGGTGACCGAGCCGATGATCCGCACCTGCTCGACCGGCGACCAGTTCAGACCATATCCTAAAGTGCGCAAGGTGCCGAAATCCGACAGCTCGTCATAGGCGATGTTGAAATTGGCGGACAGATTGCCGACCGGTGCCAAAAAGCCGCGGGTCCGGCTGGTCAGCGGCACATCGATAGTCACCTGACCATTGACGATATCGCGCGACACCCGACCGGTCAGCGCGACCCCGTTGCGGAATGAATCGCTGGTGAAATCGGTGGTATCACCGCCCACGCGCAGGCTGGTCGAAACAGCGCCTGCAGGCAGGGTGAACAAGGTGCCGTTGACGAGCGCATCAAGCTCCGCGCGGTTCGATTGAGACGTCGCGCGCGTCGCGGCAAGGGCGTTGAAACCAGCGGGTGCCAGTGGGCCGAAAGGATTGGCGGTTGCGTCATTGGCGCGCAGCCGCGCCTGAAAGGCGCTCGCATCGATCCCCGTATCGGTCAACGTATCGCTGTCGACCCGATCGTAGTTGCTGATGACCGACCATTGCCATTTGCCGATATTGCCGTTCAGCGTCAGGCCGAGGTGCCCCGTGATCGAATTGCTGGTCTGGCCGAGCGGCGAGAAAGCGTCGACCAACCCGCGATTGACCCCAACGTCGCGCGAAAAGGGCGAGAAGGGGTTGCCGGTGGGGAGGACAAGGTTCAGCCCCGCCAGCCCGAGCTCACGCCGACTGTCCGATGCGCCAAGCTGGGCGTTGATGGTCGCACCGACATTGCCAAACACCGTCGTGGCATAGGTGCCGCTGGCACCAAAGGTGCGCGTTGCGGGCAACAGACTGCGAAACGGGGTCGGATCAGTGACGTTGGCGATATTGGCGGTGGCGGCGAAATCGTTGAGTGTCGCCGGCTGACTTGCCGCGATGCCGGGCGCGCCCGCCACCGTCACCAGCGATCCAGCGCGCGCGCTCAGCAACGGATCAACCTCGCTCCCAGCTCCGTCAGCGCCGATCACATTGCCCGCGGCCGCGAACAGATTGGGCTCGAAACGGATGTTGCGTTCGGCTTCGCTTAGCCCTGAACGCTCGAAATAATCGACGTGGAAGTTAATCCGCTTGCCCTGCGTGATCTTCAGAATATCAAACCGGCCACCCTCCGCCGCGCTGCCGCCCGCAGTGGCCGCGTTGCCCTCTGCCTCCAGCGTCACCGACCGGAAGCGCGGGCGTAGCACGAAATTGATGACGCGCTGATCGGCACGATAGCCATATTTCAGCGCGACTTCTTCCGGAAGAATGTCGACGCGCAGGATCGCTTCGGTCGGCAGATCGCGAATCTCGCCAAAGCCCGAGATGCGGCGACCGTTCAGCAGCACCACCGGCGGGCCGCCCCCACCCCGCCCGCTGCGCGTTTGCGGGGCAAGTTCCGTGAGCAGATCAGCGACCGAACTGACGCCGTAGGAACGGATATCGGCCGGGCTCAGCTGCTGGTCGGGCGGAATGTCCCCAATCACTTCACCGGGCTGGCGCGCGCCGCGCACGATGATGTCTTCGTCGCCATTGCCCTGATCGGCAGACGATTCGGCCTGCGCTCCCTGACCCGAATCATTGCCGGCCTGCGCCGTGCTTGGCGCAGCCTGGGCGTAGACGGCAGCGGGCGCTGTGGTGGCGAGTAAAATCGCGCCTAATCGGGAAATACGCATAGGATCCAATCACAAGGGTCTCATCGATGATCGGGCGCCCGTATCAACGATCTGTCGCAAAACTATGTCGAAATTGCCTTTGCCCCCAAAGATCAGCGAGCATATGGCTGCCTGCCCCTGCCCATCGTCTCTCGACCGATCAAGACGGCGAACAGCGGTATTGCATTCGGCCGAGTTTTCCGATTGTGGTGATCTTTCAGGAACAACCAGCTGCTTTTTTCCGTTAGGGATCGCTGGTAATTAATCGCAGGCCATCGGGCCGCAATCGGGGCCGATGATGCCAGTTGCTTATCTTTTATCCAGAACCCGCTTGATGATCGCGCCGGTTGCGTTGTGCCTGACGATGTCGGCATGCGGCGCGGGGGAAAAGCCGAAACGGCCCGGCGGCGGCACCCCCGAAGTCGGCTATGTCGTGGTACAACCGGGCGCCGTGCCGGTGATCGCCAATCTGAGTGGTCGGACCAGCGCCTATCAGACAGCTGAAGTGCGCCCCCAGGTGTCAGGCATCATCCGCCGACGGCTGTTTACCGAGGGCAGCTATGTCCGCGCTGGGCAAACACTCTACGAAATCGACCCGAGCCTGTATCGTGCCGCAGGGGATGAGGCGCGCGCCAATCTGGCCAGTGCGCAGGCCAATGCCGAGGCCGCCCGGATCAAGGCCGACCGCTTTAAGCCGCTCGCTGAAATGCAGGCCGTCAGCGCGCAGGAATATACCGATGCACTCGCGCAATCGCGCCAGGCGCAGGCGGCGATTGCGCAATCGCGCGCGCAATTGGCCACCGCACAAATCAACCTGCGTTTCACGCGCGTGCCCGCCCCGATTAGCGGGCGAATCGGCCGGTCGCTGTTCACCCAAGGCGCGCTGGTGACGATAAACCAGGCCGAGCCCTTGTCGGTGATCCAGAAGCTCGACCCGATTTTTGTCGATATTCGCCAATCAAGCGCCGAACTGCTGGCGCTGCGCAAGTCGCTGGCCCAGGGCGATGCCGCACCGACGACTGCCAGCGTGAAGCTGAAGCTGGAGGACGGCAGCGATTATGCCTATGCCGGCACGGTCGAATTCACCGAAGTGACCGTGGATCCCGGCACCGGCACCGTGACGCTGCGCGCACGCTTCCCCAATCCGGAGAATTTGCTGCTGCCGGGGATGTTCGTTCGCACGGTGTTTGCGCAGGCGATTTCGAACACGGCCTTTCTGGTGCCCCAGCGCGGGCTGGCGCGTGATCCGCGCGGGAATGCCACCGTCCTGCTGGTCGGCCCGGGCAACAAGGTGGTGCAGCGCGCGGTAACGGCCGAACGTACGCTTGGTGCCGACTGGGTGGTAACGGGCGGGCTCAAGGCCGGCGACAAGATCATCGTCGAGGGCACCGTGAAGGCAAAGGTCGGCGCGGAAGTGAAGCCCGTTCCGGCGGGGACGCCCGAGCGACTGACCGGACCGCAAGATCGTACTGGGGGCGGGAAGCCCCCCGCCGGTGCGGCGCGCTGAACCGGCCATGATTTCCCGCATTTTCATTGACCGGCCGATCTTTGCCTGGGTGATCTCGATCATCATCATGCTCGCCGGCGTCGGCGCGATCCTGACCCTGCCGATCGAACAATATCCTGACGTCGCCCCGCCTCAGGTCAACATTCGCGCCAGCTATCCCGGCGCATCGGCGGAAACGCTGGAAAACAGCGTCACCCAGATCATCGAGCAGCAGCTGACCGGCATCGACGGGCTGCTCTATTTCAGTTCCAATTCCAGCTCGCGCGGGCAGGTGAGCATCTCGGCGACGTTCGAAAAGGGAATCGATCCCGATATCGCGCAGGTGCAGGTGCAGAACAAAGTGCAGCAGGCGATTTCACGCCTGCCGCAACAGGTGCAGCAGCAGGGGCTGACCGTCACCAAATCGAACCCCGACTTTCTGATGATCTTCGCGATTTATGACACCACTGATACGCGGACCAATCAGGACGTGTCGGATTATCTGGTATCGAACATTCAAGACCGGATCGCGCGGCTGGAGGGTGTCGGCGATACGAACGTGTTCGGCGCGCAATATGCGATGCGGATCTGGCTGAACCCCGAACGACTGGCGGCATTTGCGCTGAACCCCGGTGACATTATCGCGGCCGTTCAGGCGCAGAACAGCGAAATCGCGGCGGGCGAAATCGGCGGCCAGCCTATGCCCGATGCGCAAATGCTGAATGCGACGGTGACCGCACAATCGCGGCTGCGCACTGCCGAGCAGTTCCAGAATATTGTCGTCAAGACATCACGCGACGGATCAACCGTTCGGCTGGCCGATGTCGCCCGGGTCGAACTGGGCGCAGAAAATTATGGCGTACGCAGCCGCATCAACGGGCACCCGGGCGCTGGTTTCGCCGTCTCGCTTGCCCCGGGTGCCGACGCGCTGAAAACTGCCGAACTGGTCAAGGCCGAAGTTGCAGCAGCGACGAAAACGATGCCGCAAGGCTTTGCCGTCGCCTATCCGCGCGACGCGACACTTTTCATCAAATTGTCGGTCGAGGAAGTCGTCAAGACGCTGATCGAAGCGATCATCCTGGTGGTGATCGTGATGTTCGTTTTCCTGCAGAACTGGCGGGCCACGCTGATCCCCACAGTCGCGGTGCCGGTGGTGCTGCTCGGCACCTTTGCGGTGTTCGCGCTGGCGGGCTTTTCGATCAACACCCTGACGTTGTTCGGGTTGGTGCTCGCGATCGGGCTTCTGGTCGACGATGCGATCGTGGTGGTCGAAAATGTCGAGCGGCTGATGGACGAAAATCCAGAGATGAGCCCGCGTGAAGCGACGATCAAATCGATGGACGAAATCACCGTCGCGCTGATCGCGATTGCGCTGGTGCTGTCAGCGGTGTTCCTGCCAATGGCGTTTTTCGGCGGATCGACGGGCGTCATCTACCGCCAGTTTTCGGTCACGATCGTTTCCGCCATGGTGCTGTCGGTGGTTGTCGCGCTGGTGCTGACGCCGGCACTGACGGCCACAATGCTGAAGCATCGTCAGGAAACGAGGCAATCGACCGGCAGGTTCGCCGATCGCATCGACCGCGCGCGCGACTGGTTCAACACCGGCTTTGCTCGAATGACGGATCGTTATGCCGGTTCTGTCGAAAAAGTAGTGGATCGCAAATGGCTGTTCCTGCTGATCTATGCCGGCGTCGTTGCGCTGCTGGCCGTGATGTTCGTTCGGTTGCCAACCGGATTTCTGCCCAACGAGGATCAGGGTGGCGCGCAGCTGCAGATCACGTTGCCACCCGGGGCGACGGCGGGTCGTACCTATCAAACCCAGCTGGCGGTCGAGAAATATTTTCTGACCGAGGAGAGCGCCAATTTATCGGCGATGCTTACCGTGAGCGGCAGCGGTGGCGGCGGCAGTGGCGGGCAGAATCAGGGGCGTGGGTTTATCGCGCTGAAGGACTGGGACGAACGCCCCGGCACGGAAAATAGCGCTGACAGTATCGCGAAGCGCGCCACGGCGGCTTTTGCCCGGTTTCGTGACGCACGCGTCAATGTGCTGGTGCCAGGCGCCATTCGCGGGCTTGGACAGACCAGCGGCTTTTCGATGCAGCTCCAGAATTCCGGGGGCATGAGCCGCGAGGAATTCCGCGCAGTTCGGGAGGATATTCTCGCCGAAGCACTCCGCGATCCGGCGCTGGCGCAGGTGCGCTTGAGTGATCTTGATGACCAGCCGACGCTCGCCATCGATATCGATCAACAGAAATTGCAGGTGCTGGGCCTTAGCCAAAGCGATGTGAACAACACGCTGTCGACGGCTTGGGGTGGCCGCTACGTCAACGATTTCAACGATCGTGGTCGGGTAAAGCGCGTTTATGTGCAGGGCGATGCCCCCTATCGCGCCGCGCCGGAGGATCTGTCGCAATGGTTCGTGCGCGCGTCGGACGGATCGATGGTGCCGTTTTCGTCCTTTGCCCGAATTTCCTGGTCAACCGCGCCGCCATCCCTCTCCCGCTTCATGGGCGTTCCGTCCACCGAATTTGAAGGTCAGGCAGCGCCGGGCCGCAGTTCGGGCGAGGCAATGGACAAGATGGCCGCGATCGCCGCCAAACATCCCGGCACGTCTATTGCGTGGTCGGGGCTGTCGTTTCAGGAGCGGTTGTCGTCGGGCCAGGCACCGTTGCTTTATGGCCTGTCGCTGCTGGTCGTGTTCCTGTGCCTCGCCGCGCTGTATGAAAGCTGGACGATCCCGGTCGCCGTGCTGCTGGTGATCCCGCTGGGGCTGGTCGGCGCGATCTTCGCGGTGACGCTGCGCGGGCTTCAGAACGACGTGTACCTGCAGATCGGCTTGCTGACGACGATGGGCCTTGCCGCGAAAAACGCCATCCTGATGATCGAATTTGCCGAACAGGCCGAAAAACAGGGCAAGCGCGTCATCGTCGCGGCGGTTGAGGCAGCCCGGTTGCGGTTGCGGCCGATCCTGATGACCAGCCTTGCCTTTATCTTTGGCGTGTTGCCGCTAGCTGTTTCAACCGGTGCGGGCGCCAACAGCCGTATCGCCATCGGCACATCAGTGATCGGCGGGATGCTGACCGCAACCGTGCTCGCAATCTTTTACATCCCGCTGTTCTTCGTGCTCGTCCGCCGCACGACGCGCGACACGCTGAAGCGCTTCCACCACGAGCCGACGCCACCACCCCAACAGCCCCCTCAACAGATTGGGCAGAGCCCCGCATGATCCGCCGCCTTGCCACCACCACGGCGCTGCTGGCGCTGGGCGCCTGTTCAATGGTCGCGCCCGACAAGCGCCCTGCCCTGCCCGTGCCCGCCGCCTTCCCCACCGGCGGCGCTTATGGTGAACCAAGCGATGCGACGCTGCCGACGCTTGGGTACCGCGATATATTCCGCGATCCGCGCCTTCAGGCGATCATCGATCAGGCGCTGATCAATAATCGCGACCTGCGTATCGCCGCCGCCAATATCGAAAGCGCCCGTGCACAATATCGGGCGCAACGGGCCGAGCAGCTGCCGCTGGTGAACAACAATAACAGCGCCAGCTTCGTCGATGCCGGTACAGGGCGCACCAACGTTGGTGGCTCGCCAGTGCAGGGTGGACAGCGCACCAATCTGAACATCGGATTTGGCGTAACCCAGTTCGAGGTGGATCTGTTCGGACGGCTGGCCGCGCTAAGCCGGGCTGATCAGGCCCGCTATTTTGCAAGCGATGTGGGCGCGCGCGCAACACGGCTCGCCCTGATCGGCGATATCGGCGCGGCGTGGCTGCAATATGCCGCCGACAAGAGCCTGCTCGCGATCGCCGAGGAAACCGTTGCCAATGCAAGTGCCAGCGTGCGGTTGACGAAGGCGCGGGTTGACGGCGGCGTCGCCGCGCGCACCGATGTCGCGCAGGCGGAAACGGTGTTGGCGACCGCCCAATCGGATCGCGCCCTGCAAATGACCGCGCTCGCCCAGGACGTGAATGCACTCCAGTTGCTGGTCGGCGCACCCGTCGATCCCGAGCTGCTGCCGGTGTCAATTACCGAAGCCTCTGCCACAATCGGCGATGCCCCGGCCGCGCTGGAAACGAGCATCCTTTTGCGCCGCCCCGATGTGGTGCAGGCCGAATATCAGCTTCGCGCTGCCAATGCTGAGGTTGGTGCGGCCCGCGCAGCGCTGTTCCCGCGCCTGTCGCTCACCGCACTTGCGGGCCTCGCCTCGAACGGGCTGTCGCAGTTATTTACGTCGCGTGCATTCAACTACACCGCCACGCCGACTGTCAGCTATCCGATTTTTGCGGGGGGCCGCAATCGGGCCGCGCTGGCGCAGGCACGCGCACAGTTCGACATCGCCGTTGCGACTTATGAACGGACGATCCAGATCGCTTTTCGCGAAGTTGCCGATGCGCTGGCGCGGCGCGGCACGATCGACGATCAGCTTGACGCCCAGCAGCGCCTGACCGCGGCGGCGCGCGACAGTTTCCAGCTCACCGAAGCGCGCTATCGTGGCGGCATCGAGAGCTTCCTCGCCAACCTTGACGCCCAGCGCAGCCTGTATCAGGCGCAACGTTCGCTAACGCAGACCCAGCTGATCGCTGCGACGAACCGGGTGACCGTTTACCGCACCCTTGGCGGTGACGCGCTGACGGATGTCGGCCCAAAGGGGCCGGTGCCGATAAATTGAGGGATGCGACGACTGTGACGGGCCGAGGATTGTGCCTACTTGCCCCAGTTCTAATTCTCTTTTGAATACCGCCTAGCCCGTTATGTTCGAGTGATGTGCAATCACTATCGCAACGATCCCATCATGATGGCTTCGCTGCCCACGTGGCGCGAATATATTGGGTGGGACGGCGTTGATGCTGCTGCGGCAGCGACCGACATTTGGCCTAGACGCGAAGCGTTGGTGGCGCGGCTCGTCGATGGACGACCGACCATCGACAGCATGATGTGGGGCGTGCCCTTGACGATCCCCGGCAAACGCCCGGGAAGCACGATAAAAAAACACGTAACGAACGTGCGCAACCTGACCAGCCCGTTCTGGAAATCGATGCTTTCCAAGCCAGCACAGCGCTGTCTGGTGCCGTTCTCCACGTTCGCAGAACCAAAGATCGGCAAGGGAAAAGCCGAACATTGGTTCTCAATCGCGGGAGAACCGATCGCGGCATTTGCCGGCATCTGGCGACCGTCAGACGTAGGAAAGGTTTATGCGTTTCTGACCTGCGAGCCGAACCCGCTGGTTGCACCTCTTCATCCAAAAGCGATGCCGGTGATCCTGCTGCCAGGTGATTATGAGGCTTGGCTGACGACCGACTATGCCGGCGCGTGCGCGATGGCCGCGCCGTTTCCGTCGCAGTTGATGAAGGTGGCCTGAGATCACCCGTTAGCAACGGTGAAAAATTGGCTGGGGCGGCAGGATTCGAACCTACGAATGGCGGCATCAAAAGCCGCTGCCT
>CAZYOU010000010.1:0-48116 GCA_964649315.1 uncultured Stakelama sp. | reverse complement strand
CTGCGACGATATCGCGCGCCTGCACCACGCCAATCACGGCATCGACCGAGCCCTCCACAACTGGCAGCCGGGTATGCGTTGCAGCCATCAAGGCAGCGCGAATGCCCGCGTCGTCGAGATCGACATCGAGCCATTCGATGTCGGTGCGCGGGGTCATCACCTCGCGCGCGGGGCGATCGGCAAGGCGGACCACGCCCGAAATGATCGAGCGTTCATGCTCCTCGATCACGCCTGATTTGGAGGCTTCGGCGACGATCATATGGAGTTCTTCGGCGGTGACGTGATCTTCCGATTCGCGCTGGAGCCGCATCAGCCAGAACAGGCCCGCGCTGGTCGAATCGAGCAACCACACGACGGGTGCCGTCGCGACCGCAAGCCACTGCATCGGCACCGCCACGATCACCGCAATCGCTTCCGGTGCGCGCAAAGCGAATTGCTTGGGCACCAGCTCGCCGATGATCAGCGACGCATAGGTCGTAAGCCCAATCACGATCGAAAAACCCACCGTCAGTGCCAGCGGCTGCGCCATCCCCATCGCCTCAAGCCGCATGCCGACGGGCGCACCCAGGCTTGCGCCCGAATAAGCGCCGGACACGATGCCGATCAGGGTGATGCCGATCTGGACGGTCGACAGGAACTTGCCGGGGTCTGCGGCGAGCGCCAGGGCTGCACGCGCACCGCGTACTTCTGCGCGCGCCATCGCCTCCAGCCGAGCGCGACGCGCCGAGACGATTGCCAATTCGGACATCGCGAATACGCCGTTCAGCGCGACGAGCGCTGCGATGATCGCAACATCGATCCAGGGAAAGGGGGGAAGCGGTGCCATGGCGCTGCGCTATCCTTTGCCGCACATTGCCCCGCATCACAACATGATTGCGCGATAAGGCTTTGCCGCGAGGTCGAAAGGGGATGATCGCGCCTAGCGGCGCTCAGCAAAAAAGGTGCGGAGCAAGGCCGATGCGTCGCCTTCGCCCATGCCGGTGTAGATTTCGGGCCGGTGATGGCAGGTCGGCTGCGTGAAAAAGCGCGGGCCGTGGGCGACGGCGCCGCCCTTGGCATCGTCCGCCGCATAATAAAGCCGGTCGATCCGCGCATGGCTGATCGCGCCGGCACACATCACGCAGGGCTCAAGCGTCACCCATAGATCGCACCCATCGAGCCGATCGCGCCCGAGCGCCGCTGCTGCCGCGCGAATCGCCAATATCTCGGCATGGGCGGTCGGATCATGCAGCGCGCGTGGGGCATTGGCGGCGGTGGCGATGATCTGCCCGTCCTGCACAATCACTGCGCCGACCGGCACTTCGCCTGCGGCGGCGGCATCGCGCGCTGCCGCGAGTGCGGCGCGCATCGGATCAGGCAGGGGGAACATTCCCTGCTTATGCGCCGATCGTACCGGGTTTTGCTAGATTGGTTGCGCGCTGGCGGGGCGGGGCCCGAGCACCCGTATCAGCGCGAACGCCACCCCGGGCAGATAGCCTGTCAGCGTCATCCCACAGGCAATCGCAAAGTCACGCCCCGGCCCGAAAGCACGGAACACCCCCAGCGGCGGCAGCAACGCCGCCGCGAGGATGGTCGCGGGATCGGCATTGGCGGGCCAATCGGCGGACATTATTGCGCATGCTGCGCATTGGCGGGTTTTTCCATCGATACCGTGGGGACCGAGATCGTCTTGGTGGTGGTGCCAACGGTCGGCACTTCGATCGTCTTGTTTTCGGTGCCGAACTCAATCTTGGCCATGTTCAGGGTAAATTCGGGGGCCTGGCCGCCTTCAAGCTTCAATTGCGGGGCCTGGGCCACCTTGCTTTGATCGATGCTGACAAGACCAAGCGACCAGGCGCCAACCAGAGCGAGGGCGGCAAGGCCGACGAGAATGAGGAGTGCACGCATAGAATATCTTCCTTCAGTTGATCGGATCGTTTGCGTAATAACGCCGCATGACGCCGGATGGTTTCATGGTGAATCGAGATTCACCGGGCCGTAGCGGTTGACTGTAGCGTTCGAACTGGCTATCCGCGCCCTCTTTCCGGGCAACCAGAATTCAGGAATTCAAGCAATGTCGCGTATCTGCGAACTGACCGGCAAGGGCCGGCAGGTGGGCCACAACGTATCCCACGCCAATAACAAGACCAAGCGCACTTTTCTGCCGAACCTGCAGAATGTGACGCTGATTTCGGACGCGCTCGGCACCAGCGTGAAGCTGCGCGTCTCGACCAATGGTCTACGGTCGGTCGAGCATGTCGGTGGCCTGGACAATTGGCTGGTAAAGACCGCCGATGACCAGCTGTCGCTGAAGGCACGCCGCCTGAAGCGTGACATCCGCAAGAAGCTGACACCGGCAACGACCGCCGCCTGATTTCGCGTTCAGCGACGCGGAGGCAACTTCGCGTCGTCGATGCTGAATTTGAGCAACAGGCTTTGCTGCAGCGACGACTGATTGTCGTCCGATACGATCCACATAGCGGTGCGCCCGGTCGATTCGCGGACGACTGCAATCCCTTCGAAATTGTCGGTCAATGCGGGCGGCGCGAATCGCGCCAACTCTTGCCCCGTCGCGACCTTGCCCGGCGCGATAGCGCGATTGTCGACCAGCGTCAGAACCACCCGGAACCCGTTGCTGATTCGAAATCGGCGATTGAGCACCAGCAACCGGCCATCGGGCAGTTCGGCAATGCCGGTTGGTTTATATCCAGCCGGGGGGCGATAACCGAATCGGAACCCCCGCTGGCTCGCCATAAGGGGATCACCGTCAAACCGAATGCCCATAACGGCACGCCCTTTTGTGCCCGGCCATTCCTCAACCTCCGACAGCACGATGAAACTGCCATCGCGCAGCCGGGCCATTGCCTCCGCCCCGCCATTGACTGGCCATTTGCGCATCGCGCGCGGTGTCACACGGCCAAGCGGCTTGGCGAAGTCCGGGGTATAGGCCCAGATCGCATTGCTGTTTTCGAACCCGACCCAGATGGTGCCGCTTGCCGGATCCCGCGTCATCGATTCGCTGTCGCGGTCGCTCTTTTCCCAGCCGATACCGGGGCCATCGGGCAGATCGGCGAATTTCCTGTCAGCAACGCGCCCTTTCGAATCGAGCCGAAACCGAACGACATTCCCCCCGTCGCTCAGTAGGGTGAAGCGATCGCCGTCGACAAGCAGCGACGAAAAGCTGCCAAATGCCGGGTCCGCGCTCCGCAGCCGATAGCCGCGTTCATAGATGAGCGCGCCCAACCGCCGCCGGTCCGGCGCTGTGGGATAAAGCACCACCGGCTCGACGGTGAACACCGCGCGCGCGCCGAGCAGCGGCAGGCGCGGCACGGTCGACCAGCCCGGCACCAACACCAGCAGCGCGATGATGGACAGAAACAATGGAGAGCGGAAGCGGCGCATTTGCCCTTTCTTATCGCCCGGCGCCGCAAATGGCAGCGCCGATTGCGGTGCGGCCCGGACGGATGAACGGGCGATAACAGGTGCATTCAGACTTGGGTCAATGGTGCCCCGCCATAACGGCATGGTCGAAGAAAGCCTGCACACCCATCGCAGATCGACCGGGGTGCTGAGAAGGAGAATGACCATGTTGAAGAAACTGTCGCTTGCCAGCATCGCTCTCGCCATCAGCGCCAGCGTTCTTGTTCCCGTCGCATCGGCGTCTGCACAGGATTACCGGGGGGATTACCGCGGCGATTATCGCCAGCAGCAGTTCCGCGACAATGGCTTTCGTGACGATTTTCGCGGCAACCGGTTCGATAACCGGTTCAACGATGGTCGGTTCAACCAGGGTTACTACGACCAGGGCTATAACAACCGCTTCAACGATCGTCGGAACTTCCGCAACAATCGCCGCTGCAACGACGGGACGGGCGGCGCACTGCTCGGCGCGATCGCCGGTGGCCTGCTCGGCGACTCGATTGCCGGACGTGGCGATCGCACCGCCGGCGCCATTATCGGCGGTATCGGTGGAGCGCTCGCCGGTCGCGCGATTGAACGCGATAGCCGCAATGGCTGCGGTCGGTTCCGCTAGGCATGTCGATCTTCTAGTTTCCCTCGCGTAGCGTATCGAGGGCGGGGCCCGGTCTGTTGTTCAGGCTGGGCCCCAACTTTTTGAGCGTTGTCGGTCGCTCACGCAACCGTCAGTACATATGCTGCCCGCCATTGATGCTGAGCGTCGAGCCGGTGACGAACCCGCCATCCTCCGAACACAGAAACGTCACGCCGCGCGCGATTTCCATCGCCTGGCCGAGCCGCCCGACAGGGATTTTGGCGACGATCTTTTCCAGCACATCGGCAGGCACCGCGGCGACCATGTCGGTATCGATATAGCCGGGTGCGATGGCGTTGACGGTGACGCCTGCCTTGGCGCCTTCCTGCGCCAGCGCCTTGGTAAAGCCGTGAATGCCCGATTTGGCAGCGGCATAATTCACCTGGCCATATTGCCCGGCCTGCCCGTTGATCGAGCCGATATTGACGATCCGACCCCATTTGCGATCGCGCATGCCTGGGAACACCGCCTTTGCCATGTTGAAGCAGCCGCCCAGATTGGTGTCGATCACTTCCTTCCACGCCTGATAGGTCAGCTTCATGATCGTGCCGTCGCGGGTGATGCCGGCATTGTTGACCAACACATCGACCGGCCCGAGTGCATCGGCGACCGTTGCACAGCCGACCTGGCAGGCATCATAATCGGCCACGTCCCATTTGAACGCGGCAATCCCGGTACGGTTGGTGAAATCCTGCGCGCGCGCGTCATTGCCGGCATAGTTGGCGGCAACGGTCATCCCGCAATCGCGCAAGGCCAGGCTGATCGCCTCTCCAATGCCGCGCGTTCCCCCGGTGACGATTGCAACGCGTGCCATTAGTCTCTCTCCCGATCGCTTCTTATCGGGCGACCTTAGGGCGTGACTTGCCACCCTTCAAGTTCACGCGCGATCAGCGTGCGCAGCATCGCGATGCCGCCATCGCTGTCGTTCAGGCACGGAATATAGGCAAAATCGGTGCCGCCATGTTCCTCGAAACTTTCGCGCCCACGAATCGCCAGTTCTTCCAGCGTTTCGAGGCAATCGGCCGAAAAGCCGGGCGCGATGATCGCAATTTTCTTGATGCCCTTGCCCGGCAGCGCTTCCAGCGTGTCGTCAGTCGCGGGTTCGAGCCATTTCGCGCGCCCGAAACGTGACTGGAAAGTGATGATCACTGGCCGCCCCAGCGCCTCACCCAGCAACCGCGCGGTTTTCTGGCAATGGCAGTGATAGGGATCGCCGAGTTCGAGCGTTCGTTCCGGCATGCCGTGAAAGCTGACCACCAGCGCATCCGGCGTGAAATCAAGCGAGGCAAGCCCGGCCTCGATCGATTGGCGAAGCGCGCCGATATAATGGGGGTCGTCATAATAAGGCGGCAAGGTGCGCATCGCCGGCTGCCAGCGCATCGCGGCCAACGCCTCGAATGCCTTGTCATTGGCGGTCGCCGTCGTCGCGCCGCAATATTGCGGATATAGCGGGGCCACCAGAATGCGGTCGCACCCGGCATCCTTCATCGCCTGCAATCGCTCCGGAATCGAGGGCTTGCCATAGCGCATTGCCCAATCGACCGTCACATGCGGCCCGAACGCCTCTTGCAGCGCGGCGCTCTGCGCCTTGGTGATGCTGGCAAGCGGCGATCCGTCCGGCCCCCAGACCTGCGCATAGGCCTCTGCCGATTTCTGCGGGCGGGTGTTGAGAATAATCCCGCGCAGGATCGGCTGCCACAGGATCTGGGGAATTTCCACGACGCGGCGATCCGACAGAAACTCGGCCAGATAGCGCTTCACCGATTTGGTATCGGGCCCGTCGGGCGTGCCGAGATTGGTCAACAGCACTCCCAGCTTGCGCTGGGCGACGGGCGGATGATCGGCGGGCAAATGACTGGTGGGGGGAATCATGCTGCGGATGCGGTAAACGGCAAGCGGCGCAAACGAAACCCCGCGCTTGCCTGAAGCGCGTTGGCGATGGCGGGTGCGACCGGCGGCACCGCCAACTCGCTGACCCCGCCAGGTTCGGCTTCGCTGCGGATCATTTCGATCGTGATGTCGGGAATATCCGCAAGCCGCGGCAAACGCAGATCAGCAAAGCTGCGCGCATCAGCCACGTTCTCCGTAAATCCGGTCGATCCCCCCAACGCTCCTGCCATCCCGAAAATCAATCCGCCTTCAATCTGTTGCCGAACGATATCGGGATTAATTTGCCGACCGCAATCCACCGCCGCCACTAATCGATCAACAACAGGCCGCTGACCATCCTCGAAATGCGCTTCGGCCAGCACCGCAATGTGGCTGCCGCGAAAACTGTGACAGGCGATCCCCTGCGCGCTGCCGGGCACGCCGCCTTCCCATCCCCCCAGCGCTGCGGCGGTCGACAGGCAGCGCACGAGGCGCGGCTCGGCGGTGATCGACACCCGGAACGACAATGGCTCGGTGCCCGCGACATGAGCGAGCTCATCGAGGAAACATTCGGTGAAAAAAGCAGTGTAGCTATGTGCACCCGATCGCCAATGCCCGGTGGGCACGCCGATATCGGCGGGATGATGATCGATCGCATAAGCCGGGAACCTGTAAGAGGGCATAGCGCCTGCCACCGCATAGGGATCACCCGCCCCTTCCAGTGCCAGCGCGGCGCGGACGGCGGGGTCGCCGACGGCCAGCCGCGCGGCGAGTTCGCGACCCGTATTGGGCGCGGCAATCTTGGCAAGCCAGCCCATGATCGTACCGTTCGGCCCCAGACGGGCGGTCATCCGCGCCGACGCTGGCGGGCGATACCGATCATGGAGCAGATCTTCATAGCGCGACCAGACGAGCTGCACCGGGCGCTTCAGGCGCTGCGCCAGTATCGCTGCTTGTGCCGCGACGTCATGCTCCAGATTGGCACCGAAGGATCCGCCGATCAGCATCGGGTGGATGATGACGGCGTCGGGTGACACCCCGATTGCGGCTGCGGCCGCGGCGCGCGCCAGCCCGGGGGCTTGGGTGGGCAGCCACAGCTCGAGCACATCCTTTTCGAGCCGCGCTGTCGCGGTCATCGTTTCCAGCGCGGCATGGACACCGAACCCGGCCTGATAATCGGCGGTCACGACCTGTGCGCCCTTGAACACCGCTGCCAGATCGCCCTGCGCCGCCATCCGCTGACCCGGGCCGTTCAACGCCTTTGCCAATATCGCATCGATGCTGTCGCTGTTCACCAGCGCGCCATTGGTGGCGAAGGTCGGCACCAGCGCGTCGAGCGCGCGGTTCGCAGCCCACCAGTTATTGGCGACAACCGCCACCCAGCGCGATTCCTGGATAACCTCGATCACGCCCCTGATCTTGGCCGCCGCCGGACGATTGATCTTGATCAGGCGGCTGTCCCCTACCGGCCCCTGGCGGATCGCGGCGAACACCATGTCGGGCAGGCGGATATCGCCCGCAAAGGCCGCGCTGCCATCAACCTTGGGAGGCACATCGATTCGCGGTAGCGACCTGCCCGTCAGCCGCCCGGCATCCCCCTGACGCAGCGGAAGCGTATCGGGCAGCGTTTCCTTCGCCGCCTCGGCAGCAAGCGCGCCAAAGCCAAGCTTTTTCTTGCCATGCGCCACGAAGCCCAATTCGGTGGTGCAATCCTGCCATTTGATGCCCCAACGCCGCGCCGCCGCCATGCACAACAATGTCCTTGCAGCCGCGCCTGCCTCGCGCAGATCGCCCTCGAAATTGCGGATCGAGCTTGATCCTGCGGTCAGCACGAGTGCGGTGCGCACCACATGCGTGCGCTTCAGTGCGTCAGGGATGCCCGCGAACACGCCCTCGAACAGCTCGCCGGTTCCCAGCGCATTGGCGTAAAGCGGGTTGAGCGGGGCGGGTTCCACCCCAATGCGCCGCCAGTCTGCGCCGAGTTCATCTGCCGCGATCTGCGGCAAGCTGGTATAGACGCCCTGGCCATGTTCCGCCTGCGGCACGGCCACCGTCACCTGCCCATCCAAGCCGATCTTCAACCAGGCGCCAAAGATCGTCTCGCCCGCTGCGGCAGTCAGGTTCGGCAGATATTTGCGCGGCCAGATTGCCCAGGCGACAAACAAGCCTGCGCCCGCACCGCCGCCGATCAGCAACGTGCGCCGGTTGAGCCCCGGCTTGCTCTGGTCGCTGATCCCACCCTTGGCCATCGCCCCGCTCTATCGCGGTGCAGCGGCGGGCGCCAGATCAGGCGGGCGCAGTTTCGCTGGCGTGCACCGCCCGATACGTCGCGCGGAGCGAAACCTTGTCGATTTTCTCCGTTCCCAGACGCGGCAGCGGATCATCGGTAATCCAGATCCGCTTTGGCACCTTGAACGCCGCGATTCGCGCCCCGAGAAATTCGCACAGCGTCTCGGGATCGACGATCTCGCCCGGGCGGATATGCACCACGGCCCCCGGCACTTCACCGAAGCGTTCGTCGGGCAGCCCGAACACCGCCGCTTCAGCGACATGCGGATGTTCGTAGAGCGCGGCTTCTACCTCCTGGCACGAAATATTCTCGCCGCCGCGAATGATGATGTCCTTCTTGCGATCGACGATGAAAAGATAGCCATCCTCATCGAGATAGCCGATATCGCCGGTCAGGAAAAATCGATCCGCGGTAAAGGCATCGCGGGTTGCATCGGGGCGGTTCCAATATTCCTTGAAGTTGCAGATCGACCGGATCGCGACTTCGCCACGTTCCCCCTGCGCAACCGGCTTGCCGTTTCCGTCGAGAATGGCGAGCTCGACGAGCGGTGCCGAAGCGCGGCCCGTGGAATTGGGCTTGGCGAGATAATTGGAGCGGAAATTGCCACAGCCGATGCCGTTCGTTTCCGTCAGGCCATAACCGAGCAGCGGTGCCGCCCCGCCCATTTCCTCGTTCAACCGGCGCACATGCTCCACCGGGCGCGGCGCGCCGCCAGCGGCAAAATCGGTGACGGTCGACAAATTATATTTTGAGCGATTGGGGTGGGTGAGGATCTCAAAGCTCATCAGCGGCACGCCGACGAAATAGGTGATCTGCTCCCGCTCGATCAGCCGCATCGCCTCTTCAGCATCCCATTTCGGCATCAGCACCAGTTTGCGCCCCATCGCGAAGCTTTGGAGGAATACGGGGACTTCAGCGGTGACGTGGAAGAGTGGCACGTTGAGCAAGGTGGCGTGCTGCACGGTCACGGGATTGCCGTCTTGGGTCGAAATGCCAAGCATCATCAGCGCGCTGACCAGATAGTTGAACACCGCCTGGGTAACCGCCCGGTGATCGGACAGCGCGCCCTTCGACTGGCCGGTCGAGCCGCTGGTAAACAGGATGGTCGCATCATCATCACCGCGCAGCATCGGCAACACGGTCGCATCGCTGCCGCCCTTGGCGAACAAAGGCGCCAGCGCTTCGCCCAGTGGCAAGCGATCATCGATCGGCATCACGGTCGCACCCAGCCCGGTGGCCTCGTCGAGCCGCTGCGCGCGCGGGGCATCAGCAAAGACAAGTTTGCAGTCGACATCGGCGATGGCGCTCGCCAGCTCGGCGGTCTGCCACCAGCCATTGAGCAGCGTCGCGATGCCGCCCGCCATCAGGATGCCCATGTACAGTGCAATCCAGGACGGCGAATTGCGCATTGCGATACCCACCCGGTCGCCCTGCTTCACCCCGCAGCCATCGACCAGCGCGCGCGCCGTCTGCTGCGCCAGCGCATAGACCTGCGCGAATGTGAGCCGTTCATCGCCCGCGACCAGAAAAGTCTTGTCGGCATGTTCGTTACAGAAATGCGCGAAATAATAGGTCAGCGCGGGCGGTGCGACCGCGATCGTCGGATAGCTGTGCCCCTTCAGTTCCACCGGCACGACGGGCATCTGCCCGCCCAGTGCCGTCAGCGCGGCCACACCATCATCAATTCGGCGGTCCAGCACAGTCGGCATGTCTCTCTCCCTCTTGGTCTTGTCGCCAGACCCCCTTATGGAAGCTTCGCAGCCTGGGGAAAAGCCTTGATCCTGTCTATCGTCGCCACGACCGCCGCCGACCATATCCGGTTTACCGATCTGGGCCTGAACGACACGATCTTCCGGATCGGTTGGTTCAGCCTGAAATGGTATTCGATCGCCTATATCGCGGGCATTATTGCGGGCTGGTGGTATCTGCTCAAACTGTGCGCCCAGCCCGGATCACCGATGGCGCGCCGCCATGCCGATGATCTGATCTTTTACGCGACGCTGGGCGTGATTCTGGGCGGACGGATCGGATATGTGCTGTTCTATCAGCCGGCGATGCTGCTCAGTCCGCTGCAAATATTGCGGCTTTGGGATGGCGGCATGTCCTTTCATGGCGGGGTAATCGGCACCTCGATCGGGCTGATCTTATTTTCGCGGTCGCAAGGGCTGCAATGGCTGCGGGTGCATGATTATGTCGCCTGCACCGTGCCGTTCGGGCTGTTTTTCGGGCGACTCGCCAATTTCGTGAACGGCGAGCTGTACGGCAAGCCGAGCGATGTACCCTGGGCGATTATCTTTCCGCGCACCGGTGACGATGTCGCGCGCCACCCGAGCCAGTTGTACGAGGCCGGGCTGGAAGGGATCGCCTTGTTTGCGGTGCTGTGGTTCTGTTTCTGGCGCACCAAGATGCGGTACGAACCCGGCAAGCTGACCGGCATTTTCGTGGCAGGCTATGGCGCCGCGCGGTTCTTCGTCGAATTCTTCCGCGAACCCGATGAGCAGTTGCGCGAATTCGCCGCCGCCACCGGGCTCCATATGGGCCAGTGGCTGTGCGTGCCGATGATCCTGGGCGGCGCTTATCTGATTGCCACCGCCAAGGGCCGTCGCGAGCGAGTCGAGCCGATCGCCGGGGGCGAAAGCGTCGCCTGAGATGGACGTGTCGGTGGTGGACGCCGCCCTGCCCGATCGGCTTGCCTGCGCGATCACGCTTGCTGGACCGATCTCGCTCGCGCAATATATGGCCGCTGCGAACACGCATTATTACGCGACGCGCGATCCGCTGGGCAGCGATTTCACCACCGCGCCCGAAATCAGCCAGATGTTCGGTGAACTGATCGGCGCATGGCTTGCCGATCTTTGGGACCGGGCAGGACGACCCCCAGCCGCTTATGTCGAGCTCGGGCCAGGTCGCGGCACGCTGGCGGCCGATGCCCTGCGGGTGATGGCCAAGGCCGGGCTGACGCCACCGGTCCATTTCGTCGAAACAAGCCCGACGCTGCGCACCGCACAAGCGACGCAGGTGCCGGGGGCGACCTGGCATGACGACACCACTACACTGCCCGGCGATGTCGCGCTGCTGATCATCGCCAATGAGTTTTTCGATGCGCTGCCGATCCGCCAGTTGGTGCGCGGGGCGGATGGCTGGCACGAGCGGCTGGTCGCGTGTCAGGATACGTTATTCCTGCCGATCGCGGGCAAGCAAGTGCCCAGTGACATCCTACCACCCGACCTGCGTGACGCACCTCCCGGATCAGTGATCGAAACATCGCCCGCCAGCGTGGCAGTGATGCGCGATCTCGCCGGGCGAATCGCGCGACAGGGCGGTGCGATGCTGACAATCGATTATGGCTATGAAGGCCCCGCGATCGGTGACACGCTGCAAGCGATGCAGCGCGGGCGCTTCGTCAACCCGTTCGAGCATCCCGGTGCGCATGATCTGACCGCGCATGTCGATTTCGCAACGCTTGCCGCGGCAGCGATGACGGCGGGGGCATCAGCCTTCGGCCCGGTCGAACAGGGTGCGCTGCTGATCGCACTGGGCATCGATGCGCGCGCGGCAGCGCTAGGCGAAGGTGTGAGGGCCGATCGCGATCGGCTGGTGTCCAAAGAGCAGATGGGTGGCCTGTTCAAGGCACTCGCGGTTACCAATCGCGACTGGCCGCATCCCGCAGGATTTCCATGAACACGACCCCCATCACCTATCGTGACGCGACTGAGGCCGACGGCCCTGCCCTCGACGCCATGGCGCGCAAAATCTGGCTGGAGACGTTCGAGCATTCAGCACCCGCAAGCGACATCGCGCTGTATGTCGACAAGGCTTATGGCCCGGACGGCGCACTGATCCGCAGCCTTGCTGACCCGGCCCACCAGTTCCGTCTCGCCTGTGCAGGCGACGCGATCATCGGCTATGTGAAACTTTCCCCTGTCTGGCTCGATGATCCAGCGGTGCAACCCGGCGCGCTGCAGCTGAGCCAGCTTTATGTCGCATCCGACTGGCATGGTCGGGGCGTGGCGCAAACGCTGATGGACTGGACGATCGACGAAGCGCGTCGTCGCGGAGCCACCGCACTGGTGCTGACGGTGTGGGAAGAAAATTTCCGCGCCCAGCGATTCTATGCGCGCTATGATTTCACCCATATCGGTGATTACGCCTTCCCGACGGGAACGCAGATCGACCGTGACCTCATCATGCAGCTGACCCTGTGAGTGCCGTCGAAGTGATCCGTGCGCGCGCGCTTGACGGCGTAGCGCACGGCTTTCTGGGGCGGCGTGGGGGCGTGTCGACCGGGGCGATGGCATCACTCGACATGGGGCGCCGCGGCCAGGCGCCGACGCCCGAACTGATCGAGAACCAGCGTCGCGCTATTGAGGCTGTGATGCCGGGCAGTACCCTTGTCACGCTGTATCAGGTTCATTCGGCAGAGGCTGTGGTCGTCACATCGCCTTTTGATGATGATGCCCGCCCACGTGCCGATGCGCTCGTCACCGATCGACCGGGGTTCCTGCTCGGCATCCTGACCGCCGATTGCGTGCCCGTATTGCTCGCCGACAAGACGGCCGGGGTGATCGGCGCGGCCCATGCCGGGTGGAAGGGCGCGCTTGGCGGCGTCACCGATGCGACGATCGACGCGATGGTTTCACTCGGTGCGGAGCGCGATCGGATCGTCGCGGCGATCGGCCCGTGCATTGCGCGCGCAAGCTATGAGGTAGATGACGGCTTTGCCGCGCGCTTTGCCGAGGACGATCCGGCCAATGAGCGGTTCTTCTCGCCCGGTAAGCCCGGGCATCAGCAATTCGATCTTGAGGCCTATGTTGCCCACCGGATCGCGCATGCGGGCGTGGCCACCGTCGAAATGCTGGGGCTGGACACCTATGCCGATCCGGCGCGTTTCTTCAGCTATCGCCGCGCCACCCATTTGGGTGAGCCTGATTACGGTCGGCAAATTACGCTGATCGGCCTGAACGAATAACGGGCGCTATCGCTGGTGCGATAGTATCGTTAGAGACTTGTTCAACCGCCAATCACCCTCAGGAGTGTGCCCCCATGACCGACGAAACCGAAGTCGAGCTGACCGGGGCTGCCCCGCGCCGCCACCCCAAGCCCAAGGTCGACAAGGTCGGTGGCCGCAAGCTGAAGCCGTCAACGCTGATGATGGGGCATGGCTATGATCCGGTACTGTCCGAAGGATCGCTGAAACCACCGATTTTCCTCACCTCCACCTTCGTGTTTCCCAATGCGGCGGCGGGCAAGCGCCATTTCGAGGGCGTCACCGGCAAGCGTCCGGGCGGATCGGACGGGCTCGTTTATTCGCGCTTCAATGGCCCGAACCAGGAGATCCTCGAAGATCGGCTGGGCGTGTGGGAAGATGCCGAGGACGCGCTGACCTTTTCGAGCGGCATGTCCGCCATTGCTACCCTGTTCCTGTCGATGGTGCGCGCGGGCGATACGATCATCCATTCAGGCCCGCTTTACGCTGCCACCGAAACGCTGATCGCGCGGATTCTGGGTCGGTTCGGCGTGCATTTCGTCGATTTTCCCGCAGGCGCGACGCGTGCGGAAATCGACGCGGTCATGGCCAAGGCGAACGGCATGGGCCGGGTCGCGCTGATCTATCTCGAAAGCCCCGCCAACCCCACCAATGCGCTGGTCGATGTGCAGGCCGTAGCGGCGAGCCGTGACGCGGTGTTCGGCGATTCGCCCGACAAGCCGCCGATCGCGATCGACAATACCTTCCTTGGGCCGCTCTGGTTCCAGCCGCTGCAGCACGGGGCGGACATCGTCGTCTATTCGCTTACCAAATATGTCGGCGGGCATTCCGATCTGGTCGCCGGCGCGATCCTCGGGTCCAAGAAGCAGATCGATGTCATCCGGCTGATGCGCAACACGATCGGCACGATCACTGACCCCAACACCGCCTGGATGCTGCTGCGCAGTCTCGAGACGCTCGAGCTGCGGATGACGCGCGCGGGCGAGAATGCGGCGAAGGTCTGCGCGTTCCTGCGCGATCACCCCAAGGTCGAGCGGGTTGGCTATCTTGGCTTCCTCGAGTCGACCCCGGGCGACGAACGCCAGGCCGATATCTATGCGCGCCACGGCATGGGCGCAGGCAGCACTTTCTCGCTGTTCCTGAAGGGCGGCGAGCGGGAGAGTTTCGCGTTTCTCGATGCGCTGCGGATCGCCAAGCTGGCGGTGTCGCTCGGCGGCACCGAAACACTCGCGAGCCACCCTGCGGGCATGACGCATCTGTCGGTACCCGAAGCACGCAAGGCGGCGCTGGGCATTACCGACAATCTGGTGCGCATTTCGATCGGCGTGGAAGATGCGGACGATCTGATCGCCGATTTCGATCAGGCACTGGCGGCGATTTAACTGATTACGGGATTTTAAAGCACCGATTATTGCTCGTGCTCAGCCGATGAATATGCATGATTAGCGAGCGAAGTCATTCGCTTGCCCGAATTGGGGGGGATCATCGGCATGCATTCATTCGTCAGCCGCGCCGTCGGCGGCTCACTGGCTTTGTGCCTGCTGCTATCGCCACAGATCAGCACAGCCCGCCAGGCCAGCGGGTCATCGCCGCCAAAGCCGACCACCCCGACACCCTATGCGGCCCCGCCGGCAACGTCCTGGCAGCATATCGGCAGCGATATTCCGGCCGATCCGCAATGGCAAACCGGCACGCTGGCGAATGGCCTGCGTTATGCGGTGCGGCGCAACGCCAAGCCGGCAGGGAATGTGTCCATCCGCGTGCGGCTCGATGTCGGCGCGCTGATGGAGCGCGACGAGGAACAGGGCTGGGCCCATTTCGTCGAACATATGGTGTTTCGCGGTACGCCCAAGTTGGGCGATGGCGAGGCGGTGAAGATATGGCAGCGCATGGGCGCCAGTTTTGGCGCTGATACCAATGCGTTTACGTCGCGTGTGTCGACCATTTACAAGCTGGATCTGCCCAAGGCCGACACTGAATCGGTCGCTACCGCAACCAATATTATGGCCGATATGCTTGCCAATGCGTCGTTCGACCCGCGTCTGGTCGACATTGAGCGCAAGGTTGTGCTCGCCGAACGATCGGCGCGTCTGACGCCGCTCGGCGAGCGCATGCGCCAAGCGGCAAGCACCTTGCTCGTGCCCGGTCTGTTGGCAGCCCGGCGCGACATTATTGGCACGCCCGAAACGCTGGGTGGCGCATCGGCGGACCGGCTGCGGGCATTTCAACGGCGCTGGTATCGGCCCGAACGGACGGTGGTGGTGATGGCGGGCGACGCGCCGACCAGCCACCTTATCGCTGCCATCGAAGCGAGCTTTGGCGGCTGGCGCGGCGAGGGCCCGCCACCAGCCGAGCCTGATTACGGGCAGTTGGTAACGCCGCCGACCCAAGCGCTGTCCGTCATCGATCCGCTTGCCAGCAGTTCCGTGGCGATCAATTGGATTCGCCCCTATGTGTATGAGCCCCAAACGGTTCGGGGGTACACGCCTCGGCTTGTTCGATCAGTCGCCCTTGCGATTCTGAACCGGCGCCTGTCGACCGAGAGTCAGCGCGGCGGCGCAATTATTGGTGCCTCTGCGACATATGGCCGCGGGCGGAGGACCAATGAGGGGTTGGCGATCTTCCTGACGCCAAAGCCAAGCGAATGGTCGGCCGCCATCGATCGCACCTTCGCCATCTTAAACGGCCTGCGGGATGTGCCACCTGCCCAGGCCGAAGTCGATGTGGTGCTTGCCAACCTGAAGTTATCTTTTGATCGCGCGGTCATTACGCGTGCCGAGGTAACGTCGCCCAGCCTGGTCGATCAATTCGTAGGCGATGTTGATTCGGGCAGCGTCAGCATATCCCCCGAAGTACTAAAGACCCTTTTCGAAGGCGCGCGTGCGGCGGTCACGCCGGTTGCCGTTCAGGCAGTGGTCCAAGCCATGGCGGCCCCCGATCCCCGCTTGCTGCTGGCTGGTGCACAGCCGATCGCCGGAGGTAATGCCGCGCTCCTCGCTGCGCTGGGCAAAGCCCGCGGCGTTGCGGCTGCGGAAACGGTAACGGTGCGATCGGTATCGTTCGCTGAACTGAAAGCACCGGGACCACCGGGTAAGATCGTGCGAACGCAACCTCTGCCCGAAATCGATGCCGAGCGAATCACCTTCGCCAATGGGGTTGAACTGGCCCTCAAAAAGACCGGCATCGAAAAGAACAACATTCGAGTCTTGGTCCAGATCGGCCACGGCCTTCTCAACCGCAACGCCGACACGACCTCTCTTGCGTGGTCGTTTGGGGCGATGATCAGCGGCGGGATAGGGCCATATTCAGCCGATGAAGTCGGTCGACTATTGAGCGGACGGCAACTCGGCTTCAGTTTTACCGGATCATTCAACAACTTGAGTCTGCAGATGCGGACCAATCCCAACGACCTGACCGATGGGCTGCGATTGATGACCGCGTTGGCCCAGGGCGTTCGCTACGGCGATGCATCGCTCGATCGATTCAAGCGCGGCTATGAAAGCAGCTATGCCTCGCTGTATAACCAGCCTGGATCCGTGCTGAGCGCGTATGGCGAGAAATACCTTACCAATGGCGACAATCGGTTCGCGGGGGCCCCTGATCCGGCGACGGTCAACGCGCTGACGAATGACGATTTCCGAGCCTATTGGGACACCCGGATGGCCGAAGGGCCGGTCAAACTTGTCGTCGTCGGCGATTTTGATCGCGCCGCCCTGATCGCGGCAGTTGCGGCAAGCTTTGGCGCGCTTCCACCGCGCCAGGCCGTTCCGCCAACCCCAGCACAGCTTGATGTTCGACCTTCGCCCCCCACCAAATCCCCCATCACCCTGTATCACCGTGGAGCGACGGATCAGGCCATTGTCAGGCGCTACTGGCCCACGACCGGAGTGTATCCCGATATTGCCGAAAGCCGCGCGCTTTCAATAGCGGGGTCGATCCTGAATACCCGACTGAAAGAGACATTCCGGGAGCAGCAAGGCGGCAGCTATGCGCCGACGGCAGGCAGCAGCCAATCGCCGACTTTTCCGCGCTTTGGAACGTTTAGTGCCGGCGCACAACTTGCTGCCGGGATGATCCCCGCTTTTGGCGCAGCACTGGACGCTGAAATAGCAGCACTCGCCACAGGCGGCCCGACGGCCGATGCCATGGAACGGGCGCGGTCGACCATTTTGAGCGATTTCGCACGGGAAAAGTCGAGCAATGCAGCGGTTTGGGTTAACCTGCTTTCGCGCGATCTTGACGACCCCCGCGTTCTCAAAGTCTTTCTGTCCCGCGAAGCTGGCTATGCCGCAGTGACCGCAGCTGAGGTTCAGGCCGCAGTGCGTAAATATCTTATGCCGGGGGGATCAATCGACATTCAAGTGCTGCCCGAACCCGCCAAAACCGCCCAGTAACAGGCCAATCGAGCGCTTCAGCCGTCGCTGACGCGCTCGATATCGGCACCCACGGCGGAGAGTTTCTCCTCCAGCCGTTCATAGCCGCGATCAAGGTGATAGACGCGCTGGACCTGCGTCTCCCCCTCGGCGGCGAGCCCGGCGAGGATCAGGCTCATCGAGGCGCGCAGATCGGTGGCCATCACCGGCGCGCCGATCAGCTTGTCCACGCCGCGCACCACTGCGGTGCGGCCGCGCACCTGGATGTCGGCGCCCATACGGGCAAGTTCGGGCACGTGCATATACCGGTTTTCGAAGATCGTCTCGGTCAGCACACTCGCGCCGTCGGCCATGCACAGCATCGCCATGAACTGCGCCTGCATATCGGTGGCAAAACCCGGAAAGGGCGCAGTTGACAACGTCAGCGGCGCAAGCCCGTTGCTGGCGATGACGCGCATGAAATCGGGATGCTCCTCCACCGTCACGCCCGCATCGATCAGCGCAGCACTGGTCGCGCGCATATCGGCGGCGGCGACGCCGACAAGATCAAGCGAGCCCCCGGTGATGGCAGCGGCACAAGCGTAACTGCCCGCCTCGATCCGATCGGGCATCACGCGGTAGGTGGCCCCGTGCAGTCGTGCGCGTCCCTCGATCTCGATCGTCTCCGTGCCGATGCCCGAAATCGACGCGCCCATCGCGACAAGGCAGTTGCAGAGATCGACGATCTCCGGCTCGCGCGCGGCGTTTTCGATCACCGACGGGCCCTTGGCGAGCACGGCTGCCATCAACGCATTCTCGGTCGCGCCAACGGAGACGATCGGGAAGCTCACCCGCCCGCCGGCCAAGCGCCCGCCCGGCGCTGTTGCCTTTACATAACCCGCCGCCAGCTCGATTTCGGCACCCAGTGCCTCAAGCGCCTTCAGGTGAAGATCGATCGGGCGATTACCAATCGCGCAGCCGCCGGGCAGCGACACCGTTGCCTCGCCTGCCCGCCCGACCAGCGGGCCAAGCACCAGGATCGACGCGCGCATCTTGCGGACGATGTCGTACGGCGCGACAGTCGAAGTCAGCCGCCCGCCCTTCAGCGTCATCACCCGCCCGAAATCATCGGGACGCGCACCCTCGATCATCGTCGACACGCCGAGCTGGTTGAGCAAATGCCCGAACCCGTCGACATCGGCAAGCCGCGGCAGGTTGCGCAGCGTCAGCGGTTCTTCGGTCAGCAGTGCGCAGGGCATCAGCGTCAGCGCTGCGTTCTTCGCACCCGAAATGGGAAGGCGACCCGACAGGCGATTGCCGCCGCGAATGAGTATTCTGTCCATTGCAGAGCTTCTACCGTGTCAGCGATGGCACGCAAGAGGAGGGCCCCACCGATCGATCACTCACCGGACCCGACCGGACCAGCGTTACGCCTTTTCCAGCGTGCACTGGAGCGGGTGCTGGTGCTGCCGGGCGAAATCCATCACCTGGCTCACCTTGGTCTCGGCCACTTCATAGCTGAACACCCCGCACACCCCGACACCCTTTTGGTGGACATGCAGCATCACCCGGGTCGCGTCCTCGATGCTCATCCGGAAGAAACGCTGGAGGCACAGCACCACGAATTCCATCGGGGTATAATCATCGTTCAGCATAAGCACGCGGTACGGCGTGGGCTGTTTGGTGCGCGTTCGGGTACGCGTGGCAATGCCGAGGCCGGTGCCCTCGTCATCGTCACCGGGCGGACGCTGCGCCATGGCGCGCGGAGATGCTGGGTCAATCATCATGTGAGCCGAAAATATGGCACTCGCCCGGCCAAGGGCAAGGGGCAAGCGCAATCGATGCAGCCCGATGATCAAATTTTGCTACGAAAAAGGGCGGCTGCATCGCTGCAACCGCCCCTTATTCGCTGCGGGCACTGACGTGCCGAGGCGATTATGCGCTGATCTTGATCTTTTCAGCAGCAATCGCGACGCGGTTCGAGATCGGCTGCGCGATTTCACCGGCGAGCTTCAGCATGTTTTCGGTCGTCTTCGACGATTCGGCGACCATCGAGTCGAACGAGGTGCGGACGTAATCGCTGTGGAGCTTCATGAACTCGGTCGGCGACTTGACGCTCGACAGGCTCTTGACGATCGCGGTCATGTTTTCGAACGACTTGCGTGTGTATTCAGCAGCGTCCTGGCCCATCGTTTCGATGCCCTTGGCAGCGATCTTCGACGATTCGACGAGCGCTTCGACGTTACCCTTGTTGAACTCGGTGACGTCGGCGAACATGCCCTGCGTCTTTTCGAGCGCAGCCTTGGCGCGGTCGTTCATGTCGACGAACATGGCCTGAGCCTTATCGGTGGTGTTCTTGATGGTGCTTTCCATGGTAATTGCTTCCTTCTTGATGGGTGTGGCCTTTGCTGCGGTTGCGGCAATGGGCATTGGCTTGGTGGTTGGCGTCTTCTTCGGAGTCGGCATCTTCTTCGCGGCAACAGGCGCCACGGCTTTTACGGAGGCTTTCACGGGTGCCTCAATCTTGGCGGGCGCCTTGGCAGGCGCCTTGACCGCAACGGTTGCGGGTGCGGCGACCGGGGTCGCAGGCTTGGCGGCGATCACTGGGGTAACGGGAGCAGGCGCCTTTGCAACGACGGGCGCTGGCTTTGCGGTCGCTGAGACGACCGCTGCCTTTGGCGCGGCGGGCTTTTCGGCAGTCACGTCAGCCTTTGCAGCTGGTGCGGCCTGAACGGCTGCGGGAGGGGCAGCAGGTGTTGGCGCGGTGGCAATCGGTGCTGCCGACTTTGCGTCCACTACAACGTCCTGAGCCTTGGTGTCTTTGTCGGCCATCGGGGCCTCCTGTCATCGTTTGCTGCATTGCAATATAATCCACTGACGAACCCGTTTCAAGCGCTTTTTGTGCGCTGCAACAAAAAACCATATGCTGCGCTCAAGTCTTTATGAATAGACAATATTATCGCGCGGCAACATAGTCTCCGGGGGCATTGGCTACTGGTTTCAACCGCCCCTTGCCCGGCTGTCTTGCCCCCTTGGCGGGGACGGTCGCGGAATCCTGGGTGCGGATCCAGTCGATCCAGTCGGGCCACCAGCTGCCCTTGGTTTCGGTGGCACCGCCAATGAAGTCCGGCAGCGATTCGACCGGGTCAGGATTGGTCCAATATTGATATTTGCCAGCGGCCGGCGGATTGACCACGCCGGCGATATGCCCCGATCCAGCCAGCACGAAGCGCATGGGGCCCTGGAACTGGTGCATCACTTTCCACACGCTTTCCGCCGGCGCGATATGATCGTCGCGACCCGCCTGGATATAGCTGGGCGTCGTCACCGTCCGAAGATCGATCGGCGTGCCCGAGATCGCCAGTGCGCCGGGCTTCACGAGCAGATTGTCGCGGTAGAGGTCGCGCAGATAGCTCAAATGCCAGCGGGTCGGCAGGTTGGTCGTGTCGCCATTCCAGTGGAGCAGATCGAACGGCGCATAATCCTGGCCGAGCAGATAATTGTTGGTGACATAGTTCCAGATCAAATCGCGCCCGCGCAGCAGATTGAAGGTCGCGGCCATATAGCGCCCGTCGAGAAAACCCTCGGGCGACAACTGCTCGATCCGCTGCATCTGTTCATCATCGACGAAGTTGAGCAATTCACCGGCGCGCGAAAAATCGACTTGGGCGGTGAAGAAGGTCGCGCTCTTCACCCGGTCCGCCTGCCCCCGCGCGGCCAGCACGGCGAGCGTCGCGGCAAGCGTTGTGCCCGCCACGCAATAACCGATGGCGTGCACCGCATCGACCTTCAGCAAATCGCGGATCGTTTCGATCGCATCGATCTGCCCGGCCTCGACATAATCGTCCCACACCACGTCCTTCATCGTCGCGTCGGCCGATTTCCATGACACGACGAACACCGTCAGCCCCTGATCGACCGCCCATTTGATGAAGCTTTTTTCGGGCGTCAGATCGAGGATGTAGAAGCGGTTAATCCATGGCGGGAAGATCACCAGCGGCACCGCGAGCACATCGGGCGTGGTCGGCGTGTACTGGATGAGTTCGTAGAGCGGGGTGCGCTTGATGACCTTGCCCGGCGTCATCGCCAGATTGCGGCCGACGGCAAAAGCGTCCGGATCGGTGTGCGTCAGCTGCCCTTTGGACAAATCGGCCATCATGTTCTTCAGGCCCGTCAGCAGATTTTCGCCGCCGGTCTCGATCGTCTTTTCGAGCACGAGCGGGTTGGTGGCGGGGAAGTTGCTGGGGCTCATCGCGTCGACAAAACCGCGCGCGGCAAAGCGCAATTGCTCGCGCTGGCGATCGTCCAGCCCCTCCATTTCTTCGACTCCGCGCAGCAAATGGTCGGAGACGAGGAAATAACTCTGGCGGATCCAGTCGAACACCGGGTTTTCACGCCATTGGGGCGCCTTGAAGCGCTTATCACGGGCCTGTTCAGGGGTTTCCTGGATCGGCTCGGCGAGGTCGGGCGCCACGAAATGCTGCCACAGCTTCATGCTGTCGACCCAGAAGTCACGGGCACGCTCGATCGTGCGCTGATCGGTGAAACCGGGGATGATCGGCAGGGCGGGCGTTTCCTGCATCGTCTGCAGCCCCGCCTCGAGCATCATCTGCTGCGCGCGGCCCATCACCCATGTCCAATGCTGCATGTCTTCAAGGCTGGGAATGGCAAAGGCCGACAAGGATTGATCGTCGACTGCCGCCGGGGTGGCCGCTGGCTGCTTTGCCGTCGCTTTTGGCTTGCGCATCACATCCTCAATTCTTGTTATTTGCGCCCGCTTACCGCAAGCTTTGCCTGCCGTCATTCACCCCGCACGGCAAATCGCGTATGAAGGGGGTCAAGTGACGCCTCCCGCCGATGGAAAGCACCAATGTCCGACGATTTCTACCGCATCAAACGCCTGCCCCCCTATGTCATCGCCGAAGTGAATGCGATGCGGGCGCAGGCGCGCGCGGGCGGCGAGGACATTATCGATCTTGGCATGGGCAATCCCGATCTACCGCCACCGCAGCACGTGATCGATAAACTCTGCGAAGTTGCGGCCAAGCCCGATGCGCATGGCTATTCGGCGTCGCGCGGCATTCCCGGCCTGCGCAAGGCACAGGCGAATTATTACGCCCGGCGCTTCGGCGTCGAAGTCGATTCGGAAAGCGAAGTCGTCGTCACAATGGGATCGAAAGAGGGGCTTGCCAGCCTTGCTACCGCGATCACCGCGCCCGGCGATGTCGTGCTCGCGCCGAACCCGAGCTACCCGATCCACACCTTCGGCTTCATCATCGCCGGTGCCACGATCCGTGCGGTGCCGACCACCCCCGATGAACGCTATTGGGAAGCACTGGAGCGCGCGATGAACTTCACGGTGCCGCGCCCGTCGATTCTGGTCGTGAATTACCCGTCGAACCCGACCGCCGAGACGGTCGATATCAGCTTTTATGAACGGCTGGTGGCCTGGGCGCGCGAGAACAAGGTGTGGATCCTTTCCGACCTTGCCTATTCGGAGCTGTATTTTGACGGCAAGCCGACGACGTCGATCCTGCAGGTGAAGGGCGCAAAGGACGTCGCGATCGAATTCACCAGCCTGAGCAAAACCTATTCAATGGCGGGCTGGCGGATCGGCTTTGCCGTTGGCAACAAAAAGCTGATCGCGGCGATGACGCGCGTGAAATCCTATCTCGATTACGGTGCGTTCACGCCGATTCAGGCGGCGGCCTGCGCTGCGCTCAATGGCCCGCAAGATATCGTCGAGCGCAATCGTGAACTTTACCACAAGCGCCGCGACGTACTGGTCGAGAGCTTTGGCCGTGCCGGGTGGGATATTCCCCCGCCGCGCGCATCGATGTTCGCCTGGGCACCACTGCCGCCCGCACTTGCCCATCTGGGCAGCCTGGAATTTTCCAAACAGCTCCTGAGCCATGCCAAAGTCGCGGTGGCACCAGGCGTCGGCTATGGCGAAAATGGCGAGGGCTATGTGCGGATCGCGATGGTCGAGAACGAACAGCGCCTGCGCCAGGCCGCGCGCAACGTGAAGAAGTATCTGGCGAGCATGGGCGTCAACACGCCGGCCCAGACGGGATAGGCGATTAGCGGACGGCAGGGGCGATTGCTTGACGGCGGCACCGCACCCCGCCAACAGGCCGGGCATGGAACGACCCGGCTTTGCTTTCTCCACCCGCTTGAAGGTCCGCTATGCCGAAGTCGATGCGCAGCGCATCGTCTTCAATTCGCGGTATCTGGAATATGCCGATGTCGCGGTGACCGAATTCTGGGAATGGAGCGGGCTGGATGCGCTTGGGCCGATCTGGACCGAGGCCGAGTTTCACGTGCGGCATACCGAAATCGATTATCATCGGCCGTTCCGCATGGGCGATGAAATCGAGGCGTTTGTCCGGATCGCGCGCATCGGCACCTCCAGCCTGACCCAGCAATTCGACCTGTGCGACGCGGCGACGGGCGCACTGCACTGCGCGATCACGATGGTGATCGTTCATGTCGATTTGCCAAGCGGGGCGCCCACGCCGATCACGGCACCGGTACGGGCAGCCCTTGAGGGTCTGATCGCGGCCTAAGGTAACTATTCCGCAGCGCGTGCCTGCGGTTCATCCGTCACGACATGTTCGGGCAGCGACCAGATCAGATCGGCCTTGGTCAGCACGCGGCCGTCCCACGCCCTTACATCGACCTGCGCAATCGGCCGACGATCACGTTCGTCGACGAGCACGGGTGATGCCGGAAAGCCGGTTTCCCACCGTTCGCCCCATTGCCGCAGTGCGATCATCGTCGGCAGCAGCGCAAAGCCTTTCTCGGTCAGCCGGTATTCGATCTTGCGGCGATCCTCCGGCATCGGCTCGCGCATCAAAATGCCGTGTTCGACCAGCCGACCGAGCCTGTTGGCGAGGATGTTGCGGGCGATGCCGAGTTCGGACTGAAATTCCTCAAAATGGTGAAGCCCGTTGAATGCCGCCCGCAGAATCAGGAAAGACCAGCGTTCCCCCATCGCCTCAAGTGCTGCCGGCAGGCTGCACTCGGCCAGTTCGCGCAAGGGTTCTCGCAGCTTTGTTTCCATAGACGATCAATCCTAGCGCAATTTATTTGTCATGCGAATGAAATGTAAGTTTTTAGTTGCAACTGACAACCTATTTCACTAGGTATCGTTCCGCAACCTAATTCGGTTGCGCTCTACACCTCCCCCGAACCGATCCCAAACCGATCATGGAGTTCAACATGACACGCATTCTTTCCGCTGCCGCTGCCCTTGCCACGTCGATGCTGTTCGCATCCGCAGCCTTTGCCCAGACGGGCGGCTATTACTCGGCAACACCCGCGACCGCGCCGACCAAGGCAAGCGTTATCACTCAGGGCACGCTGTGGAAGTGCACCGACGGCGTGTGCACCGCACCCAAGTCGACGCAGCGCGATTCGATCATGTGTGAACTCGTCGCCAAGCGCGTCGGCACGCTGACGACCTTCACCGTCGCTGGCACCCCGCTGCCCGCCGAAGCACTCACCAAGTGCAACGAGCGCGCCAACTAAATACAAGTAGATGTTGCAAAGCAGCAGCACGCGGGGCCATCCTACCCGCGTGCTGCGGCAATATGAACTTGTCGATCGGGTCTTAAGCTACGATCCCCAAGCCAATGAGGCGCTGCTGAACCGCGCCTATGTGTTTTCGCTGCAGGCGCATGGCAGCCAGAAACGCGCATCGGGCGATCCCTATTTCAGTCATCCGATCGAAGTTGCCGGCATTCTGACCGACCTGCATCTTGACGACGAGACGATCGCCACCGCGATCCTGCACGATACCATCGAAGATACCGTCGCGACGCCCGAGGAAATCCTGCGGCTGTTCGGCCCCAATGTCGCGCGGATGGTGGACGGCGTCACCAAGCTCAGCAAAATCGAAGCGCAGACCGAGAACGAGCGCGCCGCCGAAAACCTGCGCAAATTCCTGCTCGCCATGTCCGACGATATCCGGGTGCTGCTGGTGAAGCTGGCGGACCGGCTGCACAATATGCGCACGCTGCATTACATCGCCAACCCCGACAAGCGCCGCCGCATCGCCCGCGAAACGATGGATATCTATGCCCCGCTGGCCGAGCGGATCGGCATGTATGAATTCATGAAGGAAATGCAGACGCTTGCGTTCCGCGAGCTCGAGCCGGAAGCCTATAGTTCGATCACCAAGCGGCTGGTTCAGCTGAAAGAAGGCGATGGCGACCGGATCGAAAAGATCGGCAGCAGCTTCAAGCAATTGCTCTCGCGCGGCGGGGTCGAGGCGGATGTCTCGGGCCGGGAAAAGCACCCCTATTCGATCTGGAAGAAGATGGCCGAACGGCACATCAGCTTCGAGCAGCTATCGGACATCATGGCGTTCCGGCTGATCGTGCCGACCGTCGAGGAATGCTATAGCGCGCTTGGCCTGATCCACCGGCGCTGGCCGATGGTGCCGGGGCGGTTCAAAGATTACATCTCCACACCCAAGCGCAACGGCTATCGATCGCTCCATTCATCGGTGATGCACGCCGAGAATACTCGCGTCGAAATCCAGATCCGCACCCAAGAAATGCATGCCGAGGCCGAACACGGGCTCGCCGCGCATTGGGCGTATAAACAGGCAAAGGTCCGCCCTGACAATCAGGTCCGCTGGATCGCCGATCTGGTTGAAATCCTCGACAATGCCGACAGCCCCGAGGAACTGCTCGAGCATACCCGGATGGCGATGTACCAGGATCGCATCTTCGCGTTCACGCCGCGCGGCGAGCTGATCCAGCTGCCAAAGGGCGCGACCCCAATCGATTTTGCCTATGCACTGCACACCGATCTGGGCGACCAGGCGGTGGGCGCGAAGATCAACGGTCGCGTTGTGCCGCTACGCACCAGGATCGAAAATGGCGATCAGGTGCAGATCCTGCGATCGAAAGCGCAAGTGCCCCAGCCCGGCTGGCTGAACTTTGCGATCACCGGCAAGGCACGCGCCGCGATCCGGCGGCACTTGCGCCAGACCGAACGGACCGAGGGCCAGGAACTTGGCCGCAAAATCTATGACGAGATCGTCCAGCGCCTGCCCGTCACGCTCGCCGATGATGCGATCACGGCAGCGGTGATGCGGCTGAAGCTGGCCGATGAGGCCGCGCTGATGGAAGCAATCGCGCGGCGACGGATTACCGATGCCGAAGTGATGGAAGCACTGATGCCGGGCTCCGCCGGCAAGGACGCGCTGCGCAATCTGCCGCCGCAATCAAGCGCAATTTCGATCCGCGGGTTGAAGCATGGCATCGCCTTCGATCTCGCCGAATGCTGCCACCCCGTCCCTGGCGACCGGATCGTCGGTCTGCGCCACCCCGATCGGCTGATCGAGGTTCATTCGATCGATTGCAAGACGCTGATTGACGGTGACGATGCCGACTGGGTGGACCTCGCCTGGGGCGACAAGACCGAAGGCGCCACCGCCCAGATCGCCGTTGAACTGAAGAACGAACCCGGCGCGCTGGGCGTGGTCGCGACGATCATCGGCGCGCACAAGGCGAATATTCTGGGGCTGCGGCTCGATAACCGCGACACCGGCTATCACACCAACACGATCGATGTTGAAGTGCATGATCTGCAGCATTTGATGCGCCTGATCGCCGCGCTACGCGCCGCCGACGCGGTGAGTGCCGTGGAACGGGTGTAGCGTTCGGCGCGGCTTGCGCGCCCAAGCCAGCGCGATAAGCTGGCCCAAACCAGCATCAGAGGAGAGGAAAAAGCCATGGATCGCCGCCAGTTCTTGTCATCGACCGGCGCGGCGACCGCGCTTGCAATTGCACCCGGCGCCCTCAAGGGGGCTGAACCGGCAACGGGTGACGCAGCGCTAAATGCTTTGTTCGAGGCGATTTTTCAGGAAAATCTGGATGATTCGCCGGAAAACGTGACCGGGCTCGGGCTCGATACTGGCAAGCGCGCTGCGGCCAAGGCGCAGCTGAGCGATCGATCCCTTGCCGCGCGCGCCAAGGATCTTGCCCGGACCAAACAGGCGATCGCCCGGATCGAAGCCGTGGATGCCAAAACCCTGTCCGACGCTGGCAAGCTGAACCGTGAAGTCGTGCTCTATTCGCTCCGCAGCGGCATTGTCGGGCCGGACAAGTTCGGCATCGGCAGCACGATCCGGCCCTATCGCATCTTCCAGCAGGGCGGCGCCTATTTCTCGGTGCCCGATTTTCTGAATTCGGCGCACACGATCCGCACCACCGCCGATGCCGAGGCCTATTGCGCGCGCCTTTCTGCGTTTGCGACCGCGCTCGACCAGGACAGCGCGGTGCAGAAAGAGGAAGCCGCGCGCGGGTTCGTCGCACCCGATTTCTCGCTTGATCTTACGATTGGCCAGTTGAAGGCACTCCGCGACAAGCCTGCCGCCACCAGCGGGATGGTCAATTCGCTCGTCACCCGCGCCAAAGCAGCGGGCCTTGCGGGCGATTGGGCAACCAAGGCCGCCGCCATCGTCGAACGCCAGGTTTATCCCGCACTCGACCGGCAGATCGCGCTCGTCCAGTCATTGCCGCGCCGCAAGGAGGCGGGTTTATGGGCGCTGCCCAATGGCGATGCCATTTATGCCGAAGCGCTGAAGGCCGCGACCACCACCAATTTTACGCCCGATGAGGTCCACAAGATCGGCCAGGAACAGGTCGCATCGCTAAGTGCCGAGCTCGATGCGATCCTCAAGGCGCAGGGGCTGACCAAGGGCAGCGTTGGCGCGCGGCTGACCGCGCTCAACGAAATGCCGGCGCAGCTATATGCCGATACCGCAGAGGGGCGTGCCGAACTGCTCGCCGGGTTGAATGTTGGCGTCGCGGCGATGCAGAAGCGGCTTGGCGAGGCGTTTCTCAACGCACCCAATGAACCGCTCGATATCCGCGCGGTACCGGTGGAAATTCAGGACGGCGCGTCGAACGGCTATTACCGCCGCGCCTCGCTCGACGGCACACGCCCGGCAATTTACTTCATCAACCTGAAAAGCGTTGGCGACTGGCCGAAATACACGCTGCCTTCACTGACCTATCACGAAGGCGTGCCGGGGCATCACCTCCAGCTCAGCATCGTCCAGAAGCTCGATACGCCGTTGCTGCGCCGCCTGTCGGGCTTCGGCGCCTATTCGGAAGGCTGGGCGCTTTATGCCGAGCAGGTCGCCGAGGAACTGGGCGGTTATGCCAATCCGGTCGAGCGCGCGGGGTATCTCCAATCCTTCCTGTTCCGCGCCGCGCGGCTGGTGGCAGATACCGGCATCCACGCCAAGCGCTGGACCCGCGAGCAGGCGACCGATTACTTCGTCGAGACCGTCGGCTTTGCGCGCCCGCGCTCGCAGCGCGAGATCGAGCGTTACTGCACCCAGGCGGGTCAGGCCTGCAGCTATAAACTCGGCCATATCAGTTGGCTGCGCGCCCGCGACAACGCCAAGCGCATTTTGGGCGACAAGTTCGACCTGAAGCAGTTTCATGAAGTGCTGCGCGACGGCGCGGTGCCGCTGACGATCCTGGAACGGCTGGTCGAGGCGCACGCAAAGGCGCAGCTGGGGTAGCGCTTTGGGTTAGGCCGTGATCCTATTTTCTGTGTCTTCTTTTTGTGTCCCCGCGAAGGCGGGGACCCAGACTGGACCCCCGCCTTCGCGGGGGTACAAAATGGTTGCAAGCTCGGTTCACTATCTGCTCGCCATTGGCGAGACCATGCATGCTTGGCGATTCCCTATTCGCGAAACAGCGGCTAGAGGGGCGGGATGCGTCGTCCTGCCCTTTCCATCGTCGTCCCCTGCTATAACGAAGCAGCGTGTCTCGACATTCTCCACGCCCGCGTCTCCGCCGCTGCCCGGGCGGCTGTCGGCGAGGATTACGAGATTGTCTTCGTCAATGACGGATCCAAGGACGATAGCTGGCCAGTGATGCAGCGGCTGTCGGCTGGTGACCCGCATCTCGTGGCGATCAACCTTTCGCGCAATCACGGCCACCAGCTGGCGCTGACCGCAGGGCTTGATCTGTGCTGCGGCCAGCAGATCATGATCATCGATGCCGATCTGCAGGACCCGCCCGAGCTGCTGGCCGACATGCGCGCGACGATGGCGGCAGAGCAGGCCGATGTCGTCTATGCGGTGCGCCGCAAGCGCGAGGGCGAGACAGTGTTCAAGAAGCTGACCGCCGCGCTGTTTTACCGTGTGCTCGACCGGGTGACCGATACGCCGATCCCGCTCGATACCGGCGATTTCCGGCTGATGAGCAGGCGTGCGCTTGATGCGTTTCTCTCGCTGCCCGAACAAGCACGCTTCATCCGCGGGATGGTGGCGTGGATCGGCTTTCGTCAGGTGCCGTTTCTGTATGACCGCGCAGAGCGGCACGCGGGCGAGACCAAATATCCCCTCGCCAAGATGATCCGTTTCGCGCTCGATGCGGTGACCGGCTTTTCAACCGCGCCATTGCGGTTCGCAAGCCATGTCGGGCTCGCGCTGACCGCGGCATCATTGCTGCTGTTCGTCTATATCGCGATCGGGTTTTTCACTGGCAGCGCGGTGCAGGGCTGGACGTCGACGATGCTCGTCGTGGTGCTGCTGGGTGCGGTGCAAATGTTCGTGCTCGGGATGATCGGCGAATATCTCGGGCGGCTTTATGTCGAATCGAAACGGCGGCCGCTCTATCTGGTGGCCGATGTTGCCGGACCGATCGGCGGCAAGGCGACACTTGGCTACCGCGCCGAACCGCCGGGTGAGCCTGAAACTGCCGAGCCGATCGCGCCACCCGCGCCACGCACGCGCAAGCCGCGCGCTAAGCCACCGGTGACGGCCCCACACTCGCCAGCGTAACGATAGACACGCCGGGCGGCAGCGGCACGCGCCCGACCAGGTGACGCTCCAGGCCGAAGATCGTCTCGAACAGCGTATTGAGCGGCTTGGGCGGCGGTGAATCGTCGCTGTCGTCGCGCCCCGTCAACCGTCCCGCCATGCGGGCGGCGGCGGCCAACGGAAACAGCAGCGAGTTGAAGTAACGCAGACCGTTATGGCTTAGCCCCGCCGCGGCAATCGCCTTGCCCAGCGTCGCCTTGGAGTACCGCCGATGGTGGTGGTTCACCACGTCATGCGCGCTCCACATCCATTGATGCGCGGGCACCGTGATCAAAATCTTGCCGCCGGGCTTCAGGCATTCGCCCATCGCCTTAAGCGCCGCGACGTCATCCTCGATATGCTCGACCACATCGAGCACGGCGATCAAATCATAGGCCCCGCGCTCGATACCGGGCAGGTCGGGCAAAGGGGCGGCAAGCACCGGCTTGCCCAGCCGCTCGCTGGCAATGCCGCGCGCGACCGGATCGATCTCGATTGCCTCGACATCACCGAAGCGCGCGAGCATCGGCAAATTATGCCCGGTGCCGCAGCCGATCTCCAATATCCGCGCATCCCTCGGCAGCCCCGCCGCACGCGTCAGGTAATCGGCCAGAATTTCGCGCCGGGCACGGTACCACCAATGGGTGGAATCATGCGCCGCCATCCGGTCGTAAACAATTCTATCCATTGGCCCCATCCTGGCTTGGCGTGCCCCCGAACACCCATTGCCGGTTCAGCATGAAGGTCGCGATCGGCGTGATCGTCACCACGGGGATCAGCGCGACCCAGGCGGGCAATCCCGCCAGTGCCGTGACGCTCCAGGTGAAACCGGCATTCAGTGCGAGCCCGACGCCTTGCACGATCACGAATTTCAACTGCTGCCGCCCACCGCTCTCCCGCGTGCCATGCCCCTTGAAGCTCCAGCGGCTGTGCAGAAAGAACCCGATCGTCACCGCAACCGCAAAGGCGAAGGGCACCGCATAGACCGCCTGTTCGGCACGAAACACATAGGCCGTCAGCGGCAGATATACAGCCGAATAGACCACCGTCGACAGCCCACCCGCAATCGCGAAGCGCACCAACTGGTCGACGACCTCGCGCCCGCCGAGCACTTGGCCCAGCTGGTCGCCCAATCGATTACCCAGATGTTGCAGCGTTTTCACGTGTGGCTTGCCCTTTGCAGTGGCCGCACTAGAGCGCAGGGGCGAGCGAGGGAAGCTTCTTTGACCGATACCGATCACCGCAAACTGCCCTTTGCCCGCGAACTCGAGCGCCGCTGGCTGAGCATGACGCTGATCGCCTGGGTGCTGATCGCGGTGTGGTTCGTGTGGCAGCGCTGGCCGGGCATCTACTGGCTGTCGCTGAGCGATACCGACGACAATATGCGCCTGATGCAGGTGCGCGCGCTGCTGAACGGGCAGGGCTGGTATGATCTGCGCCAGTATCGGCTCAATCCGCCTGCCGGCTTCGACATGCATTGGAGCCGCATCGTCGATTTGCCGCTGGCCGCGCTGATCCTGATCTTAAAACCCTTTGTCGGCACGGTGATGGCCGAAAAGCTGGCCTGCGGCATCGCCCCTTTACTGCCGCTCTCGGTGACGATGGCTGGCCTTGCCTTTACCGTTCGGCGGCTGGTGAGCCCAGTCGCCTGGCCGCTCGCGCTGATTTTCCTGCTACTGTGTACCGCGACGATGATGATGTTCATGCCCAACCGCATCGATCATCACGGGTGGCAGCTGGCGTGCCTGAGCATCACCGTGGCGGGCCTTGCCGATCCGCATCAACGCCGCAGCGGCATCACCGTCGGGCTGGCGAGCGCGGTATCGCTCAGCATCGGGCTCGAAATGCTGCCCTATGCGGCGGGTGCCGGGGCGATCATGGCACTGCGCTGGGTATGGGACCGGGCAGAGGCGCTGCGGCTGAGCGTCTATGGGCTTGCCCTCGCCGGGGGCAGCGCGCTTGGTTATGTGCTGTTCGCGTCGAACGCCAATGCGGTGCTGCGGTGCGATGCGCTGACGCCCGTCTGGTTAAGCGTGATGATCGAAGCGGGAACGCTGTTGTTCATCCTTGCGCGGATCAACCCCGATGGCCGCGCGATCCGGCTCGGTCTGGCCGCGGCGGCGGGTGTGGCGATTATCGCTGCTTTTGCGATCGTGTTTCCGCAGTGCCTGGGGCGGCCCGAGCAGGTCTCCCCCGAACTCGCGCGGAACTGGCTGAACAATGTGCGGGAAGCCAAGCCAATTTATACGCACCCCTGGCGCAACGCCGTGCCCGTCGCCGCGCTGCCGATCATCGGGTTGATCGGCGCGACCATCGCGACCTGGCGCGCGGCGCGTACGGACCGGTTCGCGGCCTGGGCGGCGGTGCTGCTGTTCACGCTGTTCGCTGGCGGGCTGATGCTGTGGCAGGTGCGCGCGGGCGGTGCCGCACAATTACTCGCGGTGCCCGGGGCGGTTGCGCTCGGCTGGATCGTGTTTCCCTGGTGTCTTGGCCACCGATCAGTGCTTGTCCGCGTGTTCGGTACGGTGGCGGCATTCATGATCGTATCGGGCGCCTTTGTCGGCTTCGTGGTGAAATACGGCGTGCCCGACAAGCCGACCGTGCGGACCAAAACGATCAACCGCGCAAGTGCCTGGTGCCCGACCATGCCAGCGCTCACCCCGCTCAACCGCCTACCGCCGCAAACGATCTTCACCTTTGTCGATCTGGGGCCGCGGCTGATCACCGTGACGCATCATTCGGCTGTGGCCGGGCCGTATCACCGCAATGGTGACGCGATTCTGGACGTGCAGCACGCCTTCAGCCGCACGCCCGATGAATTCCGTGCGATCGCCAGGCGCCACGGCGCGACGCTGTTGTTGATCTGCCCGAACATGCCCGAATCGACGATCTATTCGGTGCGCCACCGCAAGGGCTTCTACGCCCGGCTGATCAAGGGTGAGGTGCCGGCGTGGCTGGAACCGCTGCCACTGCCGGCGAAATCACCGCTGAAACTGTGGCGGATTCGGTAGAGGCAGAATGACACGAAGGTAATCACCACTCCTCCGGTTCGTGTCGAGCGAAGTCGAGACACCATGCGCAGCGATCGTGGCCCGTTTCTCGACGTAGCCTGTCCTCGGGATCGGCGAAGCCGATGCCCGGGGGCTCGAAACAAACGGATCGAGTTGATGATTACGCTCTACAAAAAACTCGCGCGTAGCCCGTCGATCACGAATTGCGCGGCCAGCGCCGCCAGCAACACACCGAGTAGCCGGGTCACCACCGCCTCGATCCGCGCGCCGAGGATTCGCATGATCGGCCCGGCCAGGATGAGCGCAAGCAACGTCAGCGCAAGGATCGTCCCGAGCGCACCCAAGATCACCAGCGTACGCTCAATCCCGGTACCCTTCGACATCAACAGCATGATGCTGGCGATGGAGCCCGGCCCCGCGATCATCGGCATCGCCATGGGGAAGACCGACACATCCTCGATCTCCGGCGTGTCGAGCAGCTTCTGCGCACGGTCCTCACGGCGCTGGGTGCGCTTTTCGAACACCATTTCGAGCGCGATCAGGAACAGCATGATTCCGCCCGCGATCCGGAAACTGTCGAGGCTGATACCGAGCGCGCGCAAAATATCCTGCCCGAACAGCGCAAACACGACCAGAATCGCGCCTGCAATCAGCACCGCACGGATCGCCATCGCGCGGGCATGGACCGCAGGCACGCCCGCCGTCAGCCCGGCATAGATCGGCGCGCAACCGGGCGGATCGATCACCACGAAGAAGGTGATCAGCGCCGACACGAATAATTCCATCACAGCAGCGCCTCATCGAGTGCCACACCGGCACGGCGGCACGCGGAGACGAGTGTGTTGCGAAGCAGACAGGCGATCGTCATCGGGCCGACGCCGCCGGGCACCGGCGTGATCGCCCGCGCCACGCTGGCCGCGCCGTTGAAATCAACGTCCCCCACCAACCCGTTATCGGTACGGTTGATGCCGACATCGATCACCACCGCGCCGGGCTTGATCCATTCGCCCTTGATCATCTCGGGCCGCCCCACCGCCGCCACGACGATATCGGCGCGGTGGACGACCCCCGGCAAATCACGCGTTTTCGAATGCGCGACGGTGACGGTGCAATTCTCCGCGATCAGCAATTGTGCCATCGGCTTGCCGACGATGCTCGACCGCCCAATCACCACCGCTTCCAGCCCGGACAGATCACCGAGCTGATCCTTCAGCAACATCACGCAGCCATAGGGCGTGCACGGCACGAACCCCGGCAGGCCGGTCGCCAGCCGCCCGGCATTGACCGGGTGAAAGCCATCGACATCCTTGTCGGGGTCGATCGCCATCAACACCGTGTCGGAATCGATCTGCGGCGGCAGCGGCAGCTGGACAAGGATACCGTCCACCGCAGGATCGGCGTTAAGGCTTGCCACCAGTGTGAGCAGTTCGTCCTGTTCGGTATCGGCGGGCAACCGGTATTCGAAGCTCGCCATGCCAGCGGCGATCGTCGCCTTATGCTTGTTGCGGACATAGACGGCGGATGCGGGGTCTTCGCCCACCAGCACCACCGCCAGCCCGGGCGCACGGCCCCCGGCGTCGCGCAGCGCCGCCACCTGGGTCGCAATCCTGCCCCGTAAGGCGGCCGCAAAGGCCTTGCCGTCGATAATCTGTGCGCTCATGCGCCGGGGCCATAGAGCGCGGCGGCGATCAGCGCCAGACCCAGCGCCGGTCAGGACGTGCCATCAGCCGATCAGAGCGGCGCGCCGGTCGCAATCGAATTGGCGACGTTGCCCAGCACCATCTGCAAAATCTGCAGGCCGATCAGCACGACCGCGGGCGAAAAATCGATCTGGCCGAAATCGGGCAGCACCCGGCGGATCGGGCGGTAGATCGGCTCGGTGAGCTTTTCGAGCCCCTGGTGCAGCTGACGGACGAAATCATTATAGGTATTGATCACGTTGAACGCGATCAGCAGCGACAGGATGATCTGGACGACGATGATCCACCAGACCAGGTTGAGCAAAACCATCGCAATCTGAATGAGCGTGATCAATCGGGGCACTCCAATGGGGTCGACAGGCGTTATACTATACTAAAACACATGAGCAAGGTAGCCGGCCCTTAGGCCAGGGTGCTCAGGGACGGATATAGGGCGCGATCAGCGATGCACCAACGTGCCCGCACCGGCCTGGGTGAAGATTTCGAGCAGCATCGCATGCGGCACCCGCCCGTCAAGGATAACCGCAGCGTCCACCCCGCCATCGACCGCCATCACGCAGGTTTCCAGCTTGGGGATCATGCCGCCGGTGATCGTCCCGTCAGCGCGCAGCGCGTCGATTGCCGCGGGATCGAGATCGGTGAGCAGATCGCCCCCCTTGCTGAGCACGCCCGCCACATCGGTGAGCAGGAACAGCCGCGATGCACCCAGCGCCGCCGCAATCGCCCCCGCCATCGTATCGGCGTTGATGTTATACGTTTTGCCGTCGGCTCCAATACCAATCGGCGCGACCACGGGGATCATCCCCGCCGCTGAGATTGTGTCGATCACGCTGCGGTCGATCGTCTCGGGCTCGCCGACATACCCCAGGTCGACGGCACGTTCGATATTGCTGTCGGGGTCACGCGTCGTGCGCTCGACTTTTACAGCGCGGACGAACCCGCCGTCCTTGCCCGAAATGCCGATCGCCCGGCCGCCCGCCTGGCCGATCCAGGCGACGATTTCCTTGTTGATCGCGCCGGACAGCACCATTTCCGCAACTTGGGCGGTCTGCGCATCGGTAACGCGAAGCCCATCGACAAAGCTCGATTCAACGCCCAGCTTCTTCAGCATCGCGCCGATCTGGGGCCCGCCGCCATGCACGACGACCGGGTTGATGCCGACGGCCTTCAGCAACACGACGTCCTCGGCAAAATCGCGCTGCAGCTCAGGATCGCCCATCGCGTGGCCGCCATATTTCACGACGAATGTCTTGCCGGCGTAACGCTGGAGGTAGGGCAACGCCTCAGTCAGCGTTTCCGCTTTGGCGAGCATCGCAGGATCGGGAGCGTGATTGCGGGTGGGGTTCGTCATGGGGAACCCTCTAGCCAATCCGTCACCCCAGCGAAAGCTGGGGTCTTGCGATCAGGGCATACGAAAAGCCGTGACCCTTCTTTCCTCGCCACCCCGGACCTGTCCCGGGGTCCACGGCGAAACAAATGACAGCGCGGATTGGGGAGAGGTGGACCCCGGAACAAGGCTCTCCTGAGCTTGTCGAAGGGTCCGGGGTGACGGGTGGGGATGGCGGCGGCCGCCCCACTAGCGGACATTGCGCCGGTGAATTAGATTGTCTCGGTGCTACACAGAATACTCCGCGCCTGGCACTCCGCGAGGGCTTTGCAGCTATTCGCGAAAGAGGACGTGGCGGCAACGTTGCGCGCTGTTGACGCAATGCGTGCGCTTGGGCCGCTTAGCGCTGCTGAGAGAATGTGGACCTACTTTCCTCTAGTGCTGGCCCATCAGTATGATGAAGCCTTTAACACTCTTGACGACGTTTGCCGAGAAACTGAAGGCTCCGACGATGAGGACAACCGCTTCATCAATCTCTGTGCGAGGGCGTTGCGGGCTTCGTCGCACGGCGACGGTCCCCTGCATGATATATTGATAATCCAAGCCAAAAACTTGAAGCCCAAGTCGAGCGTCAGGATGTGGTCGCAGCTTAATGGGCCGAACGACCGCTAATCACCAACCTCAGTCGCCAGTCCCCATCCGGTCCAGCCACCGCCCGATCCCCACGACCAGGTAAATCAGCGGCGGCACCAGCACGGCGGACAGCACCACTTTTGCCAGCATCTGCCCCGCGAGCAGGGCGCCGATCGGGAAGATGCCCCAAAAGGCGATCGTCACGAACAACAGCGTATCGACGATCTGCGAGAGCACGCTCGCAATCCCGGCGCGCAGCCACAGCAAGCCCCCGCCATCGCGCCGCAGCCACGAAAAGATCGTGACGTTCAGCGTCTGCGAGATACCGTAAGCGACGATCCCGCCCAGCCAGATGCGCGGGGTGCCGCCCATCATCAGCGCAAAGGCATCGCGTCGCGCGGGCTCCATTTCGGGTGCGGCAGGGAGCGACAGGATGATGAAGGACAGGATGATCGACGCGATCAGCGGCACAAAGCCAAAGCGCACCAGCCGGTTGGCAATCACCGTGCCGTGCAGCTCGGCAATCGCGCTGGAGACGATCACGAGCAGCAGGAAAGCGAAAATCCCCGCCTCCACCGCCAGCGGCCCGATGCCGACCAGCGGCCCCAGCGCCGAGATCGGCCCGAGCGACACTTGTTTGTTGCCGAGCACGCCTGCCAAGCACACCATGCCCCCATAAAAGATCGAAAGCGCGAAAAGCGAGCGCGGGATGCGGAGGTGGGTGCTGGTCATGCGGGGATGGCTCGGTTCTCTTGCGACATTGATCCCCTCTCCGTTCGGACTGAGCTTGTCGAAGTCCTGCCTTCTTCTCGACGGTCGAAAGAAAGGCAGCCCTTCGACAAGCTCAGGGCAAACGGTTTGGGGTAGGGCGATGCACCGATTGCTAGCGAGATTTACGCGCTCGTCAAACGGCCACTAGCAGCGCGCGGCGAGCGCTGTATGCTAGTCCGCTTGCGCAGCCGGGGGGGCGGCGTGCGGTGTAATGCGCGGGAAGCTTGAATGAACCAAACGCTTATCGGCCTGTCGGGGATCGCGGTGATCCTGTTCGCGGCCTTTCTGCTGTCGAACAACAAGCGGTTAATCCGCCCGCGCGTGGTGATCGCGGCATTCGGCCTGCAGGTCGCGATGGCGGTGCTGGTGCTGTATGTGCCCGCCGGCAAGGCCGTGATCGAGGGGATGGCGACGGGCGTCTCCGCGCTGCTCGGCTATGCCGCGGCGGGGACGCAGCTGATTTTCGGCAAGCTCGCGACCGATCCCACCTTCGGCTCGGCGTTCGCTTTCTCCGCACTGCCGGTGATCATCTTTTTCGCCGCCCTGGTGGCCGTTCTGTACCACCTCGGCATCATGCAGTTCGTGATCAAATATGTCGGCGGCGCGATTGAAAAGATCATCGGCGTGTCGAAGGTGGAGGCGCTGTGCGCGGCCGCCAATATCTTTGTCGGGCAAAGCGAGGCCCCGCTGGTGATCGCGCCCTATTTGCCCGCGCTGAAGCCGCCGCAGCTGTTCGCTGTAATGTCCGTCGGTATGGCGGGCGTGGCGGGGACGATCCTGGCCGCTTACGCCGCGCTGCTGGGGCCAACCGCACTCCCCTATCTGCTCGCCGCATCGTTCATGTCGGCGCCGGGCGGGCTGTTGATGGCCAAGATCATCATGCCCGATATGCCGCCCGTGCCCCCGTCGGACGAAGTAGACGGTGAGCCGGTCGAGATCGCCGACCCGGTCGATCCCGTGCTTGAGGTGGAGCGCGCCGAAAACGTCATCATGGCCGCCGCCAATGGCGCGCAGACCGGCGTGCGGATCGCGGTTGCGGTCGCCGCAATGGTGCTGGCGTTCGTGTCGCTGGTGGCGCTTGCCAATGGGTTGCTCGGCGCGGTCGGCAGCTGGTTCGGTTACCCGACGCTGACCTTCCAGTGGCTGCTCGGGATCATCTTCTCGCCCTTCATGCTGCTGCTCAACATCCCGGCGAGCGAAGCGGCGGCGGCGGGCAGTCTGGTCGGCACCAAGGTCGTGCTGAACGAATTCGTCGCCTTCATCGATCTGGGGCAGATGAAGAATCTGTCGGCGCGCACGACCGCCGTCGTCACCTTCGCGCTGTGCGGTTTCGCCAATTTCCTGTCGATCGCGATCCAGATCGCCGCAACGGGCAGCCTTGCCCCCAACCAGCGCCCGATGATCGCCAAGCTCGGCATCCGGGCGCTGATCGCAGGCACGCTTGCAAATTTGATGAGTGCGGCGCTGGCGGGGATGCTGATTAGCTGACCATGAGCGGATTGTTGCTCTGTTTCACCAAGGGTGCCGGCAAGATCGATTTTCTCGATCTCATTCAGCCCGACGGCACAGCCGCGCGGGTCGAATGTCCCAAACAACGCATTATTCCGCATGATCTGGTTCATTTCGCGGTTGAAGACGTTCTCGGCGCGCAAGGCTTCCTGGCACGCGTCCGCGACGGTGAGGCGGCCGATACGCGGATGGCTGGCACCATGACCAGCGACGGGGTCGAGCGACTGGTTGAAGTGATGCAGGCCGATGGCTGGTCACCGGGCCAGCCCGCCGAGGCGGTCATCGATCTTTACCGCGTCACCTGCGATGCGCGGGAATGCCCGATGCTGCCGATCGATGCGGCGGTGGTCGCGCAGCTCCGTGCCCGAATTGCCACGCTCACCGATCAATGGGCACACGTGCCCGTTGGCGGGACGCTCGAAGTTCGGCTCGACTGACAGCGCTCAGCGCGTCGGCACCGGTTCGGCGCCCGAATAGTCATAGAATCCGCGCTTGACCTTGCGGCCATACCAGCCGGCCTCGACATATTTCACCAGCAGCGGCGCAGGGCGGAATTTGGGATCGCCGGTGCCATCATAGAGCACGCGGATGATCTCGAGGCAGGTATCGAGCCCTATGAAATCGGCGAGCGTCAGCGGCCCCATCGGGTGGTTGAGGCCAAGCATACAGGCGGTATCGATATCGCGCATCGTTGCCACGCCCTCGCCCAGCGCAAAGATCGCTTCGTTGATCATCGGCATCAGCACACGGTTGACGATGAAACCCGGCGCATCGTTTGCGTGGACGATCGCTTTGCCGAGCGACTGGCCGAACGCCTCAACGGCAGCGACGGTCGCGTCCGATGTGGCAAGGCCACGGATGAGCTCGATCAGCCCCATCACCGGGACCGGGTTGAAGAAATGCACCCCCATGAAGCGGCTGGCATCCGGGGCGGCCTGAGCCAGCCGGGTGATTGGGATCGACGAGGTATTGGAGGCGAGGATCGCATCGGCGCGCATCACCTTGCCGACCTGCGCGAAAATCGCGCGCTTGATCTCTTCGCGCTCGGTGGCGGCTTCGATCACCAGATCGCATGGCCCCATCGCCTCGACGCTCGCGACCGGCTCGATCAGTGCCAGCGCGGCATCGCGCGCGTCAGCGGTGATCTTTTCCTTGGTCACCAGCCGGTCGAGCGCCTTGGCAATGCCTGCCTTGCCCGCCTCGGCGCGCGCCAGATCGACGTCCGACAGCAGCACTTGGTACCCCGATTGTGCCGACACCTGCGCGATCCCCGCGCCCATCTGCCCCGCCCCGATAACGCCGATCGTCTTCATACTCGCTCCTGTCCGTTGGCGCGGGGCATATCGCTGGTCGAGTCAAATGCGAAGCAAAAGAAGAATGGGTTCGCACAGAGGCGCAGAGGACGCGGAGGTGTTGCGCTTCAGGCGATGTCGCGCCCATCACAAGCGGCGGCAGCTAATTCATTGCTTCGCAAGAGATTCAGGCAACCAGTTCCCCAAAATCCCTCTGCGTCCTCTGCGCCTCTGCGCGAACCACAACTTCTAAGGCGCCGTGCGTGGCGCTTGTGCCTCGGCCAGGATCAGCGCAAAGCGATCGTCGGTGTCCGTCCATTCCGCAATCGGCGTCCAGCCACCGGCGCGGAGCAGGATGCGGGCGTCGCGGGGGCCGTATTTATGGCTGTTCTCGGTGTGGATGGTCTCCCCCGCTGCCATCGCGAAGGGCCGTCCCTCGATCGTGAAATCAATGTCGCGCTGCGCCTCCAGATGCATTTCGATCCGTGATCGCATGTCGTTCCAGATCGCGCGGTGGCGAAATGCCGCAACCGGAATCGTACCCGCCAGTTCGCGGTTGATGCGTTCCAGCAGGTTCAGGTTAAATGCGGCCGTTACCCCCTGTGCATCATCATAGGCGCGCACCAGCACGCCCTCATCCTTCAGCCGGTCCATCCCGATCAGCAGCATCGCGCCGGTATCTAGCCATTTGCGCATCGCCCGCAACAGATCGACCGCGGAGGCTGGGATCATGTTGCCGATCGTCGACCCCGGGAAAAAGCCGAGCTTGGGCAGGTTGGCAACGGCGGCGGGCAGTGCAATCGGGTGCATGAAATCGGCCTCGATCGGGTGCACCGGGAGGCCGGGGAACGCGGACGACAATGCGGCGGACGATTCGCGCAGGAAATCCCCAGAAATATCGATCGGCACATAAGCGGCAGGCGCAATCGCGCGGAGCAGCAGTGGCGTTTTGGCGGACGAACCCGATCCGAACTCTACGACCGCGCGGCCTGCGCCGATGCGATCGGCAATCGCTGACCCATTACCCTGCAAAATCCCCGCCTCCACCCGGGTCGGGTAATATTCGGGCAAGTCGGTGATCTGTTCGAACAGTTCCGAACCCCGCCGGTCGTAGAACCAACGCGCCGGGATGGCGCGTTGCGTGGCGGCAAAGCCGTTCAGCACATCGGCGCGGAACGCGGGATCGGCGAGGCTTGCCTGGCCGTCTTCGATTTCAGGTTTCAGCACGCTTACACATCCCTCGCTTGCACATCTTTGGCCAGGCGAACGCCGGTGAATTGCCAACGCTGGTGCGGATAAAAGAAATTACGGTAGCTCGCGCGGACATGCCCGCGCGGCGTGGCGCAGGAACCGCCCCGCAGCACGCACTGCCCGCTCATGAACTTGCCATTATATTCACCCACGGCACCCTCGACCGCGCGAAACCCCGGATAGGGGCGAAAGGCGCTGCCGGTCCATTCCCAGACATCGCCGAAAAAGCTCGGGCCTGCGGTCGACGGCCTTGGCTCGACTGGACCTGCCCGATCAAGCTGGTTGCCGCTTTCAGGATCTTGCGATTGCGCGGCAGCTTCCCATTCAGCCTCGGTCGGCAGCCGCGCGCCGGCCCAGCTGGCATAGGCATCCGCCTCGTAAAAACTGACATGGGTGACGGGCGCGGCCGGATCGATCGCCCGTCGGCCGTCGAGGCCGAAGCGGGCCCAGCCGCTCTCATTTGCTTCCCAGTAAAGCGGCGCGGTGATCGCATTCGCCTTTACCCAGGCCCAACCGTCCGCCAGCCAGTGACGCGGTTCGGCATAACCGCCATCGGCAATGAAATCGGCCCATTCACCATTCGTCACGGTGCGATCGGCCAGCAGATGCGGCGCGAGCAAGCTCTGGTGGCGGGGCGTTTCAGCGTCAAAGGCGAACCCATCGCCATCATGCCCAATATCGACAATGCCCCCGGGATGCGCGGTCCAGCTGATCGGCCTCGGCATGGCCACCGGCACCTTGCGCGCGGCCGGCCAGATCGCCGGTTCGATGGGGTTCTGCGCGAAAAGGTGCAGCATATCAGTGATCATCAATTCCTGATGCTGCTCTTCATGATGACAGCCCAGCGCGATCAGATCATGCGCTGCAGGTGGCAAATCAGGGATGGCGGCAATCAACGCCAGATCGACCGCCGTCCGATAATCGCGCACGTCTGCCAGCGTCGGCCGCGTGATCATGCCGCGACGTCCGCGCGCGTGGCGGGCGCCTTCCGCTTCGTAATAGCTGTTGAACAGAAACGGGAAGCGCGGATCGTGCAGCGCATAGCCGGGCACGAAATCGCGCAGGACGAAGGTTTCGAAAAACCATGTCGTGTGCGCTAGATGCCATTTGGCGGGTGAGGCATCGTCCATCGATTGCACGCTGGCATCGGCGTCTGACAGCGGCGCTACCAGTTCGGTCGACAGCGCCCGCACCGACGCATAGCGTTCCGCCAGCGCAAGCGGATTGGCGACGCTGTTGCGTTCGGTCTGCATCGTCGTCCCCTTCGATCTCGTGTTGCTCCGCGCCCTAGCGCGACGCCCCGGGCACCCAAAGAACGTCGCCACCGGCTGGAATGTTCACCAGGCGCGCGCAAACGAACAGAAAATCCGACAACCGGTTGAGATAGGACACCGCTTGGGGATTGATCGGCACGGTTCCCGCCGCTGCCACCGCCGCGCGCTCAGCGCGCCGGACGATCGCACGGGCGAGATGAAGCGACGCCGCCCCCGCCGTGCCACCCGGCAGGATGAAGCTGGTAAGCGGCGAAAGCTGCGCATTCATCGCGTCGATCTCCGCTTCCAGCCGGGCGACCTGGCTCGGCGCGATCCGCAGCACCATCTCCGACGGCGCGAAATCATCTCCCGGCGTTGCCAGATCGGCCCCCAGATCGAACAGATCATTCTGGATGCGGGTAAGCGCGACCCGGATCGCGCTGTCATCGATCGCGACAATCGCGACGCCGAGGGCGCTGTTCGCTTCATCGACATCGCCAATCGCGATCAGCCGCAAATCGGTTTTGGCAACGCGCGAGCCATCGACAAGCCCGGTCGTGCCGTCATCACCAGTGCGGGTGTAGATTCGATTGAGCTTTACCACGGGCGCGCTCGCCCCTGCGTCACGTGCGGCCGGTGACGAACAGGATCGCGACCACGATCAGGATCGCCAGCGCCTGAAAGAAAATGCGCTGCTGCATCATCTTGTTCGATTTCGCGCTCGCCACGCTGGGGCCGGTGCCTTTCAGATCGGCTTCGGTCGCCTGTAAAAAGCTGATGATGCCGCGCACCAGCGCGACGAGGGTCGCGATCATCGCGGCGACCAGCAAAATGGCGAGGAAAACTGTCATGGCACCTATCTAGTGCGCGATTGTGCCGATGCCAATGGGGAGTTGCCCGGCGCGCAGCATTTGGGCCACCGCCGCACCGTCCTGCCCCGCCGCGCGCATTTCTGCGAGTGATGGCGCGCCGGTGCGCTTGGCCAGCCGCCTGCCTTGATCATCAGCGAGGAGCGCGTGGTGATGATAGCGCGGCGTCGGCAGCCCGAGCAGCGCCTGGAGCAGCCGGTGGACATGCGTCGCCGCAAACAGATCGGCCCCGCGCACCACATCGCTTACGCCCTGTGCGGCATCATCAATGGTTACCGCCAGATGATAGCTGGCCGGTGCGTCCTTTCGGGCAAGCACGACGTCGCCGTGCGACATTGGATCGGCGGCCACCCAGCCTGCTTCGGCATCGTGCCAGTCGAGCGGCCCGACCAGGGCGACCGCCCGCGCCATATCGATCCGCAAGGCATGCGGTGTCGTCGCCAACCGCGCGTGCCGTTCCGCCGATCCCAGTACCTGGCACGTGCCGGGATAGACCGACCCATCGTCGCCCGCCTGCGGCGCACCGACGCTGGCCGCAATATCGGCACGGGTGCAGAAGCAGGGGTAGAGCAGCCCCATCGCCGACAGCCGATCGAGCGCCGTCTGGTACGCCCCCTGCCGTGTCGACTGGTGAAGCACCGGACCGTCGAAGGTCAGCCCGAGCCAGCACAAGTCGGCCAATATGCCATCGATATGCTCGGCACGGCTGCGGGTGCCGTCGATGTCCTCGATCCGCAACAGAAAACGCCCCTCTACGGCGCGTGCGAAATCATGCGCGCGGATCGCCGACAGTGCGTGCCCGAGGTGGAGCGGCCCGGTCGGGCTCGGCGCAAATCGGGTAACGATATTGTCGCCCGACATGTTTTCCGGCTCTTGACCGCGAGTCGCACGGGATGTCATCATGCCGTCATCCTAGTCGGCGAAAGGCGACGGGGAGAAGGCGTTACGGCGCATCTGGGAGGTAAAATGTATCACCCCGATCTTATCCGGCACCCGGATATGGTCCGTCATCCGGACAGTTGCCCCGCGCTTGTCCTGAATGCCGATTATACCCCGCTCAGCTATTATCCACTGAGCGTGTGGCCCTGGCAAACTGCAGTAAAGGCGGTGTTTCTCGACCGGGTCGATATCGTCGCCAATTACGAACGAGAGGTGCGAAGTCCCACCGCGAGGCTGAAGCTGCCTTCAGTCATCGCGCTCAAGCAATTCGTCAAACCATCGCAATTCCCCGCCTTCACCCGCTTCAACCTGTTCCTGCGCGACAAGTTCACCTGCCAATATTGCGGATCAGGTCGCGACCTCACCTTCGATCACGTTATCCCCCGCGCGCAAAAGGGCCGCACGACCTGGGAAAATGTCGTCACCGCCTGCGCGCCGTGCAACCTCAAAAAGGGCGGCCGCACGCCGAAGCAGGCGCATATGCCGCTCCATGTCGCACCGATCCGGCCGACCAGCTGGCATCTACAGGAACATGGCCGCCGCTTTCCGCCAAACTATCTGCACGAAACCTGGCACGACTGGCTCTACTGGGACGTCGAGCTGGAACCGTAAGCGGCGCAAAACCAATCGCTTGGAACCAATAATCCGGTCAGGCGCTTGTCGCGCCATGGCCTTTCAACAGCTCGATCCCACCATTCCCGTCCATATAGTCGACAAGGGCGCGGGTTTTGCCTTTGCGGTGATCGATTACGGGCAGGAACATAACCTGATCTGGGTCACCGCGGTCAACGATACCGGTGAAATCTGGTGCGTGCCCAATCCGCAGGTGCGGCTGCAGGGCAACTGGACGATGGGCCGCGATCGACCGTCGGCAGCGGCAGCCAGCGACTCCTGCATCAAGGATAGTTGACCCCGCCCCTGCCGCAGCGCAGCATGCCACGCATGGCGAGCCTCCCTGCGATCACCAACAATCCCGACATCCGCTTCCTCGGCAAATTGCTGGGCGATGTGATCCGAAATTACGGCGGCACCGCGCTGTTCGAGCGGGTGGAGACGATCCGCCAGGCGTCGGTGGAGCGGCACCGGGGATTGGGCGATCACGGCGCGACCGACATGGCGCTCGATCGGCTGACGCTCGACGAGACGCTCGATTTCACGCGCGGGTTCATGCTCTTTTCCATGCTCGCCAATCTGGCCGAGGATCGCCAGGGGATCGCCGCCGAGCCGGGCGCGGATATTGCCACCGCGCTCGAGCGGCTCCGCGCCGATGGTATCGATGCCGCCGCGACGATCGCGCTGCTCGACAATGCCCTGATCGCCCCGGTGCTGACTGCCCACCCCACCGAAGTGCGGCGCAAGAGCATGATCGATCACCGCAATCGGATCGCCGAGCTGATGAAGCTGCGCGACGCGGGGGTGGCGATCACCCCCGATGGCGACCCCGTCGACGACGCCATTTCCCGACAGATCGCGCTGCTGTGGCAAACCCGCGTGCTGCGGCGCGAACGGCTGTACGTGGCGGATGAAGTGGAAACCGCGCTCAGCTATCTGCGCGACGTGTTCCTGCCGACACTGCCCGCACTGTACCAGCGCTGGGACCGTGCGCTGGGGGAGCGGGTACCGAGTTTCCTGCGACCCGGCAGCTGGATCGGCGGCGACCGCGACGGCAACCCGTTCGTGGTGGCGGACTCGCTCCGCACCGCGCTCGGCAAAGCTTGCGAGGCAGTGCTCGGCTATTATCTCGATGCAGTTCATCTGCTCGGCGCCGAACTGTCTATTTCAAACGAACTGGCGAACGTCGATGCGGCGGTGACCGCCTTGGCCGATGCCAGTGGCGACGAAGCAGTGTCACGCGCCGACGAGCCCTATCGGCGCGCGCTATCGGGCATTTACGCGCGGCTCGCTGCCACGCATCTGGCGCTCACGCGCAAAATCGCAACCCGCCCCGGTGCGCTGGCAGGGTTGCCCTATCCGACGCCGCAGGCTTTTCGCGATGATCTGGTGGCGATTGCGCAGGGACTGGCGCGCGATCACGGCGCACCGGGTGGAGGTGCTGCGCTGGCCACCGGTGGTGCGCTCGGGCGGTTGATCCGCGCGGTCGAGACGTTCGGGTTCCACCTCGCCACGCTCGACATGCGTCAGAACAGCGCGGTGCATGAGCGCGTCGTCGCCGACCTGCTGAAAGCGGCAGGCGTCGTTGATGATTATTTTGCGCTTGATGAGAACGCTCGGGTGGCGCTGCTCCGCCGCGAACTCGCCAGCCCGCGCCCGCTCACCAGCCCCTATGCGCAGTATCGCGACGAGACCGCATCCGAGATCGCGATCCTCCACGCTGCCGCGCAAGCACATGCCGCTTACGGCCCGGCGTGCATCACCAACTATGTCGTCTCGATGGCGCAATCGGTATCCGATCTGCTCGAGGTGGATCTGTTGCTGAAGGAAGCCGGGCTGTACCGGCCCGGTCATGGAGGGGGCACGCCGCCCCATGCCGCGATCATGGCGGTGCCGCTGTTCGAAACGATCGGCGATCTTGAGGCCGCACCCGGTGTGATGGCGGCCTATCTCGCGTTGCCCGAGGTGGCGGCGGTGGCGCAGGCGCGCGGCCATCAGGAAGTGATGATCGGCTATTCGGACAGCAACAAGGATGGCGGCTATCTGACCTCAACTTGGAGCCTCAGCCGCGCCTCGACTGCGCTCGCGCCGGTGTTCGAGAAGGCGGGCGTCGCGATGCAGCTGTTCCACGGCCGCGGCGGTGCGGTGGGGCGCGGTGGTGGCTCCTCCTTCGCGGCGATCCGCGCGCAGCCAACGGGCACTGTGCAGGGCCGCATTCGCATCACCGAACAGGGCGAGGTGATTGCCGGTAAATATGGCACCCGCGAAAGCGCCATGACCAATTTGGAGGCGATTGCCGCGGCAACCTTGCTCGCCAGCCTGGAGCCCGAACGGCTATCACCGCAGGATTCGGGGCGGTTTGCGGGCGCGATGGACGAGTTGTCCGACACCGCGTTCCGCACCTATCGCGATCTGGTGTACGGGACTGAGGGCTTCAGGCAATTCTTCCGCCAGATGACGCCGATCGCCGAGATTTCGGGCCTGAAGATCGGATCGCGGCCGGCCAGCCGCACCAAATCGGACCGGATCGAGGATCTGCGCGCAATCCCCTGGGTGTTCAGCTGGGCGCAGGCGCGGGTGATGCTG
>CAZYOU010000009.1:0-50724 GCA_964649315.1 uncultured Stakelama sp. | reverse complement strand
ATAACACGCCGATGCTGATCGGCGCGCGCAGCAATATTCAGGAAGGCGCAATGCTGCATTCCGATCCCGGTGCGCCGTTGACGATCGGCACCGATTGCACAATCGGCCATCACGCCATTCTGCATGGCTGCACGATCGGCGATGGCGTCCTGATCGGCATGGGCGCGATCGTCCTCAACCGCGCAGCAATTGGCGATGGCTGCATCGTCGGCGCCGGTGCACTGGTCACCGAAGGCAAATCCTTCCCCCCGGGCAGCCTCATTGTCGGCAGTCCGGCCCGCGCCGTTCGCCAGCTCGATGAAAATGCTGCGGCTATGCTGCACGCATCGGCGGCGCATTATGTTGCAAAAAGCACGGCTTATGCAGCGGGGTTGACCAGAGTCGATTGACGCCGATCAACCCCTGCTACGACCTTATTTTGCCCAGGCTTCGATTGCTCCGCGTGTCCGGTCAGCCAATTGCTTGCGCACGGCCATCAACGCGACCGTCCGCTTCGCCCCACCACGCGCGGCTTCGGGCAGATTCTTCTCGGCATAGGCCATGATCTTGGCTGGCATCGCTGGATCGGCCGAACCTGCACCCAGGCTCGGGATATAGCCCGACCGCGTGCTTGCCTCGAGGAAGCTGTTGACCAGGTCCGGGTTGGTCACCGCAAAGTCGAACGCCATATCTGAATGACGCCCGGCAATCGCCCGCAACAGGCTGGATTTCTGCGGTGCGGTAAATTCGGTGCCCTTCAGCAGTTCGAGCGCCTGCTTGGCGAGCGTAACATCGCGCGCCGAACCGAGCAGCTGGATATAGCCGTTGCGCACCACCGGGTTGGTCGTCTCGCGCGTCAGCTTTAGCAACGCATCCCATTCAGCGGGCGTGGCATTCACCGCATAGGTCGCGAGGATCGGCCCGCGAATGGCTGGCGGAATCGCCGTCCCGTCCTTGGCGAGCGCACCGACATATTGGCGGGCTGCCGCGGCAACCTCGGCATCGCCGTTCACGCCCAGCCGACGCACGACATTTTCGCGCAGGTTGGTGATCAGTGGCGATTCGCCGGTCTGCGCTTCAAACCCAACGCGCTTCATCACGGGGGCGAGGAACGCCACAGTCTTTGCGCGTGCCGGCGCTTCCATCGGTGTGTTTTCGACAATGCCGATGATCGTGCCGAGCTGATCGGACACGGTGGCGAGTTCGATGGGGTTCGCGTCGGGCTTCACTTCCCCGATCAAGCGCAGATACCGCTCGAGCCCCTGATCGCCGCTGAGCGCGAGGGCGAAATCATCGCCCAGCGTGCCCAACCGGTCGGTCAGTTCCAGCTTGGTGAAATCCTTGACGATCGCGGCATGGCCAGCATCGTCATACCGCGCGCGCAGATAGCTGCCCTTGTCGCGGTTGAGCACGATTGTGCCACAGCCCTGCACGTTCACAGCCGTCGGCGGCGCCCCTGCGACGATCGTGCTGGCAACCGGTCCACCGACCACGCCAAGCGTCAGCGGTACCCGCCATGTCTGCGCAACCTTTGACGGCGCGTCGAGCCCATAACGGGTTTGCGACAGCAACACCTGCGTCTGCCCGGCATTGCAGGTCGCCCCGACCAGCGATACCAGCGGCACCCCGCCTTGCAGCGTGAAATCATGCGCGCTGTCGATCACCGGCTTGCCGGACGCGGCTTCCAGTTCGGCCCAAAGCTGATCGGTCTGGGTGTTCGCGTATTTATACTTCGCCATATAGGTGCGCACGCCGGCGCGGAACGCATCTGCACCCAGCGTTGATTCGATCATGCCGATAACGGCCTGGCCCTTTTGATAGGTGATCGAATCGAACGCCTCGCCAATCTGCTCGACCGTTTCGACCTTGCGGATGATCGGATGGGTGGCAGCGGTGGCATCAAGCCCCAGCGCGCCTTCGCGATCCTGCGCAACCGCACTGGCTTTGGCGAACCAATCAGGGTTCAGATCATTGCTCGCCTTGTTTTCCATCCACGAGGCGAACCCTTCGTTCAGCCACAAATCGTCCCACCACCCCATCGTCACCAGATTACCGAACCATTGGTGGGCGATTTCGTGCGCGACCACCGTGAAGATGCGCTCACGACCGCTCTGGGTGGCGCGGGCGGGATCGAACAATAGGGTCGGCTCGAAATAGAAAATCGCGCCCCAATTCTCCATCGCACCGAAAAACTGGCTCGAGCCGGGGCCGGCAATCATATCGAGCTTCGGCAGCGGATAGGGCTGGCCGAAATAATCATTGTAATAGGCCATCAGCCGCTTGGCTGACTCCAGCGCATAATCGCCCTGGTCGACCACGCCGCGCCGGGTGATCACGCCGATCTCGGTCTTGCCGGCCATCACCGTCTTACGCTCGACATCGCCCATGCCGAGGAACAGCAGATAACTGGACATCAGCGGGGTCTCATCGAACTTGAAGATCTGCTTGCCGTCCTTGCGGGTCGATACCTTGGCGCGCATGTTAGAATAAGCGAGCTCCTTGGCCGGTGCGACCGCGGTCAGGCGAAACTTCGCCTTGAACGACGGCTCGTCCCACATCGGCGCAAAACGGCGGGCATCGGGTGCTTCGAACTGAGTCGCCAGCATCCGCGCGGGCGTGCCATCGGCATTTTTGTAATCGATCGCGAACAGGCCCGATGCCGCATCGTTGATTTTGCCGGACCATGCAAAGGTCATCACATGCTTGCCCACCGAGGCTGCGGCAGGGAGCGTGATCGCCACTTCCTGCGTTTCCTTGGCGAGGGTGAACGGCACTTTCTTGCCATCGAACGTGACATCGGTGATCGCCAGATCGGCTGCATTCAGGCGTATCGTGCTGGTCGCTTCCTTGACCATCACCGTCACCTTTTCGGTGCCCGTGAAGGTTTTGGCGGCGGCGTTGGGCTCCACATTGATCTCGTAGAGAATCGGCGCGACCGTCTTGGGGAGCTGGCCGCTGGCAAGGGCGGGCGTCGAAACGCTCATCATCAACCCAAGCGACAGGACGGCGGTGGCGGAAAATTTCATGGGGCGACTCCGGCTACAAAAATTGGGGCTGCAAATATGCGCGGACCCTAAGCTTTTCGATCCGCGATGCAATTGCCACGCAGCATCCACGCGCTGGACAGGAAAATCAGTTGCGCTATGAAACGTGCATGAGCCTACCCGCCCTTTTTGATCGCCTGCGGCTGCCCGTTATCGGGTCCCCGCTCTTCATCATCTCCGGCCCGGATCTGGTCATCGCCCAGTGCAAGGCGGGCATTGTCGGGTCTTTCCCGGCGCTTAATGCGCGTCCGCAGGGGCTGCTCGATGAATGGCTCCACCGAATCACTGAAGAGCTGTCGGCATGGAACAGGGACAATCCCGATCGTCCCGCCGCGCCTTATGCAGTCAACCAGATCGTCCACCGTTCGAATGATCGTCTCGAGGCGGATCTCGCGACCTGCGCCAAGTGGCAGGTGCCAATTACGATCACGTCGCTCGGTGCACGCGAGGATCTGAACGCCGCGGTTCATGGCTGGGGTGGTATCACCCTGCATGACATTATCGACGATCGCTTTGCCCGCAAGGCAATCGAAAAGGGTGCCGACGGCTTGATCGCGGTCGCCGCCGGTGCTGGCGGCCATGCCGGTCGCCTGTCACCCTTCGCGCTGATTCAGGAAATTCGGCAATGGTTCAATGGCCCGCTGGCGCTGTCGGGCTCGATTGCTAATGGCAATGCTGTCCTCGCCGCGCAGGCGATGGGCGCCGACCTTGCCTATATCGGTTCAGCCTTCATCGCGACCGACGAAGCCAATGCCGATGCGGCGTACAAACAGTCGATCGTCGACAGCAAGGCCGCGGATATCGTTTATTCAAACCTGTTCACCGGCGTGCACGGCAATTATTTGCGCGGCTCAATCGAGGCAGCCGGGCTCGATCCTGACAATCTGCCCGAGGGCGACTTGTCGACAATGAATTTCGGCGGCAATGCCGGCCCAAAAGCTTGGCGCGACATCTGGGGTTCGGGCCAGGGCATCGGCGTGGTCACGGCAGTCGAAAGCGTCGCCGCGCGAGTCGACCGGCTGGAGGCCGAATATCGCGACGCTTATGCGCGTCTCGCCAGCATCAGCGTGGCGGCACGCGGTTAAAACGCGCGTTCGAGCCGCTGAAGCATCGTTAGCGCCGGGCTGATGGCCGGCGCATCCTCGGCCTGAAGTTCGTCGAGCCGCGCGGTCCGCCGGAACAGTTCGATGCTCTCAACGATCAACTGCCGTGCATGTTCAGGCATCGCCGCAAGCGCCGCCGCTTCGGTCACCGGCGGCGGTCCAAGTCGCCGCGAAGGATCAAGCGCGTCGCGCTGGCTCATATCGCCCGCATCAATCGCCTTTTGCGTCAGCAACCAGGCGATGACGTGCATCAGCCGCGTCGTCACTTTCAGCGATTCGCATGAATAGGCCACCCGTGCCATCGGCTCGAGCACGTCCCGCTCGGCACGCCCGCCGTCGTCGAAATAGCTCCGCGCCTCATCGGCAAGCAGCATCGCCTCTGCATAAAGCGAGTCGATCAACCGACGATGAACCTGCGTTGCGATGCCTATTCCCCCTGACAAGACGCCAGATTGGCAGAAACCGGGTGGGCATAAAATCCTCCAAATGATTGGCAGAACAGCCGTCCGTCCCAGAACGATCCGATTATGCGATAATGTCCGGGATCAATTGGTCACTGAGAAAACTGATCTCGTCGCGCAGCCGCAGCTTGCGCTTTTTCAGCCGCGCGATCTGCAGCTGATCGGTCGATCCTTGTTCCAGCAGGGCATCAATCGCCGCGTCGAGATCACGATGCTCGATCCGCAGCAATTCAATCCGCTTGGCGATCAGGCGTTCGTCCATCTGCTATCCTTGCGCGACGTTGCGCCGCCATAGCAAATCATAACGCCGCCGCGAGATGCAAAACGGATCATCGTTAAAAAACGGGCGTCCACCGCGAGCCGATGATTGCGGGGGAGACAAGTTAAGGATTGCATGATTTATTCGGCGACCGGCCTAATTCGGCCGGATACCAAGCAAGGAGGTTCGCTGCCATGCATAGCGCCCATCTGTCGGCACTTGAAGCGAAACATGCCCAACTCGATCGTCGAATCGCCAGCGAATCGCAGCGCCCGCTGCCCGATCCGTTGACGCTTGCCTCGCTGAAAAAGGCAAAGCTGCGATTGAAAGAGGAAATCAGCCTGAGCTGAACGTGACCCGGGGCGATCCGGCAATCTGCCGGCATCGCCCTGAACGGGTAGAGCATCCAAAAAACCCGAAAATAGCGGGAAACCGCCCATCGCCGGCCGCGATGGTTACAGCGTCAACGAAGCGGCAGAATCGGCTTCACATAGACCGGCGTTTGCGTTCCCCCGCCAACCGGCTTGCGGGCCAGACTGGGATCGATCATCTGATCAAAGGCAACGCCGACGCGGCCAGCCGCATACCAGGCAATCTTGCCCGTGATCCAGCCGATGCCGCGTACTTCCATCTCAACCGCCGTGCCTTGCACGATCGGCGACGAGACTTCTGCCATCAACCCTCCAGCCGACAGGTTACGGACGCGAACCTGCTCTGCCTGACGGGTCCCTGCGACACGGAACTGCGCCACGAGAAACAGGCTGTCACGGTTTTCGTGACGCTGGCTGGCTGCATCGTCGGTGACGGCGGCCTTGAAAGGTTGTTGTGCGAACTGGTCCATATGGCCTGCTCAAATTCCCAAAGGATGATAGCAGGCAATAGACCATGAAAACTTATCAAAATACTTAACGCGCTGTCGCGAAATCACTCCTCGCGAGAGATTTTTTCGTGCCGTTCGTGGCGCTCCTGCGCTTCAACGGTCATCGTCGCGATCGGTCGGGCTTCCAGCCGGGCGAGCGAAATCGGCTCGCCAGTCACTTCGCAATAGCCATATTCGCCGTCATCGATCCGGCGGATCGCAGCATCGATTTTCGAGATCAGCTTGCGCTGGCGATCGCGGGTGCGCAGTTCGATTGACCAGTCGGTCTCGCTCGACGCGCGATCCGTGAGGTCCGCTTCGCGAAGACTTTCGGTTTGCAACTGGGATAAGGTGCCCTGTGCTTCCAACAGGATGGCGTCCTTCCACGCCAGTAGTTTGGCCCGAAAATAATCGAGCTGGCGCTCATTCATGAAGGGCTCGTCGGCGCTCGGCCGATAGCCATCGTCGCTACCAGTGCTCGGCACCGGCTCGGATTGCTCGTGATCACCCACTCGTTTCAACACCGTTGCCATCCCCACGCTCCTGCGGACTTCATTCCGGCACATTGAGTGCCTTCGACGGTCTACGGCGCGCCTATACCGACGCATCCCTCGAACGACAAGCAATCGCAGCATCCGAATACGCGCTTTTCCCGACCCTTAGGCGGACAGTGATCGCGGTCTGGGTGCGGGCGGCTGATTCCGGGACGATTTCGGCGCAGCGGTCACGTAAAGCCTGGCGCTGCTTTAGTTAATGCAAGCAGCGATCCAATCGGCTGATTCGTATCAGGATGATACGTTAACCATATCTTCACTCGCCAATAGCGCATGGATCATCCGATTTGTGCCGGTTTCTTGGTTAATGGCGTTGAACTTAACATTTTGTTCTGCACTTTGGAGAGATAGCGGCTTCCCTACTATAGCTGATCTGCTCCGACGCAGATTAGTCGGGTACAACGAGCGAGAAACACAATGTCGGTGCGGATGGCCTTGGCGAAACTTTGCGCCTGCACATGCGGGGGCGCTTTAATCGGCGGCGGCGCGGTGCACGTGACCGAATCGGCCCAACCGCGCACATCCTATGTAAAGCACGCCCAGACCAAGCGCGTCGTTCGCACGGCAGCACGTCGCCCAGCCAGCCGCATCCGCCGCGTCGTTACCCGCACCCAGGCAGCTTGTCCGCCAGCCGTGATCACCGTCGCCAGCCAGGGTACACCCGTACCGCTGCCGCCACCCTATCTTGGGTCAAGCGGCGAGTTCCCCGTCGTATCGAGCAGTGGTGGTGGCGGTAGTGGCCCGATTCTGGTGGGCGGCAGCAGTGGCTTTGGCGGCGGGGGCGGCTTCTTTGCTGGCGGATTCTTCGGCGGTGGCGGTGGTGGCGGCATTGGCGGCGGCGGCATCGTGGTCTCATCGACATCCAGCACCAGCACCGGATCGAGCGCCTCGTCAGGCGTTGCGTCTTCAGGTGTCGCCTCCTCGGGCGTGGCCTCTTCGGGTGATACGTCGTCGGGCACGGTCGGATCGAGCGGTCTCATCATCAACATTAGCTCAACGTCGAGCGGCAACATCTCGAGCGGTGGCTCAGGGGGTAGCGGCGGCTCGGGTGGCAGCGGCGGTTCTTCGAGCAGCACGTCGAGCGGTGGCTCGGGTGGCAGCGGCGGTTCCTCGAGCAGCACATCGAGCGGCGGCTCGGGTGGCTCTTCGACCTCAACCGGCGGCGTATCGAGCACATCATCCACCGGCGGATCGTCAACCGGTGGATCGTCCACCGGCGGGTCATCGACCAGCACGTCTAGTGGCGGCAGCAGCGGCAACGTCTCTTCATCGAGCGGTGGCAGCAGCGGAAACGTCTCGTCATCGAGCGGCGGCAGCAGTGGGAATGTGTCGTCAGCCAGCGGCGGCTCTGGCGGATCTTCGACCAGCACAGGCGGATCTTCCAGCAGCGGCAATATTTCCTCTGCAAGCGGTGGCTCGTCCAGCAGCGGCAATGTCTCGTCATCATCGAGCGGCGACGTATCGTCCTCATCGAGCGGTGATGTGTCGAGCTCGACCTCATCGAGCGGGAACGTGTCGACCTCGACGTCATCGTCCTCAAGCGGCGATGTCTCCTCGTCGACCAGCACCAGTTCGAGCAGCTTTGGGTCAAGCAGCACGGGTTTCAGCACGAGCACGACCAGCAGCAACAGCAGCAGCACGAGCGCCAGCACCAGCAATGGCGTCGCATCGAGCAGCGGCGTCGGATCGAGCGGCACGCCGACCCCGGTCCCTGCCCCGCCCATGGTCTTGCTGTTCGGTGCGGCGGCGGCCGCTTTGGTCGCCCGCAAGCGCTTCGCCAAAAAGGCCGATACGGCAGCTTAAATCAACGGGGCCGTAACATCTCGCCAACGACGGCGCTGATGGGTCCCCGCGAAGGCGGGGACCCAGACTGGACCCCCGCCTTCGCGGGGGTACAAGGCAGTAACAAGCCAGCTTCAACTTGCACGCCAACTTCCTGTCCGCTTGCACAGCCCGCACCGGCTCGCCATAGCCTGCGGCCATGCATGATATCCGCCTGATCCGAGAGAATCCTGCCGCGTTCGACGCCGCCCTTGCGCGGCGCAGCCTTGCCCCGTGCGCGGCCGATCTGCTGTCCCTTGACGAGCGTCGCCGCGCCTTGATGACCGAAGCGCAGCTGGGCCAGGCGCGCCGCAACGAGGCCTCAAAAGCCATCGGTGCGGCGATGGCCAAGGGCGACAAAGATGTGGCCGAAGCGCTGAAGGCCGAGGTCGCCGCGCTAAAGGAACGGATGCCCGCGGTCGAGGCCGAGGAAAAGCAGCTCGGCGAGCAATTGCAGGCTGCACTGGCGATCATCCCGAACCTGCCCGCCGACGACGTGCCCGATGGCGCGGGTGAGGAAGACAATGTCGAGGTCACCTGCTGGGGCACGCCGCGCGCTTTCGACTTCACGCCCAAGGAACATGCCGATCTCGCCCCCGCGCTCGGCATGGATTTCGAAACCGGCGCGCGGCTGTCCGGTGCCCGCTTCACCTTCCTGCGCGGCGACATGGCCCGCCTCCACCGCGCGCTCGGCCAGTTCATGCTCGACGTGCAGACGCGCGAGCACGGCTATGAAGAATGCAATCCGCCGGTCCTCGTCAAGGACGAGGCGATGTACGGTACGGACAAGCTACCGAAGTTTGCTGAGGATAGTTTTTCTATATTCAACGATAAAAAGAAAATAGATATAGAAATAGACGTGTTACACCAGATAGTAGATCTTCAGCTTGCATTACAACTACCTTTTAAAAAAGGATTAGATTCTCTATTTTCCTTTATTAGCAATAATGAAGAAATTCGTTTTCGAGATGGAATGATCGCGATTTTAGAGGATATGAAAGGTTTTTATCATGCATCTGTGGAGAATGAGCATAAATTAGTTGGCCGCGTCGCTGAAGTGGAAAGTCGATTCAACGAACTTCAGAGAAGAAAGCAAGACTCGTCTCTCTATCTCATCCCCACGTCGGAAGTCTCCCTCACGGCCAGTGTCATGGGCGAGCTGCTCGACGAAAGCGCCCTGCCGATGCGGCTTACCGCGCTGACGCTCTGCTTCCGCTCCGAGGCAGGCGCAGCGGGACGGGATACGCGGGGGTTCATCCGCCAGCACCAGTTCGAGAAATGCGAGCTGGTCAGCATCGTCCGCCCCGAAGATTCGGAGGACGAGCACCAGCGCATGGTCCGCGCGGCGGAAACGATCCTCGAGCGCCTGAACCTGCCCTATCGCAAATTGCTGCTCTGCACTGGCGACATGGGCTTCGGCGCGCGCAAAACCTATGATCTCGAGGTCTGGCTGCCCGGACAGAACGCCTATCGCGAGATATCCTCCTGCTCGAACACCGGCGATTTCCAGGCACGCCGAATGAACACCCGCTACCGCGTGGCGGGCGAAAAAAAGAACGAGTTCGTCCACACGCTCAACGGCTCAGGCCTCGCGGTCGGGCGCACCCTGGTGGCGGTAATCGAGAATTATCAAACCGTGGACGGCAGCATCACGATACCGGACGCCCTGTTGCCCTATATGGGCGGCATCACCCGATTGGAGCCTGCCGCCTGATGCGCATCCTGCTGACCAACGACGATGGCTATTATGCGCCGGGGCTGAAGATCCTGGAGGCGATTGCCGCGACGCTTTCCGACGATGTGTGGATCGTCGCCCCTGCCGAGGAGCAATCGGGCGCTGGCCATTCGCTCACCCTGTCCCGCCCGATCCGCATTCGTCGCTATGACGATCGCCGGTTCGCGGTCGCGGGTACGCCGACCGACGCCGTGATGATGGCGCTTGCCAAAATCATGAAGGACAGCCCGCCCGACCTGATCCTTTCCGGCGTAAACCGCGGGGCGAACCTCGCAGAGGACGTCACCTATTCGGGCACCGTCTCCGCCGCGATGGAAGGGGCGCTCGCGGGGGTTCGGTCGATCGCGCTCAGCCAGGCCTATGCGCGCGAAGGCATGGGCGATGTCGTGCCGTTCGAAGCCGCCGCCACTTGGGGGGAGAAAGTGCTGCGCCCGCTGATCGACGCCCCGCTTGCGCCGCGCACCCTGGTGAACATCAATTTCCCTGCGGTTGCCGCCGACAAGGTGCTCGGTGTGCGCGTCGTCGCGCAGGGGCTTCGCGATTATGGGCGACTGCAGATTATCGGCAATCGCGATCCGCGCGGCTATGAATATTTCTGGTTCGGGCTGGGGCCGTCGATCGAAACCCCGGCGCATGCGACCGATGTTGAGGCGGTGGCGGATGGATTCATCGCTGTCACGCCGCTGCATCTTGACCTGACACATCACGAATCGCTCGATATGCTGGCTAAGGCGTATCGTTAGGGCGTATCGTTAACGTCAGGGTTATTCGGGGGGAAAAGATGCGAGGCACCGGTCGGGTAGTGATCGCGATGCTGCTGGCGGCGATGCTGCCCGCGTGCATTCCCCAGGGCGGCAATTACGAGGTGGATCGTGACCGCGCCCCACCTCGGATCGATCCCGGCCCGCTCGATCGTGGTCCACAGGGTTATGGTCCGGCCGGCGAACTCGCACAGGCCCCGCGCCAACCCGCCTGGGAAGCGCGCCCCGTCACCCCCGATGCACAGGATGTGGCGGAGGGGGATTATATCGTCGAGCCCGGCGATACGCTGCGCGGCATTGCCAACCGCACCGGTGCCGGATCGGAAGCAATCGCGCGCGTGAATGGACTGCTACCACCCTATACGATCTTCGTCGGGCAGCGGCTGCGGATACCCGGCGGGCGCTATCATCTCGTCCGCCCGGGCGAGACCGGGATCGCCATTGCCCGCGCTTACGGCGTCGAATGGCTGCGGATTGTGGGCGCCAATGATCTCGTCGAACCCTATGTTCTTCGCGCCGGGCAGCGCATTATCATTCCCGGCACCGGCCGGGTATCGGCGTCCGAGCGGGCACGCGCCTTCAAGCTCGATATCGAGGATATCGTGACGGGGAGCGAGCCCGCACTCGCGACCAATGATCGCCCCGCACGACCGAGCACCTCCCCCAGCCGAATCCTGCCGCCAACCGCTGCTGTCGCAACGCCGCCGCGCCGAACGGGGGGATTTGGCTGGCCGGTGGACGGTGACGTCGTCCGCAGGTTCGGCCCCGGCGCAAGCGGTGAACGCAATGACGGCATCAAGATCGCAGTGCCCCTCGACACGCCCGTGCTCGCGTCCGCAGACGGCGTGGTCGCGTACACCGGTGACGGGGTCGCCGGGCTTGGCGGGCTGGTGATGCTGAAGCACGGCGATGGCTGGACGAGCGTGTATGGCCATACCCGGCAGGTCCTCGTCCAGCGCGGGCAATCGGTGAAGCGGGGTCAGGCGATCGCATTGTCGGGCGATTCGGGCTTTGCTGATCGGCCGCAGCTCCATTTCGAACTCCGCAACGGCCGCACCCCGGTCGACCCCGCCGGACAGCTGCCGCGCCGCTGAGATTGCGCGCGGCGCGCGTCTTGCCGTAAGGGCCGCTGCCATGACCGAATATTCGTCCGATCTGCTCCGCCTGCTATCCACGCGCGGCTATATTCACCAACTGACCGACGCGGCAGGCCTTGATGGGCTGGCCGCCAAGCAGGTGGTGCCGGGCTATATCGGCTTCGATGCAACCGCGCCGTCGCTCCACATCGGCAGCCTCGTCCAGATCATGATGCTGCGTCGCCTGCAGCAAAGCGGGCATAAGCCCATCGTCCTGATGGGCGGCGGCACCACCAAGGTCGGCGATCCATCCGGCAAGGACGAGAGCCGCAAATTGCTCGACGATGCTGCGATTGATGCCAATATCGCGTCGATCAAGACGGTGTTCGAACGCTTCCTGACCTTTGGCGACGGGCCAACCGATGCGGTGTTGGTCAACAATGCCGATTGGCTCGATACCATTCAGTATATCCCGTTCCTGCGGGATATCGGGCGGCATTTCACGATCAACCGAATGCTTGCGTTTGATTCGGTGAAGCTGCGGCTTGATCGCGAGCAGCCACTGACCTTTCTCGAATTCAATTACATGATCCTGCAGGCCTATGATTTCCTGGAGCTTTCGCGTCGTTCGGCCTGCCGCTTGCAAATGGGCGGATCGGATCAATGGGGCAATATCGTCAACGGAATCGAACTCGCCCGGCGGGTCGACGGCACTGAGGTGTTCGGGCTCACCACGCCGCTGATCACCACCGCCGACGGGGCGAAGATGGGCAAGACTGCCAGCGGCGCGGTGTGGCTGAATGCCGATCAGCTTGCGGCCTATGATTACTGGCAATTCTGGCGGAACACCGATGACCGTGATGTCGGGCGGTTCCTGCGGCTGTTCACGGACTTGCCGCTCGACGAGATCGCTCGGCTCGAAGCGCTGGAAGGCGCGGAAATCAACGCGGCCAAGATCGTGCTCGCCAATGCGGCGACCGCGCTGTGCCGGGGGGATGCCGCTGCGGCCGACGCAGCAGAAACCGCGCGACGCACATTTGAGGAGGGTGATTCCGGCGGATCGCTGCCCAGCATCACCATCACCGATCCCACAATTGCCCTAGTAGATGCCCTCGTCGCGATCGGCTTTGCGGCATCGAAGGGCGAGGCGCGCCGCCTGATCAAGGGCGGCGGCGCGCGCGTGAACGGCGAAAAAATCGCCGACGAAAATTTCATGATTCCCATCACCGGTGAAACGATCCGGCTATCGTCAGGCAAGAAAATGCACGGAATGATCGTGAGCGGCGTTTAGCGCGCAAATTTATGTTCGGTAAAAATGCTGTTCACGACATCCGTAGCGATCCGGTTCATTTGCCGCCCTTAATTTCCGTAGGGGAAGTTGTCTGGTCGATAGGGGCTGACGCGTATGGCAATGCTTGCATTTCGGGACGATCGGACGGTCGGAAGAGACGAAGTGCACTATCGTGCCAAGGCGTTCGGCCCGGACGCAAAGCCATTGGCATTGATCATCGTCAACATGTCCGCCCAGGGCCTAATGGCACGGTGCGAAACGCAGTTCGAACCGGGTGAGCGGATCACGATATCGTTGCCTGTTGTCGGCGCAATCGTCGCGCATATCCGCTGGTCGCTGGGCGGGCGGATCGGGTGCGAACTCGATCGCACGATCGATCTCGCCGACTATTATGAATTGCTGGCGGTGATGCTCAAGGCGCGCTGATCAGCCAGACCGCAGCAGCGCCACGCCTGCATCGCGTTCGAACAGATACAGCGCCACCCGCGCCGCCTGCCCGCGCGGACCACTTAAACCCCCGTCACGGTCGATCAGCAGCCGGGTATCGTCATGCGCCACCGGCAGCAGATCGTTCAGCAGCTCGGGTGTCGCGAGCCGGAACTGTGCCTCGCCCGATTGCCGCGTGCCGAGCAATTCGCCCGCACCGCGCAGCCGCAGATCCTCCTCCGCGATGCGGAACCCGTCATTGGTTTCGCGCATCAGGGCGAGCCGCGCGCGCGATGTCTCACTTAAAGCGCTGCCCCTGATCAACAGGCAGTTCGATGCGCCGCTCCCCCGCCCCACGCGCCCCCGCAACTGGTGGAGCTGCGCCAACCCGAACCGGTCCGCCGCCTCGATCACGATCAACGTCGCATTGGGCACATCGACACCCACCTCGATCACCGTGGTCGCAACCAGCACGCCCGTGCGCCCGGCGGAGAAAGCCGCCATCACCGCGTCCTTCTCCGGCCCTTTCATCCGGCCGTGCACCAGCCCGACCTTGTCGCCGAACCACGCGCGCAGCGTTTCGGCGCGCGCTTCTGCGGCGGCGAGATCGGTCTTCTCGCTCTCCTCGACGAGCGGGCACACCCAATAGGCCTGCCCGCCTGCCGACAAATGCCGCCCGAGTGCGCCCACGACATCGTCGAGCCGATCCTCGGACAGCACCCGCGTTTCGATCGGCTGGCGACCCGGCGGCATCTCGTCGAGCCGACTGACGTCCATCTCGCCGTAGAGCGCGAGGGTCAGCGTGCGGGGAATGGGGGTTGCCGTCATCGCCAGCAGATGCGGCGGTTGCTGGCCCTTCTCGGTCAGTAACATCCGCTGCGCCACGCCAAAGCGGTGCTGCTCGTCGACCACGACCAGTCCCAGATCCTTATACCCGACCGCTTCCTGAAAGATCGCGTGCGTGCCGATCAGGATATCGATCGATCCATCGGCGAGCCCCATCAAGGTTGCCTCGCGTACCCGCCCCTTATCCCGCCCGGTGAGCACCGCGATGTTGACCGGCAGTCCGGCCAGCAGCCCGCGCAGGCTCTCATAATGTTGCCGCGCGAGGATCTCGGTGGGGGCAAGGAACGCCCCCTGCGCGCCCGCTTCCACCGCAATCAGCAGCGCCATCGCCGCGACCAAAGTCTTGCCCGATCCGACATCGCCCTGCAGCAGCCGGAGCATTGGCTGTGCCTGGCGCAGATCGCCCTCGATCTCGGCAATTGATCGCGATTGCGCCCCCGTCGGCGCATAGGGCAGCCGCAGCATATCGCGCAGCCGCCCATCGCCGATCAGCGCCCGGCCTTTGCGCGCCCGTGATGAGGCGCGGACGAGCGTGAGCGCCAGCTGGTTGGCGAACAACTCGTCATAGGCCAGCCGCGCCCGGGCGGTCGCATCGGACGGATCAGTGTGAATCCGCGCCAGCGCCTCGCGCCAACCAGGCCAATCGTTCTTCGCGAGCAACCCCGGTTCGATCCACTCGGCAAGGTCCGGCGCGCGCTCCACCGCTTGCGCCGCGAGTTGCGCCATCCGCCGCGCGGTCATCCCTTCCGACAGCGGATAAATCGCCTCGCGCTCCGGCGTGTCCCCCGCTTCCTCCAGCGGCAGGACATAATCGGGGTGCACGATCTGCAGTTCCTGCCCGTACATCTCCAGCCGACCCGACACCCGGCGCGGCTCGCCGAGTGGCAGCAACTTCTTCACCCAGCCCGAATTGCCCCCGAAATAGACGAGGGAGACGTAATTCCCTTTGGCATCGGTCGCCTGAGCGCGCGTCGGCCCCCGGCCTGCGCTCGACCGGTACGATACCGCTGTCAGCGTGATCGCGATCGTCCGGCCGGCATCGGCCATGTCGAGCTCGTCGCGCGCCACGCGGTCGATCCAGCCGGTCGGCAAATGAAAGGCAACATCGACGACGCGGCTCAACCCCAGCCGATCGAGCGGTTTGGCCAGCGCCGGCCCCACGCCCTTCAGCGCGGTGACTTCAGCAAAGAGTGGATTGAGGATTTGCGGTCGCATGGCTATCTGACTGGTCTTACCCCCAGCCGACAGCGCACGCAAAGCGCCGTCGGCCAATCATCGTTGGATGTGCCATGGACCGCGCCACCCGCCTTAAACGCCTACACTTCCGCGCGCACCACCGCGGCACGAAAGAGGCTGACCTGCTAATCGGCGGCTTCTTCGACGCGCACGGTGCTGGCTGGTCGGATGACGAGATGACGCTGTTCGAGGCGCTGCTCGAGGAACAGGATGTCGATATCATGGCCTGGGCGATGGGCACCGATGTCGCGCCGGAAAAGTACGCCGGGTCGATTTTGGCGGCGCTGAAGACGCTGAATTACGTGCCGACGTTGAGCTAACCAAACCCAGTTCCGTCACCCCGGACTTGTTCCGGGGTCCACTCATCCACCCGCACCCCGTCGATTGGGGCACGGTGGACCCCGGAACAAGTCCGGGGTGACGACCGAGTTTCATTGAAGATCATGCCCAACCTCTCGACCATCCTTTCCGCCCGCAGCCCCCTCACCCTCGCAGGCGTGCCGACCGGCTTTCTGCCGTGGCTCTTGGCCGACATAGCGCGCGCGGCGCCCACCCGCGCGGTGTTCATCGCATCGGACGAGGCGGAGATGCGTGCGATTGCCAGCGCCGCGCAGTATTTTGCACCGGAACTGGAAGTCATCAGCTTTCCTGCCTGGGATTGCCTGCCCTACGATCGCGCCTCGCCAACGCTCCGCGTCATGGCCGAGCGGGTTGCCGCGCTCCACCGGTTGCAACAGCCACGCAAAGGGCCGCAGCTGCTGGTCACCACCGCCAATGCCGCCGCGCAGCGGACGCTGACACCGTTCCGCGTCCGGCAACTCGTCGCGACTTTGCGTCCCGGCGAGCGGATCGGCCGCGACAAGCTTGCCGGGTTGTTGCAGGCGAATGGCTATCAGCGCGTCGAAACTGTCACCGATTCCGGCGAATTCGCGGTGCGCGGCGGGCTGGTCGATCTGTTCCCCAGCGGTGAGGATCACGGGCTGCGGCTCGACTTCTTCGGCGACGAAATCGAATCCGTCCGCACCTTCGACCCCGGCGATCAGCGCACCACGGGCCGTGTCGAGGGCTTCACCCTGCTTCCCGCCTCGGAAGCGCTGCTCGATGAGGAAAGCGTCAAGCGTTTCCGCAGCCGTTACCGCGAACGCTTCGGCGCGAACGCCACCGGCGATCCGCTCTATCAGGCAATCTCGGAAAGCCGCCGCCTGTCGGGCATGGAACATTGGCTGCCGCTGTTCGAGGATAAGCTGACGACGCTGTTCGATCATCTGGGCGACGGCGCGATCATCGTCCGCGACTCAGGCGTCGCGGCCGCGGCGGAATCACGGTTCGAATCGATCACCGATTACCACGCTAACCGCGTCCGCGCGCAATCGAGCGATCCCGGCAGCTACCGCCCGCTCCCGCCCGAATTGCTCTATCTGAAGGTCGATGAATGGGCCGATCGTCTGACGGCATCGACCGCGCACCTGATCACGCAATTCCATGAGCCCGATAGTGCAACGGTCATCGATTTCAACGTCGATGGCGCGAAGGATTTCGGGCCGGAGCGGTCATCGGGCGCGAATGTCTACGAAGCCGTCGTCGCGCATATCGCGTCGGAACGGGCGCGCGATCGCAAAGTGGTGCTGGCGAGCTATTCGATCGGCGCGCGCGAGCGGCTGACGGGGTTGCTCCGCGACCATGGCCTGAAGAACCTTTCTACCGCCGAAACCTGGCAGGAGGCGCTGGGGGCGGCGCACAAGAGCGTCGCGCTGATCGTCCTGCCGCTCGATCACGGCTTTGCTGCGCCCGATGTCGCGCTGCTGACAGAGCAGGACATGCTGGGCGACCGGCTCGTCCGCCGGGCGAAGCGCCGCAAATCGGCCGACGCGTTTTTGGCCGAACTTGCGACACTCTCCCCCGGCGATCTCGTCGTCCATGTCGATCACGGCATCGGGCGCTATACCGGGCTGACCTCGATTCCGGTCGGCGCATCGCCGCACGACTGTGTCGCGCTCGAATATGCCGGGGGCGACAAGCTCTATGTCCCGGTCGAGAATATCGACGTGCTCAGCCGCTATGGCAGCGACGATGCCGCGACGCTTGACCGGCTGGGCGGGGAGGCCTGGCAACGCCGCAAGAGCCGGATGAAGGAGCGCATCCGCGAAATCGCGGGTGAACTGATCGCGATCGCCGCCGAACGCGCTTTGCGCCCCGCCGATATCGCCGAGCCCGATACGAGCGCCTATCCGACCTTTGTCGATCGCTTCCCTTATGCAGAAACCGATGATCAGGATCGCGCGATCAGCGAGGTGCTGGAGGATCTGGCGGCGGGCAAACCAATGGACCGGCTGATCGTCGGTGATGTCGGTTTCGGCAAGACCGAGATCGCCTTGCGCGGTGCCTTTGTCGCCGCCATGGCCGGACTGCAAGTTGCGGTCGTGTGCCCCACCACCCTGCTTGCGCGCCAGCATTTCAACAATTTCGTGACGCGCTTCGAAGGCTTCCCCTTGCGCATCGGCCGCCTTTCCCGGCTTGTCACTGCGGCCGAGGCCAAGGCCACCCGCGAGGGGCTTGAGGACGGCACGATCGACATCGTCATCGGTACCCATGCGATCCTCGCGAAAAGCGTCGGCTTCAAGCGCCTCGGGCTGGTCGTTGTCGATGAGGAGCAGCGTTTCGGCGTTACCCACAAGGAGCGGCTGAAGGCGCTGAAGACCGACGTCCACGTCCTCACCCTCACCGCCACCCCCATCCCCCGCACCTTGCAAATGGCAATGTCGGGCCTGCGCGAGCTCTCCGTCATCCAGACCCCGCCGGTCGATCGACTCGCCGTGCGCACCTATGTCATGCCTTGGGATCCGGTGGTGCTGCGCGAGGCGTTGCTGCGCGAGCATTATCGCGGCGGGCAGAGCTTCTTCGTCACCCCGCGCATCAAGAACTTGCCCGATATCGAGGAGTTCCTGACCAAGGAAGTTCCCGAAATCCGCTATGTCGTGGCACACGGGCAAATGTCCCCGACCGAGGTCGAGGAGCGGATGAGCGCCTTTTACGACAAAAAGTTCGAGGTGCTCGTCTCGACCACGATCGTCGAAAGCGGGCTCGATATCCCCAGCGCCAACACGATGATCATCCACCGCGCCGATCGCTTTGGCCTCGCTCAGCTTTACCAGCTGCGCGGGCGGGTGGGTCGCGCCAAGACACGCGCTTACGCCTATCTCACCACCCCCGCCGACCGGATCGTCACCGAGACGGCAGAGAAAAGGCTGAAGGTGCTGTCCGACCTCGAAAATCTCGGCGCTGGCTTTCAGTTGGCCAGCCATGATCTCGACATTCGCGGCGCGGGCAATCTGCTCGGCGACGAGCAATCGGGGCATATCCGCGAGGTCGGCTATGAACTCTACCAGTCGATGCTGGAGGAGGCGATCATGGACGCCAAGGCCGGCGGCATGGCCAAGCGCCCGCGCGATTTCAGCCCGCAAATCACCATCGACGCGCCAATCCTGATTCCCGACGAATATGTCCCCGATCTCGATCTGCGCATGGGGCTATACCGCCGCCTAAACGATGTCGACGAGCCGCAGGGGATTGAGTCCTTCGCAGCCGAGATGATCGACCGGTTCGGTAAACTCCCTGATGCGACTGAAAACCTCATCCGCCTCATTGAGATCAAGCTCCACGCCAAGGCCGCCGGGGTTGCCAAGATCGATGTCGGCCCGCGCGGTGCGCTGGTGTCATTCCATGATGATCGCCCGCCCAACATCCCGGGATTGCTTGCTTATGTCGAACGCGTCGGTGCGATTGCAAAGCTCCGCCCCGACAGCAAACTCGTGCTGACGCGGGCATGGGGCGATCCAAAGGCGCGGCTGAACGGTGCCCTCCAACTAGCGCGCGGATTGGCCAAGGCAGCGGGCTGAACACTAGCCTTATCTTGACGATGATTTATAACTGATCGGCGCTAGTCCTTGATCCGGGGGGATCGCTTGACACACCTGACCGTCGCTGAACGCTGGAAGCTGGTCACCGACACGGTCGAGCAACTCCTCCACATTGCAACGATCGAAGCGGTTATCGATATTGTGCAGCCGGTGGCGCGATCAATCGCGCAGGCGGACGGCATCACCATCGTGAAGCGGATCGGCGAAGAAACCGATTATCTGGCCGAAGATGCGATCGACACGCTATGGGCAGGGATGCAGTTCCCAATCGACAAATGCCTTGCGGGGCGGGCGATGGTCGAGGAGCAGACGGTGATCATCCCTGACATCACGCATGTCGAGGGGATACCGCTCAACGTCTATCTCGCCACCTTCATCCGCAGCCTGATCGCCGTGCCGATCGGCGATGTGAAGCCAACGCATGCGATCTGCGCCTATTGGCAGGAAGCAGGGCTGATCGACCCTGAAACGGTGACGTTAATGGAGGCGCTTGGCCGTGCGATGGGCGGCGTTATTGCGATGCTCGACGTGCTGGACCTGGCGCGTGGTCGCGAGACGCCCGCCACTTAGCTGCTGTGATCGGCGATGATTTTCCAGCCGCTCGCTTCCTTGGCAAACACCAGACTGGTCGGCCCGCTCTGCGTTTTCCCGTCCGCGTAGGTGAGGGTGTAACGCGCGATATAAAGCGCACGGGTTTCGCCGAGCAGCCGGAAATCGAGCGTCTCGAACGTCAGCACACCCCGCTTGGCGGCATTGGCAAAATCATATCTGGTGCGATACCGCTCGCTCATCACTGCCTTGCCGCGGAGCACGCCCTCGCGCGTGACGAAGCTGGTATCGGGGGCTTCCGAATAGACCGACATGAAGCGGGCAAGGTCGCCGGTATTCCAACCGGCCGCGCTATCCGCCATCGCGGCTTCCACCGCGACCTGTTCTGCCGACGCCGCGGATGCAGGTGCCGCACAGACAATGGCCACCGTCGTCACTGCCAACATTCCATACCGCATCGTCACTTCCCCTTTTCCAGCACCAACGCGCTTAGCGCCGTTTCATCAAGTGGCTCCGCACACAGAAACCCCTGATAATATTGGCAGCCTTCCTTGGCGAGCAGATCGAGCTGCTGCTCCGTTTCCACCCCTTCCGCGATCACTGAAAGCCCAAGCGAGCGCGCCATATCGATCACCCCGCGCACGACGATCCGGTCACGGGTTGATCCGGCAATATCCTGCGCCAGCTTCTTGTCGATCTTCAGATAATCGAGCGGCAGCGCCTTGAGATAAGCAAGGCTGGAATAGCCCGTTCCGAAATCGTCGATCGCGACCCGGCACCCCGCGCTGCGCAGCGCGGCGAGCAGAGAGGCGGCGATGCTCAGATCCTCGATCAGGCCGCTTTCGGTAATCTCCACCGTCAACCGTGCCCGCGGAAAGCCGCTGCTGTCGATCCGGTCGAGAAAGATATCCGCAAAACCGGGCCGGGCGATATCGGCAGCAGTGAGGTTCAGCGCCAGTCGCAGCTTCGCAAGCGATGCGGGCCAGCGCGCCGCGCGGGCAAGCACGACCCGTTGGATGTGATCCGACAAGCCAATCACCAGATCGGCGCGGTCGGCGGCAGCGAACAATGTTTCGGCGCCCAGCGGCCCCATCGTCGGATGGTCCCACCGGGCCAAGGCCTCGACACCGGTAATCTGTCCGGTTGCGATCGCGACTTGCGGCTGGAACAATATGTCGATCTCGCCCTGCTCGATCGCGCGCCGCAGATCGACCGCAAGCGTATCGATCGGTGCCCCCTCATCGCCGTCGTGGCGCGCGATGTGGATCGTCAGGCTGTCCGACGCCTTGGCCTCGGCCAGCGCCTCGCTCGCCCGCCGCAGCAATGTGGCGGTGGTATCGCCCGGTTCTGCCGGCGCGATGCCGATCCGGCAGCCGAGCACCGCCACAGCGCCGCCAGCGATGAATGGCCGGGAAAGCGCCTCCGCGATCCGACCTGCGGCGAGTTCAACCCGGGCCGGATTGTGCACCGCCGCCACAAGAAACTCCGACCCGCCAAGCCGCGCGACGATGGCACCACGCCCGAGCAGCTCCCCGGCGATATCCTCGATCCGCTTTTGCGCGGTACGCAGCAACGCATCGCCCGCGGGGCGACCATAGGCCGTGTTGACGATATCGAATCGATTGAGCGCCACCAGCATCGCCTGAACCGGTTTGTCGATTTGCTCTTCCAATCGTCGGTCGAGCCAATGCCGCGCCCCCGCCGCATCGCGGACGCTGGACAGGGCCTCGCGCAGCACCGCCGCGGGTTCGGGAATACCCGCCAGCCGCTCGACGACCGCATCGATCGTGCCCGTATCGCGATCCACGGTCAGATGATGCACCACCCGGCCGATATCGGGCAGATCATGGGCAAAGGCCGTTGCCGCCCCGGTTTCGATCAGCCGACGCAGCGCCCGCACCGCGATTGGCCGCTCATCACGCGCCAGTCGGTAGAGCAAGGTGCGCGGCGCGATCGTGTCGCCCACCGCCAAAACCTCGGCCAAGCCTGTTGTCAGCTGCAACACGGCGCGGTGCCGGTCATAACGCCATCCCAGCGCGTCGCCGGTGCTCCTGACGGCCTTCCAGTCGCCTGCCATGCGTTCCGCGTGCCGCGCCGCGAACCGAAGCGCCTGGATGAATTCATCCTCGCTATGCGGGCTCGACAGGAAATGGGTGGCGCCCGCATCATGCAGCGTCCCCACCTCCGCCACATCGCCGCGCGAAACGAGCACGAGCAGCGCACCGCCATTTGCCGCAATCGTATCACCAAGGGCCGCCACCGCCGCCAGCCCATCGCCCAACGCCCCGCGGGCATCGACAACGGCTACCTGCGCGCCGCTGGCAAGAAAGCGCTGCTCCGCCCCCTCCGCCCGGCGCGCGGCGATCACCTGCCAGCCACCGCGCGACGCGAGCGCCGCCAGTTCATCGCGCTGCCGAAAGGAGAGGATGAACAGGGCCGCGGCCGGGCTGCCATGCCGCGTGGGATCAACATCGGGGTCGCGGGCGGCATCGGTCATGCGGGAAAGCCTAACGCGCGGCACAGGGTTCGCCAATGCGCAAAGCCACTTTGCGGAACAGGGTTGTTTGCACGGCTGCGAAGGCTTAGCTCGGTGTTCATGGCGTGCGCCCCCTCCCTTGTCGACAGCTTCGGCCGGACGATCAGCTATCTGCGCATTTCGGTAACGGATCGTTGCGATTTGCGCTGCCGCTACTGCATGGCCGAAGAAATGACGTTTCTGCCCAAGGCCGCGCTGCTGAGCCTGGAAGAAATCGCGATCATCGCCGAGCGCTTCATTGCGCGCGGCATCACCAAGATCAGGCTGAGCGGGGGCGAGCCGCTCGTCCGCCGTGATGTGGCCGAGCTCGTGCGGCGACTGGGTCGCCACGTCGGCGCGGGGCTCGACGAGCTGACGATGACCACCAACGGCACCCGGCTGGCCGAACACGCAGACGCGCTTGTGGCAGCGGGCATTCGCCGCATCAACGTCAGCCTCGATAGCCTGGACCCCGGCATCTTTCGCCACATCACCCGCCACGGGGACGTTGCACAGGTGATTGACGGCATCTTTTCCGCCAAGCGCGCCGGATTGGCGATCAAGATCAACATGGTCGCGCTCAAGGGTCTGAACGAGGATGAAATCGCCCCGATGCTCGATTGGTGCGGCAGTAATGGCTTTGATCTGTCGCTGATCGAAACAATGCCGATGGGTGCCATCGACGAAGACCGCGCGGATCGCTTCCTGCCGCTCACCGAGGTGTTCGATGATCTGTCAAAGGCGTTCGATCTGTCGCGTGACGACCATCGCAGTGGTGGCCCCGCGCGCTACTGGCGCGTCGGCAATTACGGTGCCCGGCTTGGGCTTATCTCGCCGCTCACCGCCAATTTCTGCGATGGCTGCAACCGCGTTCGGCTGACGACCGAGGGCAAGCTTTACATGTGCCTTGGCCAGGATGATCAGGTCGACCTGAAGGCTGTGCTGCGCGCCGAAGGCGTTGCAGGGCTCGATGCCGCGCTCGACACGGCAATGCGGCTGAAACCGGCGCGGCATGATTTTCGGATCACCGCCGGTGGCGCGCCTGCGGTCACCCGTCACATGAGCGTCACCGGCGGATGAGCCGCTATGAACGGCGGGCGCTGGTGGTATCGCCGACCGCCGCTGCGCAGTCGGCCGCGCATGAATTGCGCCACAACTACGAATGGGCACCGATCAACCAGGCCGATATGATCGTCGCGCTGGGTGGCGACGGCTTCATGCTGCAGGCGCTGCACAGCCAGCTCGAAAGCGCACGCGATCCGCTGCCGGTGTTCGGGATGAACCTGGGCACCGTCGGTTTCCTGATGAACGAATGGCGGCTGGACGGGCTCGACGGGCGGCTCGAACGGGCCAAGGCGTTCAAGGTCACGCCGCTGCGGATGATCGCCGAGACGATTTCAGGCGAACGCCATTCAGTGCCCGCGATCAACGAAGTCTCGCTGCTGCGCGAAACGCGAGAGACCGCGAAAATCGAAGTGACCGTCAACGACCGGGTCGTGATCCCTGAACTGGTATGCGACGGTATCCTCGCCGCAACCCCGGCCGGGTCGACCGCCTATAACTTCTCCGCGCAGGGGCCGATCCTGCCGCTCGGTTGCGGGCTCACCGCCCTCACCCCGATCAGCGCGTTTCGCCCCCGTCGGTGGCGTGGCGCGATTCTGCCTGACAAGGCACGGATTTCACTGCGGGTGCTCGAACCGGCCAAACGCCCGGTCAGCGCGGTGGCTGATCAGACCGAAGTCCGCGATGTCGCCCGCGTCGATATCGCCATGGACCGCAGCCGGGAACTGACGTTGCTGTTCGATCCCGAACATGCGCTCGATGATCGCATCACGATGGAACAGTTCATCTCCTGATCGCGGCTGCGCCGATCAATTGGGCATAATCCGCGAAACAGGGGTTGCATCCGCTGCGACCCGGCCATAAAGGCAGCGCTTCGCTGTTCCCTGATAGCTCAGCGGTAGAGTAGGTGACTGTTAATCACTTGGTCGTTGGTTCGAATCCAACTCAGGGAGCCACTTTTTCCGATCAGAGCCGATCAGGACTGCTCAAATTCCTTGCTTCGGCAAGGATTTGGGAGTTTCTGTACGATCATGCGGGATCAGGTCGGATCACAAAAGCGCAGTGATTTGGGGGCACCCTGGGGGCACCCTGGGGGCACCGGGTGCTGACCGATCTGAAGTGCCGATCGGCAAAGCCGCGCGACAAGGCATACAAGCTCGCAGACGAACGCGGGCTCTATCTTTTCGTGTTACCGTCGGGCTCTCGGTCGTGGCGATTGAAATATCGCTTTGCGGACAGGGAAAAACGTCTGACCTTCGGGCTTTACCCGGAAGTGTCGTTGACCGAGGCGCGCGAACGCAGGGACGAAGCACGCCGGATGATCCGCGACGGCATCGACCCCCAAGTCCACAAAAAGCAGCGCCGGGCAGAAACACACACACGCGAGCGCAACACCTTCGAGCAGGCAACCCGCCGCTGGCACGCTGGCCAGAAGCCGCACTGGGCTGCTCGGTACGGTCAACAGGTACTGGATCGGTTCGAGAACGACGTGTTCCCCACATTGGGGGCATTGCCTGTCACGGCGATCACGGTGCCCCTATTGTTGGGGGCACTTCGCGCGATCGAGGAGCGCGGAGCGACCGAGACGGCGCACCGCATTCGGCAACATGTATCGGATATTTTCGAGACGGCGATCGCCGCCGGCATTGTCACCAACAATCCGGCGGCCGGACTGCGCAAGGCACTGGGCAAAGTTCGGCACGGCCATCGTCCAGCCGTGCTGGACGTCACGGCGGCGCGGTCCGTCATTCGGCATGTCGAAACGGCACCGGCCTATGCGATCACGAGGCTGGCCTCGCGGCTGCTGGCACTGACAGCAGTTCGACCGAGCATGATCAGGCTGGCGGCCCCGGAGGAGTTCGAGGATCTCAACGGCGATGCACCTTTGTGGCGCATCCCGGCGGACAAGATGAAGCTAACGGCCGCACAGAAGCGCGATGTGCGGCACGAATTCCTCGTGCCGCTGTCGCGGCAGGCCGTAGACGTCGTGAGGACGGCGCTGGCAACGGTGGGCGGCGGTCCATTGCTGTTCCCAAGCGTGCGCAATCCGCGATCACCGATCAGCGACGCGACGTTAAGCAGCCTCTATCGCTCGGCTGGATTCACCGGTGTGCATGTTCCGCATGGCTGGCGATCGAGCTTCTCGACGGTGATGAATGCGCTGGCGGCGATGGAGAACCGCGTCGGCGATCGCGAGGTAATCGATCTGATGCTGGCGCACATGGCCGCCGGCGTCGAGCCGATCTACAATCGCTATGCCTATATGCCCCGTCGCCGCGCGCTGGCGCAGGAATGGGCCGATCTGCTGTTTCCGGAAGAGGCGCCCGCCGCGGCGCTGTTCGATGGAGAACGCGGGTCATCACCTCGTGCCCGGCGGCGGCAGCGCGCCTGATCGGGGGTGCGGAATGAGCGCGGGCCCGATCGGAGAGCTCGCAGCCGCTCTGGACGCTGGCGCCCGCACCAGCCGCTCTCGAACAGGCAACCCGGTTCATCGGCACAGCTTCTATGCCGGAGAGCGTGAGTTGCGCCGCTGGCGCGCAGCCAACACCTTTAGCCGGTCGGAAAACAACGCCCGAATGGCGGCGGCCGAACAATTCGACAAGTCGACCAGGCGGGCGACCGTGGGCGCAAAGAACGGCGCGCTGGGGCATGTAGCGCTAGAGGTTTACCGCTTGTTGTTGCGCCTGCGCGCGGTCAAGGGCGGCCGTCTCGACCCATCGATCAAATGGCTCGCGACCCAGCTGGAGAGATCCTGTGGTGCGATTCACCGCGCGATCACGCGGCTGCGCGACAATGGCTTTCTCGATTGGTCGAGGCGCACCGTGCCCGTCCCCGACGCCCCACCCGGCGAGCCCCAGATCAAGCAGATCTCGAACGCCTATTTTCTCGAGCTGCGCGACACGGCCAGGGCAGCTACCTCAACGCTCGTCAGGCAAATCCTGCGCCGGCCGACCGAGGCAATGAAACGTGCAGCCGAGGCGGCTGATCGCGACCGGCGCACCGAATCCTTCGCGGCGATGCCCGATGAGCAAAAAGCAGCTGCCATCGCCGCGGCAATCGCCGACCCCGAGTACGCGGCCGTTCTCACCAGGCTCGCCTTGAACCCAGACCGCGATTCCGCTGGTGGGTTTGTATGAGGCCCTGTGAGAACAAGATGAGAAGGAGCGCCTTCGGCGCGCGTTGATTTCGTGCTCGACCAGGCCCCGATGCCCCCGCCCAATCATACGGGAACGCCAACGACAGTTGGTGGACGGATCGGCTTGTGGCCGATCCGGTGCTGCCGGGTGCAGCACGCGCAAGGTCTGTGCCACCCGGCCCCATCACCTTGCGTGCGCTGAGAGCGCGAACGCGCGCATCAACTCGCATCAAATCGCATCAAACCCGCCCTGCTTTGATATTATCCCAACTCGGCGGTAGACTTAGAAAAAGCGGCCGGTCGGCAACCGCCCCAATCTGCGACATTCGATTGGTCGCCCAGCTTCCTTAAAACCTGCCATTCAATTAACTAGCCGAATGCCTTCAGAGCTTTGTTGGATTAATGCCGGGGAAGCGTTGAGATTGGCCATCATGGCTCGCCCGCGTGCCGGTGATTGGCCTGAAGACGAAATAGCGCACTGGAGGCGCTCGGGCGTCGGGTTAGTTGTAAGCCTTCTTGAACGCGATGAGATCGATGATCTAGGGTTGAAGATGGAAGCTATTCGATGTGAGGAAATTGGCTTCGAACAAAGCTTCAGCGATCTTCTCTTACTCTCGTTTGGTACTATTTCTAACAGAATCGCCTCGCGCCAAATGTAATTGGATTTATCATCTGCGATGAATTTTGGAGGATGTATTGAGAAAGATAACACTTTTTATTGCACTGATCCTTGCTGCGCAGTTCGCGCTAACGCAACAGGTGAGCCATGCGCAGGCCAGACCAATAGTTGATGTAGGAGCACGAACTCTGCGAGCAAACCAGGTCCGCGCCGAAAAAGTTGACGAAGTGCTTGTAGGCATGCATTTTACCGAGCCATCAATCAGGTTCCGGCCCAGTTTCGAAAAAGAAGTAGCCAATGAAAAAATTGCGGATTTGAATACCGTGATTGATAATCATTGGCTTGCTGATGTCGCCACTTCGCTTACACGCTTTCTCGGCTTGCGCCCAGAGGGCGCGCTGCGCTTGAGCCAATCAATTGTGGATACAGCTCTTGCGCAGCCCGCTGGTATGAGCCTGATGAACTTCTGTGCCAATCAATCCGGCTGCGTCAATACTCCTATTACAGACTACGAGCTCCGCGCAATGCGCGGTTATTCCAATTATTCGCTGACGTCAGCAATGAATATTAATCGCGTCGTTCCCATCAGCAAACCTGCGGGCGTTGCCTTGGCTGCCGCTTTTGCTGAACTAAATCCCGCTGAAGCAAAAAAACGCCAACCGTTAAATGCTGCAATCGCTGCTGCTATATTGCCGTTGTGCGAAACAAACAATATTGCGCCCGATGCACCTGATTTAGCTCGCTGCATTCGTGCAGGAATCGGTTACACTTTGGCACGGCAGGGCAATAACCGATAATTTCTCGGTGGCCGTCGCGATGACTCGGAACCCCACCCAAGCGCGAGCATACCATGGATCGCTTGGCGGCGAAGTGACGGCGCGACCCGTTTCATGCCAGAATTAACCGGATCTGCCCAATCTGCGGCAGGGTGTTGTGATTCGCCGCTGCTCGGCAGAAAAGTGAACACAGTCAGCAGGTCCGCCGTCCCTGCCGCGACCAAGCCAATGTCCGCTTCGGCACGATGCGATCCTGAAAGCTGCCCGAGCACTTTCCACCAGTTTCCGCCGTTCGGCCCTTTGGTGCGTGGCGGACCTACCCGAAAGCGGAACGGCGGCTATGAAGCGGAAAAGCAGACTGGCGGCTATCGCCCCAGTTGCGGGCGTCCAGCGCCGATTTGCCGAACGCGGAAAGCTGCCGTAGATCGGTCCTGCGGCGGGGGGCAGAGGAGACCCGCAAGGGTACCAGAGGGTAATGCTGACCGCGCCCAGGGACTTGGGCACCGCTCGCGTTAAGCCTAGGCGCGAGCCTTAGCCCCGCCGCACCGTTTCCGCTTTCGCCCCACTAGCGGACATTTTGCTTGGTGGTAGGGTGCCTCAATGTTTTGGCCGCCGTCACTTGACCCCGTCGTCCGCTCGCGAGCTTTCCATGCGACGAATGGCGAGCTTGGCGTGCTGCCGGAGGACGTCTCATCGTTTCTAGCCGCGTGCCGAGAGGATGATGTCGAGGTGCTTGGCGGCGAGCTTTGGGTGGTGAATTACGCTTGGGACGAACACTTTAACGGGCCTGTTCCAGCACCGGGGCTATGGTGCGGTGGCATACCAATGAAGGGGCACGAAATCCCAGTCGTATATGGGTTCGACGGCAATGCGGAAGAGTCGGAGCGCGAACTTGCGAGGCTTGACCTATCGAGCGAGGTGCTCCCCGCGTGGCTGCCGCACGTCAGGGTCAATTTTACTCTCGGGAAATAACATACGTCCGCTTTCCACCACCTTCGGACGCTTAGCCCGCGTGCCGAAAGCGCTCGCTTATGGATTCACGACCTAGCCCACCCTGCCCCAGCACTGTACCCAGCCCCGCCGCCGTTGCGGACGGCCGAATGCAACGATTCCGATCGGTAAAGCGAGCAGGCGAGGCGCGGGGGCAAGCGCGACGCGCCGAGTTGAGGTTCTACCTCTTGCGCGATGTTGCCTATTTGTTCCATTCGAGGTTGTGGAATTCGATCGGATGCGAGTCGCGAGGTGCGAAACAGTCGACGACGTCGATCGCGAGCGGCTCGCGCTGTCGATTATGTGCAAGGGCTGCCGCCGCAAGATCATTGTGCCCCCGCGCCCATTGCTAGCGCTTGCAGTGCTGCGCGGTTGGCGTCGCCATATGATGGCGATCGGCAAGCATCTGCGCTGCCGTTCATGCGGCACACGCTTCCCAGAGGTAAAGGCCACGTCGATGCCGGTGGACAGCCCGCCGATCGGCCCCGCGAGCGGCATGGAATTCAAGTCTCAACAGCGGCGACTGCGCTGATTGTACTTAACCGCTCGCTCAGGCGCACCTCTCACCCATTGGTAAGGCGGAGCCAACAATTGCGCATAAGAGAGCTACAATCGCCGGAATGGTTAATGAACTCGGGGTTGGGTGATAGATTGCCGAAACTGGTCCTTGCAGTGGCGCTTCGGTTCAAGATCGCATTTATCTTTGACGCAACGACGGACAGCTCACCAATGTCCATTTTCATCGTCGTTGCGAAAACCTTACTGGCCTTCGTTATGCCGCCGGCTTGGAGCAATTGTATGTTCTGCGGCAACCAGCCGAATCCCATAAAAACCAGCGTCTCAGCGCGCGAAACATATTCTTTTACGGTCGCTGCGACGTCATCCGCCATCGCCTCGGTAAACGTCCGTATCGAAGCGGCGGTGGCAACCAAGTGTCGCTGGTCGGCATCACCGAATGCGACGTGCCCCTCCTGACCGGGCTGGAACTCGCCGACTTGACCATAAGGGTGCACTATCCGGCATCGTGCTACCGCAGCTTCAGCTCTCGATCGCTCGATATCGAAGCGGCTTACAAGTGACTTCGCTAGGAATTCCTCTATACAGCGATCGTAATTGAAGATCACGAAGGACGAACGACTGAACACGTCGTCGCAGTCCTCGCTGGTGTATCCCGCGTAGAGGATCTGGCCAAGCTGAGCGTGCCATCCGCCAACCGTCTTGGCGAGCCTCTCTGCTCGAATCTGCTCAGCGTTCGCGTTGCCGGCTAGGTAGGGCATTAGAGGAGATCTCGATTCCGCGCGCAAAATTACAGTGGCGATCGCCAGCTTGCCGAGGAACTCGACGTCCGGTTTGTTACGCAGGCCGTCGAGAAAACTGTCGATACTGCGATCGTACGGCAGCCCATCCCTAATAATGCATGCCGCTCGGCGATATTCCTTGATTCTGCTAGTCCAATCGCCAGGGCGCTCTTTTGTCGCCCGATCGACCAATAATTCCCATATCACCGGATCTGAGAAGCTCAGGCTCTTGGTCTCGTCGGCCATCGCCAGGACGCTGATGATCCGTTCGCGAAGGTCATCCCCCAGCGGGAAATCAAAATCCCGACTAGCCCCAGCACCGATTATAAACGTCGTCTCTTTTGTCAGCACAATTGCCCCTCACCGATATTCCCATCCAGCACACTGCGATGCGGTAGCCCTGTTTACCGACGAGCCAGTATCGAGACAATTGACGGTAATCGGCGACCGCCTCACGGATGCCGGCGGAGGATTCGCGCCGCAGTAGCACTGGATGCCTTGCTAGCCCGAGATTACCCCGGCGCCGGCAGATCATAATTCGAGATCAGCAGCTCGTTGATACGCTCGCGGCCGGTACCGCCGCCCACCTGGTACCGCGTCGTCACCTCGGTCATCGCGAACGCACCGAAGACGTCACGCACGCCAGGCCGATCGTTGATCGAGAGCAGGAATTTGCCCTCAATGCCCGCCAGCTGCGCGGCCAGCACCTCGAAGTCGGCCCGGCCAAACACGTCTTGCCCGTAATCGGTCTCGCACCCCCAATAGGGCGGATCGAGATAGAACAGCATGCCCGAATGGTCATATCGCCGGATGAAATCAGCGTAAGGCAGCTGCTCGATCACCACCGGCTCAAGCCGTTCGTGGATCTCCGCCAGCATCGGCTCGAGCCGCGACACGTTGAACCGCGCGCCCTTGCGCGCATCGACGCCAAAGTGCCGCCCCTCCACCTTCCCGCCGAATGCAAGCCGCTGCAGGTACAGAAAGCGCACCGCCCGCTCCAGGTCGGTCAACCGCTCCGGCGGCAAGGCGCGCAGCCGTTCGAACTCGGCCCGGCTCGTGAGGCGAAAGCGCAGCATGTCGATCATGTACGCGTAATGCCGCTGCAGCACCCGGAAGAACGTCGCCACATCGCCGGAGATATCATTGATCGCCTCGGTGCGCGGGCGGCGGGTGCGGCGCAGGAAAATCCCGCCCATCCCAACGAACGGCTCGGCATAGCCATCATGCGGTGTCCGATCGATGATCGGCACGATCGTGCTCGCCAGATTGCGCTTGCCGCCGATATAGCCCGCCACGGGCTGCACCGGCTTCACATCAGTCATCGTTAACGGCTTCATCATCATTCCTCGCTCTAACAAACCCCGCCCGTGGCCCGGGTGCGGGGCGGCCCAGCTTGGCCGGTTGTGTCGTGGCGAGTTCGCGCTCGTCGGTTGGCCGGGTTGCCCCCCGGTCACCCCCGCCGGCCAACGCCGCGGCGCTGCCCGGCGGGTTTGATCATGAAGCGGGTGCTGCTCCCGCCTGTCGCTCGTAAGGCCGGAAGCGCACCGCCTCCACGCCCAGCCAGTCGTTCACCTCCAGCATGCGCAGCTGCAGCGGCTCGATCTCAGCGAAATGGAACACGTCCGCCGCTTTCGCCACATCGCCAAAGCCCCCCGTGTTCTGCGGCACCACGCCGAGCAGAACCGGCGGTACGCGGTGCGCCGCCAATATGTCATCGCGCGTGGTGTTCTTGATGCCCAGGAACTCGTCCTTTGCCGCGGCTTCGCCCACCGGGATCACCTGGACGCCCTTTTCCTTGCCATCGGGGATGTGGAGATAGACGTTGCGGAAATTCCCCGGCCCCTTGGCCGCGATCACCGCATCCTCGAGCGCTTTGCTGTCTTCCGCGTCGAACTTGGCGTCGCTGATGTAGAGGATGTACCCGGCATGGCTGCCATTGATGTAATATCGCCGGCGAAAGATCGTCGCCGCCTCGTTGAGCAGCCCCGATTGCAGCGCCGATAGATATTCGGGGATCCCGTACAGCTCCTGCACAAGGTCCGGCTCCCAAAGGTGGAACACGTATCCGGCCCGGAAAGCGGTGTCGCGCTGCCATCCTTCCGTCCACCAATACACGCCGTCACGCGCCCGCCGGGTATATGCCGCCAGCGAATTCACCAGCGTCATCGGCCGACCCACCAGATTATCACGCCGCTCGAAGTAGCCATTCCCCATCATCAGGAAATTGAGCACGAACTCGCCGAATTCCTTGCGGTTCAACCAGCGGGACGGCTCGAAGAAGCGGAGCAGCTGGTTGCGCTTGTACAGCATGGCTGATCGGTGGTGCGCGCTCATATTGTACGTGCGGGCCAGCGCCAGCGGCGGGATCGGCGGCTCGTACCAGCGACCAGTCCAGAACGATTCGGTCTGCATCAGGAAGTCGCGGCGATCGAGCACCGGCTCCGGATCGCCAAAGCGGAACATCGATGGGCGCGATACTGCGACCGAACTGCCCGTTCCCTCGGGCGCCGCGGCCGCTTCCACTTGCGGGACTGTCGTCATTTGCTGCTCCATTGGAAATCCTCATGCGTGATCGGCGGGTGCCCGCGCCGACGGGGTCGAGTGGCTCGTTGTACAGCGCGTGCATGATCGCCCAGGCCAGGTCGGCATGGCCGGTGTCGCCCGCGCGGCTGGCGCGATAGGTGATCTGGCGTTGGCTCGGGGTTAGCTCGGCGCGGATCGCCATGAAGCTGTTGACGATGTCGATCGCGCCGGCGTCGAACTCGAGCCGACCGGCGCTGATCACATTCTTCGCCTTCAGCACCATCTCGGTCTTCAGCTGCACCGAATAATCAAAGCGCTTGGTGAACGGGAATTTCGCGGAAACCAGCTTGAACACGGCAGCACCCATCCCCGTCGAGTCGATGCCGATGAAGCGCACATTGTATCGATCGCGCTGCGCCAGGATCATCTCGGCCGCAGCCTCGAAGTCCATGCCCCGCATCCGGTGCTTTTCCAGCACGCGGAACTTGCCCTTCGGATCGGCTGGCGGCGCCAAAATCACCATCGCCGCATCGTCACCCGCGGCACTCTCGGCCGGGTCAAAGCCGATCCACACCTCACCATCCCCAAACGGGCGCAGCGCATAGGGATCGTAATCCTTGCTCCACTTGTCCCACGCATCGACCCGGCATCGCTGCATCAGGTTGAACGGGAACATCGAGCTCGAATCGTCAACGAACTTGCAGAGGTAGAGATTGTCGAAGACGTCGGGTGTTTTGGACAGGCGCAGCCGGTTGATGTCGAACAGGTCGCACCCGCCTGCCTCGGCATCCAGTATCGTCACCACCTGGCGCCAAACGCCATCCGCCCCGGTCACGCCGTCGCGCAGCTGTGCCTCGCTGAAAGCGAAATCGCCGCGCTCGCTCTTGTCGCGATTTTCGTTGAAGCGCTCCCCGCTCCACAGTCGGTGCGCCTGGTGGGCCACGGTCGACGGGGTCGAGAAATAGGTGATCCGGTACCGCTTCTGGCTCGCCATCGCCGTCGCCACGTCGTCGATCTGCTCAAAGCCGTGGATCCAGAACGCCTCGTCGACATAGACATCGCCGTGATACCCCTGCGCCGTGCGGTAATTGGTGCCCAGGAAATAGAGCTTCACCGGCTCGCCCATCGGCCCCTCGACGCCCTCCAGGTCGAGCACGATCGGGTCGCCTTCCAGCTTCACGCCGGTCACCTCGGCAACGAAGGCAAGAATATACTGGCGGAAGATGTTTGCCTGCGCCCGGCTGGCCGAAATGAAGATCTGATTATTGCCGGTGTCGATCGCGCGGATCAGCGCTTCACGCGCGAAATAGAAGGTCGCGCCGATCTGGCGGGATTTCAGGATAAACCGGGTGACGTTGGCGGTGCTGGCGAGCAGATCAGGCCGGATCGGCGTCACCTTGCCATCGGCATCGCGGCCCGGCGTGACCGCCGCCTGTTCGGGAGACCGCCATTTCAGCTGATAATCGAACAGCCCGGTCTTGAATTCGCTGCGCAGCTTGGCCTGGTCATCGACCGACAGGAAATTCTTCGGCGCTTTCTTACGCTCGCCCTTATTGCGATTGGCAACCTTCGGGTTCAGATCGCCCTCATGCCCGCCCGGCGCTTCGTAACGCCGCACCCGCGCGGTGCGCTCGAGCTGGCGACCGAGCAGATCGATCTCCTTGAAGTCGCGCCCGGTCTTTTCCTCCTTCGCGATCAGCACCTGCAGTCGCGCGTCGAGCGATTCCTCGACCCGGGCCAGCGGCGCAAAATCATCCCATTTATCGCGGCCCTTCCAGCTCCGCACCGTCGCCGCGTTCAAGCCGAGGATCTCGGCAATGTCGCCCAGCTCATACCCCGCCCAGTAATAGGCACGCGCCCGCCGTTTGGCGGTGAACGGGATGGTTCCGGCTGGCGGTTCGGCCTTCATAATGCTGGCGACGCTAGCCGCGCCTGCCCGCCACCTGCCTCTCCCGCCTGTTGTAGCGCGCCGCGCTACAACAGCGCGCGCTTGAGAAATTTGGCCTTCCAAGCGCCTGTTGCGCCACGAAAGCGGTGGCCCGGGCCTTCCCGTTCCCCCGCGCATCAGGATCAGGGAGCGCCAGCGCCGTCATGCCGAAAATGTCGAAATTCTTCCGCGTCGCCGTTGAAGGTGCCACTGCAGACGGCCGCACGATCGAGCGGCAGCAGCTGATCGAAATGGCCGCCAGCTATAATCCCGCCACCTATGCCGCGCGGGTGAACATGGAGCACATCCGCGGCATCACCGCCGACAAGCCGTTCCGCGCGCTGGGTGACGTGATCGCGCTGAAGACGGAAGAGATCGAGCTCGATCTCGCCGGCAAGAAGGAAAAGCGGCTCGCGCTGTTCGCGCAAATCACCCCGAACGACGATCTGCTCGCCATCAACGCAGCCGATCAGAAGCGTTTCACCTCGATCGAGATCAACCCCAACTTTGCCGCCACCGGCAAGGCGTACCTCATGGGCCTCGCCGTTACCGACAGCCCGGCCAGCCTCGGCACCGAAGTCATCCAGTTCGTTGCCGGCCAACGCGAAAAGGGCGTCGATCCGTTCGCCAACCGTCGCCTCGCCGCCGGCAACCTGTTCACCGCAGCTTCCGAAACCGTGATGGAATTTGACGATGTCGCCGCCCCGGCGAACGAAACGACCGGCCTGCTCGCCGCTGCGACGGCATTCTTCAAGCAGTTCACCGATGGCAAGCCAGGCACGCCCGCCGAACCCGCCAAGCCAGCCGAGCCTGCAAACGAAGCACCCGCGAATGACAACGACGCGCGCTTCGCCGCGTTCGGGGCAGGCCTGGTCAAGATGAGCGAGGCCATCACGGCGATGAACACCGCTTTCAACGCCCAGATCGGCGCGCTGAAGACTGACTTCGCGGCCGTCAAGCAATCGATCGAGACCACAGAAAAGCCGAACCAGCTCTCACGCCAGCCCGCTGCCGGCGGCGACGGCCGCCCGCGCGCTGACTGCTGATCAGCCCCGCCCCATCCGCTGCAACCCGCCACCCCGACCTGACATCATCGCCGCCCGAGGATCCTCACGATGAAGAACACCACCCGCCTGCTCTTTTCGGCCTATGTCTCGCAGATCGCGATGATCAACGGGATTGAACCCGCCCACGCCGACAAGCATTTTGCGGTCGCGCCCGCCGTCGAGCAGAAGCTCGAAGAGCGGATCAAGCATTCGAGCGAATTCCTGCAGCAGATCAACATCGAGATGGTCGACCAGCAGGAAGGCGACAAGGTTGGCATCGGCGTTACCCGCACGATGGCGGGGCGCACGCCAAATGGTACCAAGCGCACACCCGGCAACCCCGCCGATACCGCCGATCTTGGCCGCTATCGCTGCGAGCTCACCGAATTTGATTACGCCTGGCCGTACAGCCTCCTCGATGCCTGGGCGCACAAGACCGAGTTCGAAGTGCTGATGACCAATGCGGTCCGCGCCCAGGAAGGCCGCGATCATATCATGATCGGCTGGCACGGCACGTCCGCCGCCGCGGCTACCGATCGCGCTGCCAATCCGCTGCTGCAGGACGTCAACAAAGGCTGGCTCTACAAGATCCGCACCTTCGCGCCGGAACGCGTGCTCAATGATGGCGCGCTCACGGTGAAGGATGACGGCACGAACAACGCGGCCCTCAAGAAGATCTACGTTTTCGACGGCGTGCTTTACAATGAAGCACTGGCCAATGCCGTCACGGCCGAGGCCGATTACGCCAATCTCGACGCGCTCGTTTACGATGCCGTGCAGCTGCTGCCCGAATGGCACCGCAACGATACCGATCTGGTAGCGATCATCGGCGCCGATCTGCTCCACGAAAAGTTTCTCAACGTGGTGCAGGAAGCCGGCAACACCGCAACCGAGATGGAAGCCCGCGATCGCATCCTCACGCTCCCGAAAATGGTCGGCGGCAAGCGCGCGATCGTCGTGCCCTTCTTCCCCGGCAACGCGGTGCTGGTGACCAAACTCTCGAACCTGTCGATTTACCTGCAGTCGGAAACCCGCCGCCGCATGCTGCGCGACGAGCCCGATTACAAGCAGGTCGCCAATTACGAGAGCGTCAACGTCGCTTACGTCGTTGAGGATTACGAAGTAGCGGCGCTGGTCGAGAACATCGTGCTCGGCAAGTCGCCCGCCCGCATCGCGGCCTGATCCGGAGCAACTGAACGATGAGCCTCGCCCGCCGCCACCGTGAACGCATGCTCGCCGAGCGCGGCGCCACCCAGGTGGCGTCGGGCGCGGAGCGTTCCGGTCCCGCTGCCACCGAATATGAGCTGATGCGCGCGCGCCTCGGCGTCGATCTGCGGCGTTTGAAGGAAATCCAGTCGATCGAGAAAAAGATCGAGCTGAAGCGCGAGTTGCTGCCCGCTTATTTCGATTGGGTGAAGGGCGTGCTTGAGGCGAACACCGGCGCGCATGATGACATCCTCGTCCAGATCATGATCTGGCTGATCGATGTGGGTGAGTTCGGCGGTGCGCTCGATCTGGCCGAATATGTCATCCGCCACCAGCTCGCGCTCCCCGAACGTTTCGATCGCACCGCAGGCACCTTGATCGCCGAGGAAATCACCGAGGCAGCGCTTAAGTCATTCGGCCAGGGTGGTAGCTTTGATCTCGCCGTGCTCGATTTTGTAGACACGCTGACCCACGCCGAAGACATGCCCGATCAGGTTCGCGCCAAGCTGTTCAAGGCCCGCGCGATCCATGCCGATCGCGCTGCCACCGCGATCGATCCCGCCGCCGATGGCCCCGCTGGCCAGCGCCAGGCCGGGTTCGCCCATGCGCTCGAACTGTATCGCCGCGCCTACGGCCTCGACAAGTCGATCGGCGTCAAAAAGGACATGGACCGGATGGAACGCGAGCTGAAAAGGCTCGCCCCGCCGGTCACGTAATTCGGGCATCTGCCCGCCACCTGCTCGCCCCGCGGCGCTCGGGGGGCGGTGATCGACGGAACGGCAAGCGGCCCAATTAATTTTGGGGGCTCAAGCCGCCCGCCGCCCACCTCACCCCCCGTAAAGTTTCGGGACGGCCAAATGAGATCGCGCCTTGTCCTTCGTCGCTGCCCCCGCTGCCCCGGCCCCGGCCACGCCCGATGCAATCGCGGGCGATGGCTGGTGGCCGAACCTGTCGATCGCCGCCTTTCGCGCATCGATCCGGCTCGGCACGCTGGTGACGGACGCGCGCGCCCGCGATGCGCTGATCGGCGGAATCATCAGCGCTGATACCCAGCTGCGCGACTGGCGCGCCGCGCATGAAGCGAACGACATCGCCAGCCTCGCCGATGTGCCCGGTCCCCAGATTGACGGCACACCCCGCGCCGTCATCCTCTGGCGACGTGCGGTCTATGCCTATGCCGCCGCCGATCTTGCCGAGACGCATAACGATATCACCGCCACCGATCGGGGCCGCGCCGTTGCCGAGGAACGTGCGATCTCGGCCGATGATCACCGCCGCAACGCCATCGTCGCGATTCGCGATCTCCTCGGCAAAACGCGCAGCCGGTGCGCGCTGTTATGATTGTCTCTCCCCTGATCGTTCGGGCGCACCAGGGCGAAAGCCTCGATGCGCTGGTCTGGCGCAGCACGGGCCGCGATTCCGGCGTGGTGGAGGCGGTGCTGGATGCCAATCGCGGCATCGCTGTCACCGGCACTGCGCTGGCCGAAGGAACGCCGGTGCTCATCCCGGCCAACCTCATCACCCTCAACGCGAGCCCGCTCGTGATCGACACCGTCCAGCTCTGGGATTGAACCGCGTGGAAAAATTCACTGGCCCCGTCATCGATACCATCATCAGCCTGTTGATCGGGCTCACGCCCGCCGCGCTCGGCGCGGGTGTCAGCCTCATGTACGAGAAGGGCCTAACCTGGGGTGATCGCTTCGCCCGCCTCGCAGTGGGCGTCACTGTCAGTTGGTTCACCAGCCGCGCGGTGGGCGCCATCTGGCCCTGGCAGCCGATCGATCCGTTCGTGCTTCAGGGCATCACCTTTACCATGGGCATGATCGCCTACAAGGCGACGCCGCCCTTCATTTCCAGCGCGACTCAGGTCGTCGGCGGCATCCCGTCGGCGATCGCCGCGCGCTTCATGCCGACAAAGACCGAAACGTCAGCCGATATGAAAGCTGATCAGACGGAGGACAGCAAATGAGCTGGACATGGGATCAATCCGCCGGCGCGCTCTATCATGATGGCCAGCTCGTCTCGCGCGGCTATGCCGGGAAAGGCCGGGGCCGCAACAACCCCGCGCTCCAGGGCGTGCGCGGTGTCGGCCCCATCCCGCGCGGCCGTTATGCCATCAAAAGCGTGGCCAACAGCCCGAACACGGGGCCATTCACGATCACGGTGCACGCGGTCGACGCGACCCCGAACGATGATCGCCACGACGCCACGGGCCGCAGCGCGTTCCGCATCCACGGCGATAATGCCCGTGGTGATTTCAGCGCCTCATCGGGGTGCATCATCCTGCCCCGCGCCATCCGCGAACGCATCTGGCGCAGCGGCGATCGAACGCTGGAGGTGATCGAATGAAGATCCCCGTGAACCTTATGGCAAAGCTCGGCCTGAAAGCCGCTTTCGGCTGGGTAACCGGCAACAGCCAGTTTCTCGTGCTGGTCGCGCTGGGGGCGATCGCTGCCTATTTCTACGCCGATGGCGCCAATGTCCGCCGCGATCGTGAGCGCATTACCGCCACCGCCGAACGCATCTGCACCGCCGCCGATGCCGATTTCGCGGCCAGTTCCAGCATGACAATCAGCACCAAGGGAAAACGGGTGACGATCGGTCACCCACGCGGTGCCGTCTGCCTGCGCCAGGTGCGCAATCTTGCCGCGTTCAAGGCCGGGACGATGCGCGTGACGGCCGAAACGCTGGCCAGGGCGATGCGCGATCGCGACGCCAAGTCGAGCACCGATATCGAACGCGCCGCCGCTGATGCCCGCGCCGCCCGCGCTGCCACCGAACGCATGGAGAAAGCCGATGCCGAAATTGATCACACGAACCGCGTTGATCGCCGCTGGTTTGATGCTTTCAACGATGTTGCCGGGTTGCGCAAAGACGATTGAAGTCCCCGTCGACAAGCACGTGCCCGTCGCGGTCGAAGTCAAGGATACGCCGCCGGCTGATCTGCTGCGCTGCGCCGAACGGCCCGCCCCGCTTCCCGAAGACGATGCCACCGTCGCGCTGCTCCCGCGATCGGTGCGCGCCGCGCTGATCGGCATTGCCCGCGCATTCGGCGTAAATGCCGCCCAGCTCGATCGCCTGGTCAACTGGCAGCGCCCGGGTAGCTGTCCCGCCCCAACCTCGGCAAGCGCGGAGCCGGCAACACGCCCACCTGCCGCGCCATGAGCAGCTTCACCAGCGCTAGTTTTCATGAACTCGGCATCGATCGAAAAAGCGGCCGCAAGCTTTATCGCACCGAAACCGCGTTCACGTTCGATATCGGCTATCTCGGCTCGGGCCTTACCGTGCGCGTGCCCGCTGGCTTCGTGACCGACGGGGCGTCTGTGCCGCGCTGGATGTATCGCTGGCGCTTTATCCGCGACATGCTGCCCGCCGCAGCGGTCCACGATTTGATGCGTCAGGATCTTCGCTATTCCAAACTGGCGGGCGATGCTGTGTTCCTCACCGCGCTGTCGGCGCTGGGCACCCCGCCAATCGTCCGCGAGCTGGCATTCATCGCGGTGCGGCTCAACAATGGGCGCGGCGCCAGCGCGCTGGTGGAGCAGGGGCAATGATCAAACCCGGCCTGCTGCGCACCGCACTTGAAGCCGCGCTGCCTGAATTCGTGCAGGATCGTGATCGGCTGGCGATCTTCATCGACAAGGGCCGACTGGTGTCGCGTCGAACGCCAAGCCTCTCGTATGAATATCGCTATCAGCTGATCCTTTTTGTTGAGGAGTTCACCGGCCCACCCGATGCCATCATGGTGCCGCTGCTGCTCTGGCTGCGCACCCACCAGCCCGATCTGCTGCTCCGCCATGATCGCGCAGATCAGGCGATCGCCTTCAAGGCCGAAGTGCTCGATCAGTCGAGCTGGGATGTCCGGATCGAATTCGAACTCACCGAAGCCGTCACCCTCGTCGCGCGCGGCGACGGCACCGGCTGGGATGTCACGCACCTGCCCGAACCGTCACCCGATGATCCGTCGATCACCGGCATCGAGCCACCACCGCCACTCCGATCGATCTGGCTCGGCGAACACCAGTTGATCCCATGAGCGAATTAGAGGATTTCGCCCCGCTCAACACAGCGATCGACGATCTCACTGCCCGGTTGCAGCCCGGCGAACGCCGCAAGCTTGCGGGCAAGCTAGGCACCCGGCTGCGCACCGCGAACGCCAAGCGAATCAAGGCGAACGTCACCCCCGATGGCGCAGCCATGGCCCCGCGCCGGTCGCAGCCCGCGCCAAAAGCCGGCAAGCCCCGGTCCACCTCGCTGCGCCCTACCTCGCTTCGCGCAGAAAAAGCCGCGCTGATGTTTCGGTCGGCAGGCAAGCCGCAATTCCTCCGCCGCCAGGCATCGCCCGACGGGATCGAGGTCGGCTTCGTTGGCGCGATGGCACGCATCATGCGGGTCCATCATTTTGGCCTGCGCGATACGATCACCCGCAATCCGGAATCGCGCGCGGTCACCTATGATGCCCGCCCCGTGATCGGCCTCCCGCCCGACGATCGGCTTGATATCCTCACCAGCGTCACCGATCACCTCGGCGGTCGCTAATCCGCATCGCCTGCCGCCCGCTGTTGTAGCGCGCCGCGCTACAACAGCGCGGGCTGGCATAGGCCCGCTGGCCGCGCCGACATGCGCGCGTGCCCGATAGCTTTAATCCTGCGCTCACAACGAACGGCTCAACGGTCGATTTGTCACGGCTGCCGGCACCGGCATTCGTGGCACCGCTGTCATTTGAGCTGATATTGGCCGATCGCATCGCCGATTTTCGCGGGCGCTGGCCCGATTTTGATGCGCTGCTCGAATCCGATCCCGTCATCAAGCTGCTTGAGGTCGGCGCCTGGCGGGAGCTGTTGCAGCGTGCGGCCCTGAACGATGCCGGTCGCGCCGTCATGCTCGCTTTCGCTGGTGGCAGCGATCTCGATCATCTGGCCGCGCTGTTCGGCGTCACCCGCCAGCTGCTGCGCGCCGCGACGGAGACCGAACCGGCTGTCTATGAGGGCGACGCTGATCTGCGATTGCGCGTCCAGCTCGCGCCCGAACGGCTCGCCGCCGCCGGGCTTACGATCGGCGGGTACCGCGCCATCGCGCTCGCCGCCTCGCCAGCGATCGCCGACGTATCGCTTATCATTCGCCCCGGCGGTCATGTCGATGTCATCCTGCTCGGCCGCTCACCAGCGGGTGATCCTGTCGCTGCCGATCATGCCGCCGTCGCCGCCGTCGCGGGCGCCTTGCGTGCCGAAGATGTCGCGGCACTCACCGATATCGTTACCGTGCGTGCAGCAACGGTCACCACCTACGCCGTCAATCTCACCCTGCGTATCCGCCCAGGCCCCGATCCCGAGCTGGTTAGACAGGCGGCAGCAGCCGGCGTTCGGCAATATGCGGCAGGCCGCGCGCGGATCGGCGTTCCCGTTTATGCGGCGATGCTTGGGGCGGCAGGGGCAGTCGGCGGGGTTGAACAGGCGTTTGTCGATATCGGCGACATCCTGCCTGGCCCCGATGGTGTGGCGCTGCTTGGCGCGCTGATCGTCACCGTAGAGGTGGTCTGATGATCGCGCCCGATCTGCTGCCACCCGTCGCAACCGCTTTTGAACGGGCAGTCGATGCGGTTGATCAGCTGCGGCATGCGCAGCCCGTCGAGCTTCTGCCTGCCAGCTTCGATCCGGCGACCTGCCCCGCGCCACTGCTCGGCTATCTGGCCTTTCATCTGTCGATCGATCTGTGGGACGAAGCCTGGCCGGAAGCAAAGAAGCGGCTCGTCTGTGCCAATGCCATCCCGCTCCACCGCTCGAAGACGACGCTGGCGGGCATCGCCGCGCATGTCGCGCTGGTCGGCAGCGAGGTTCGCGGTGCGGTACGGCCGCCCGCGAGCGGTTTCTGGAAATCGGCGATCACGGCGGAAGCGCGCGCAGCCTATCTGGCTGCCCTTCCCCAGGTGCGCCTCTATCCCTTTAGTCATCATGGCATCGCCCGTCGCCGCTGGTTCCTCTCGTCGCGCGCGGCCCGCCGCGGCTGGCAGGGTAGCAATCTCGCCCGTGCCTGGCTCCGCACTAGCCGCGGCGATGATCTGCTCGGCACGCGCGCGAGTTTCTGGCAGGCGGGTGTCGATCGCACGATCGACGTCGTCGAGGCCGATGGCGCCGTCACCGCGTTGCTCCCCGCGATCCGCCCCAATCGCAGCTGGCACGGCCATCATTTTGGCTGGCTCCGCGCGTCGCGGGCGCTTGCCGATATCGTCGCTTTTCGTCCCGATCCGGCGGCGGCTGCCTATGCGCTGTCGCGCGGGGCCCCGCCAGTCGCCATCGCCCCGGTGCGCATCTTCCCGCGCCGCATTGCCCCGCGTCATCGCTCGTTCTTCGGGCGTCCGCTGCGCTATCTCCAGCCCTCGGCCGCGCCACGGCTCGTCTATGATCGCTTCTCGGTGGCTGACAAAAGCATCAGCATCGCCCGCCGCCCCGTGCGGGCATGGCACGGCCATGGCCGCTATGGCATCGCGCCTTACACGGCCGAACTCAGCATCGTTGTGCCGATGCGCCGGCCGCGTCTCACCTTCAATCGCTGGCATGGCCGCGGCTTCACCCGCACCGCCGATTTCACGCCCGTCGCGCGCACGATCGAGGCGGTGCGCGCTGCCAAGGCGGCGCGTGACACGATCCTGATCGACACGGCCAGCCACGCCCCAGCCGCTTTCGCGCCGGGGCTGGTCTTTGGCGATTTCACCTTCGGCACCCGCATGAGGAAATTCTGAATGGAAAAGCGCGTCATCTTCCAGGAGGACATGGACGCCTCCCCCGTCGACTTCAACGATCTGCAGTCCTATGCGCAGGGCGCTGTCGATAACATCGTCGCCGATGCCGTCACCGGCGATCGCCGCTATGCCGGGTTCGCGGCTGCTGCCACTGGCGTCACCACGCTCACCGTCCAGCCTGGCCGACTCTATTCGGCGGGCATCGTTTATGCCGCCGAACAGGTGTTCGTGAAGGATTTCACGACCAGCCTGCCCGTCGCCACCCGCAAGATTGTCAGCCTCGCCGTTTACGGCGATGAGATCGACACCGATCAGACGACGCGCGAATTCCTGCTCAATGAGGAAACCGGCGCATCCGAACCGCGCCAGGTCGCACTCACCCGCGCGCGCATCGCCAACGTTAACACCGTGATCGGCCAGGAAAGCGCAGATCCGGTGCCGCCATTGGTGCCGACCGGCGCGCTCGTCGTCGCGCAGATCCTGCTCACCCCGGCTGGCATCGCGTCGGTCGATATGATCGCGGCGACCGCGCTCGATAGCGTCCAGAGCGTGGCCACGCGTGTTGCGGCGGTGGAGGATTTCAGCAGCAAGGCCCAGCCCCAGATCGCGTCGCTCGGCTCCGATATCGCCGCCCTCACCCAGGGGCAGTCGCGCCTTGTCTCAAAGGAAAATTACGCGCGCTCGCTCGCCCGCCTCGCGGTCATCGAATCGAAACAGGGCGTGCCGTCCGCAGCACTCGATAGCAGCAACGATTTCTTCCTTGATACCCGCGCCACCGATCTCGCCTTTGCGGGCAGCAACGTCGAAATCCGCGAAGGCGCGCGCTTCCCCGCCATCGCCAGCTCGGTCGCAGCGATGGGCATCTTCAATCCGCTCAATCCGGCGGCAAAGATCGTCAACGGCATGCTGTTCCCCGCCTATACGCGCAAACTGCGGCAGAGCGTTGGCCCTGCAACGGGCGAGGTGCAGGCATCGCAATTCACCTTTGGCGTCCAGTCGCTCGTGCAGCGTTCGGTCAGCCGCGTCGCGATCAGCTATGGCCAGAAAGCCTATACGGGCACCTTCGGCAATTGGTGGCTCGCCGGCGATTACGATCCGATCTCGGGCGTCTTCCGCGTCCAGGGCGAAACATGGCAGGTCGACTCGTTTGAGACCTTTGGCGGCTTCACCCATGTCCGCGCCACGCAATTCTGGGAAAGCGCCTACGAAGAGCCCTATTGGGACGCGGTCACCACCAATCATGAGGTCAACGGCACCCAGATCGCCGAAACCTTCCTGCAGGCGAATGATATCTGGCTCGATGCGGTCGGGCTCACCTTCACCCGCCTCGCCGCAGACGGCGCGGTGACGATCGCCATTTGCGAAACCGATCGCGGCCTGCCCGTGCTCAACAAGGTGCTGTCAAAGACCACGGTCGAACGCGCGTCACTCGTGCTCGGCGGCAAGACGATCATTCCGGTGCAGCCCGTATTCCTCACTGGCGGCAAGCGCTATGCGCTCGTGATCATCACCGCCGCCGATCACTGGGTCGGCACCGTTGCTGGAACCGCGTTTCCGCAAGGCACCTTCTTTTATATCCTCGATGGGGCCTATCAGCAGGGTGATGCGACGCGCGATCTCGCGTTCGATCTGTACGCTGCCGAATTTTCGTCGGCGCGCGCGGTGATCGATCTCAATCCGCTCACGCTCAATGGCGGCATTTCGGATATCGATATCATCGCCCCCGCGATCGTGCCGGGGTCGACCCAGCTGACCTTCGAAATCCAGGTGGCCGGCATCTGGTATCCGCTGGCGAGCACCGAGGCGATGGTGCTCGGCGCCGGCGGCGTTGTGCCGCCTTTGTTGCCGCTCCGCGCGGTCTTCACCGGCTCGCCCGATATGATGCCGGGCATCATGCTCACCGGCAGCCAGGTCACCGCGTCGCGCAGCGCGACCGCGCTGGCGTTGTTCTCAACCGTTCGCAACCTGCCCGGCGCGGGTTCGGCGTCGATCCGCGTCATCGCCCGGCTCGAGGGCTTCCAGGCCGCAAACCACACCGCAACGATGAAACTGCTCACCGGCGCTGGCTATGCGACGGAGACCGCCGCTTCATCGGTGGTCGATGTCGTCACGCCCGATGGCGCGACCGAACGCACCTGGCTGTTCAATCTCGGCGCGGCCGTCACCTCTTACCGGATGAAGGCGACCGCCACGACGGACAACGCGCTCACCCCGTTCCACTTCGCATGGCGCCGCGATTACGCGCTTTAAGGAAACGCACCGATGGCAAAAGCGACCAAGTCCACATCCGGCTTTTACAGCGTCCAGCTCGCGCGGGCGTGGCGCGACCCTGCTTTTCCCGATTTCCTGTTCAAGCCGGGAACGGAGATCCGCGTCGACGAACCCACGCTGGCGCGCATGCAGGCCGAACCTGATCTGGTGACCCATGCTATCCCCGTCACGTAATCCGACGCTCCCGGTCGAGCTCGATTTCGCGGCCAACCCCGCCGCCAGCCCTGCGCGGATGAATGAGGCGATGTCTTACATCGTCGCGTCGCTTCGTCGCATCGAATCGGTGCAACCCGATTTTCTCCGCGCGATCGATCAGCTGCGCGGCATTGGCCTCGATCGTCTCAACGAGGTGCTAAACCCGCTGTTCGTCGATGCCCAGGCGATCGCCGCAGAGCTCGAGGCGATCCGGACAGCCGTGATCGAGGGCGATACCCTCGCCGCCTTCCTCGCCCAGACCGACGCCGCGCTTGACGAGATCGCTGCAGACGTGGCCGCAGCAAGCGCGGCGCTCATGCTGGCACCGACGCAAGCCGATATCGCCTTCACCACCGGCAGTTTTTGAAGGATTTAGCCGATGACCGCGCTCGCCATCACGCCTGTTCATGCGATCCTGCCGACGATCGCGGCCGGCGCTTTCTTCACGGTACCGGCGGGCGAGGAAAACGCGGTCGCGCTGCGCCTTACCAACTATAGCGGCGCCGCCGTCACGGTCAGCCTCTGGCTGGTACCCGCCGGCGAAGTGCTGGCGAGCAAGCATTATCGCCTGGCCGGTTGGAAGCTCGCCCCCGCCACCAGCGAGGATCCCGAAATCGCGCTGCCTTTGCCCCCCGGGGCCAGCCTCTATGCCACCGCCAGCGTCGCCAACAGCGTCGCCGCGTCGCTCACGGGTACGCGGAGATCGCTGGCATGACACTCCCGCGCAATGCGTTCGATAATGTCAGCCGTTTCAACAGTGCCGGCGCAATCGATATCCAGGAATTCCCGACGTCTGGCCTCTGGAACAATCCAGGTAGGGGCAGCTATGCCGTCATTGACATTTGGGCTGGTGGTGGCGGTGGTGGCAGCGGCTGCAAAAACACCTCGAACCCGGGTGGCGGTTCCGGAGCCGGAGCCGGTGCTCACTGGACGGTAAAAATACCGTTGGCGCTTTTACCCGCTACAGTTGCTGTTACAATCGGCGCTGGCGGGATTGGCGGCGCAGCACAAACAACTGCCTCGACCAATGGAAATGATGGAACCGACGGCGGTAATTCTACATTTGGAAGTTTATTTGGGGTCTATGGCGGGAAAAAGGGAATTGGAGGCAAATCGGGCGACCATGCTCCAGGTGGCGACGGCGGCGGTTTAGCGACGACGACCCCAAACTTAGGCGCGCTTGGTTCTGATTACTCGGCTGAACGGGGCGGGTCTGGTGTAGACATTTCCGGGAATTCAATCGGCGCCCCTGGCTTCTTCGGCGGTGGTGGCGGCGGCAACTCCTTCTCGGGTCAAACCGGACAAATTCGACAAGGTTGGCGTAGCATTTTCGGAGGTGCTGGCGGCTCACCCGGTGGCAGCATTTATTCAACCACAGTTCGACCTGGACTTGACGGTGCTCAAGGCCCCTACGGTGTTCCGGGCGTGGCCGGGACAGACGGCAGTCGAAATGGGGCCAACGGTACGGGTCTTTGCAGCGGCGGCGGCGGTTATCCTAACGACACAGGTGGGGCCAGCAACGCAGGCAATGGCGGCAGCGGCTCGATCGCTGCCGGCGGAAGCGGCGGCGGTGCACAACGTAACCCTGCATACAACAGCGGCGCTGGCGGTAACGGCGGTGACGGCTTCTGCCGCGTCACCGTCGTCTAAGGGAAGACTCATGCGGTACGCGATCATTGAAGACGGTGTTGTCATCAACATAGCGGAGGCAGACGCCGACTTCGCCGACGCGATGGGCTGGATCGAAGCCCCCGACGCGGCGATCGGCATGACCTATGACGGCACTGCTTTCGGACCTGCCCCCACCCGGACATCGGAAGAAATCGCCGCTGAACTGGCCCGCGTTCCCGAAAGCGTGACGCCGTACCAGATGCAAATCGCGCTGTTGAATGTCGGGCGGTACCAGGACGTCGATGATTACGTGAACGGCCCCGAAGCGCCTTTGGCGGCCAAGATCGCCTGGCGCACCGCAAAAGAATATTACCGCAACAGCCCGTTCATCGAGTTCGCCAAGACAGCACTGGATATGACTGACGCCGAGCTCGACGATCTGTTCCGCCTGGCGAAGACGGTCGGGTAACCCTTACCACGCTGTTGTAGCGCGCCGCGCTACAACAGCGCGCACGTGCGCTTCGCAAATGGCCGCGCCAACACCGGCGCCATGCATGAAGACGATCCTTCCGATCGCATTGGCGAGCTGATCCGGTACGGCACGGTCGATTCGGTCGATCTGGCGACCGGCAAATGCACGATCAAGATCGGGGATATCATCACCCAGCCCGTTCGCTGGGCGCACGGCGCCGCCGGCGGCAGCGGGGGCACCTCGATCTGGGCACCACCGATCGTCGGCGAACAGGTCATCCTGCTCGCACCCGAGGGCGACGTGACCGCCGCGATCGCGCTTACCGGCGTGCATAGCGATGCCAATCCACCCGCCGGCAATTCCGCCCGCGCGCTGATCCGCTTCGCCGACGGTGCGCTGATCGCTTATGATCCCGAAGCGCATCTGCTCGATGTCACCCTGCCCGACGGTGCAACCGTCAACATCGTGGCGACCGGCGGCGTCACCATCGATGCTGAAACAGTGACGATCACCGGCGATTTGCAGGTGGGTGGCAAGATCACCGCCGATGGCGATGTGACGGGCGAAGGCACGTCGCTTCACAATCACAAGCACACCGGCGTCACGCCCGGGGCCGCGCAGACGGGCAAACCGGCATGAGCCGCGGGGCCATCACCGGCATCATCATCCTTGTTTGGTTCGCCCTGGTGATGATCGTGCTGATCGCATCGGCGATCGCCAGCGTGGTCATGTCCGCATGATCGGCATGGACGCCTCCACCGGCAAGCCGCTGTCCGGCGACGCGCATCTCGGCCAGTCGATCGCTGATATCCTGTCGACGCCGATCGGCACCCGCGTCATGCGCCGCGATTATGGTTCGGCGCTGTTCGAACTGATCGACGCCCCGTTGAACGCGCTCACCAAGCTGCGGCTGTTCGCCGCCACCGCTGATGCCATCCGCCGCTGGGAACCGCGCCTGTCACTCACCCGCGTCGCGCTCGTCGAGGATGCAGCGCAAGGCGCGACCTTCGCCGTGGGCAGCGCGGTGCTCCAGCTTGAGGGCACCCGCACCGACGCGCCCGCCAGTACCAGCCTTGTCCGCCTCACCATCCCGCTCCGCCCACTCGCCAACTGATCTTCGAGGATCCACGCATGACCTTCTTTCACGGCATCCATGTTTCCGAACCCGTTACTGGCGTTCGCCCCATCCTCGAAAAATCGACGGCCATTATCGGCCTCATCGCCACCGCGACGGCGGCTGCCGGTGCGCCCAGCGCCGCGCTCGACGCGGCCTTCCCGCTCAACCGGCCCGTGCTGATCACCGATGTGCGCAGCGCGGTCGGCGTGGCCGGCACCGGCGGCACGCTCGCCAAAGCGCTCGGCGAAATCGCCAACCAGGGCTCGCCGCTAATCATCGTCGTCCGCGTGGCCGCTGGCGCCGATGAAGCCGAAACCACTCTCAACGTCATCGGTGGCACGACGGACGGCGTTTACAGCGGCATGCAGGCATTGCTGGCGGCCGAAACCCAGCTCGGCGTGCGGCCGCGCATCCTGGGCGCCCCTGGGCTCGATACGCAGGACGTCACCACCGCCCTCGTCATCGTCGCCAAGCGGCTGCGTGGGTTTGTCTATGCTGCGTGCGACGGTGCGCTCACCGTCTCGGCCGCGATCCTGTACCGTGAAGAATTCAGCGACCGCGAACTCATGCTGATCTGGCCCGATGCGACTGGCTGGGCGGGCAAGGCGATCGCGGCCGCCATGGGCCTGCGCGCCGTCATCGATGAGAAAGTGGGCTGGCACAAATCGCTGTCCAACGTCGCCGTTGCCGGGTTCACGGGCATCACCAGCGATGTGCAGTTCGACATCCGCGATTCCTCCAGCGACGCCGGCGTGCTTAACGCTGACCAGGTCACCACCATCGTTCGGCTCACCGGCTATCGTTTTTGGGGCAACCGCACCTGCAGCGATGAGCCGCTATTCGCTTTCGAAACCGCCACGCGCAGCGCCCAGGCCATTCAGGATGCGATTGCCGACGGCCTTATCTGGGCGATCGACAAGCCGATGACGGTCGGCCTGGTGCGCGACATCGAGGAAACGATCAACGCCAAGCTGCGCCAGTGGAAGAACGAAGGCCGCATCATCGGCGGCACCGTGTGGTTCGATCCCGCGCTCAACCCCGCCGAACAGCTCAGCGCCGGCCAGCTGGTGATCGATTATGATTTTACCGCCGTCGCCCCGCTTGAAGGGCTGCAGCTCAACCAGCGCATCACTGGGAAATATTACCAGGGCTTTGGTGACGCGCTGCTCGGCGCCGCCGGTAACTGATCGCGCCAACTGATCCACCCGCCCCGTCACTCCCTTCTGATCAAGGATCCTCGCCATGGGCCTGAACCGCACCGGGATTGTCGGAGGCTCCAACTCCTGAGAAGGCGGAGCCGATAT
>CAZYOU010000008.1:0-51804 GCA_964649315.1 uncultured Stakelama sp. | reverse complement strand
GCTGGATCGGCATCGAGCGCGAGCTGGGCTATTGCGATGCGGCGCTCGAACGGATTGCTGCTGCGCTGCCGCTCGATGAATCAGCGCTGGTGACGATGCAATCGCCCCGTACTGCCCCCAAGGTGGCGTTCGGGGTGCTGGTGGAAAATGGCTATCTGACACCAGGCCGCGTGCTCAGCGATGCCAAGCGCCGCTATCGCGCGCTGGTGCGCGCCGATGGCAGTCTCGAAAGTGTGTGCGGCGCGGTTGGTTCGATCCACAAGCTCGGCGCGACCGTGCAGGGTGCACCGGCGTGCAATGGCTGGACCTTCTGGCATTATGACACGCCCGATGGCCTGATGCCGATCGACGCGCTGCGCAAAACCTATCTGCTGGCGACGCAGCCCTGATTGGCTTCCCGGAACAATAACCGTCACCCCGGACTTGTTCCGGGGCCCACCGTCCCGCAAAAAGCGGCGCTGATTTGTTTAGGGCGCCGTGGATGCCGGAACAGGTCCGGCATGACGAAGGGGTTGATGTGATGTCTGGTTTGCACCTTCGCCCGATCCAGTTCGTCGACAGCCCCGTTGGGCGCGATGGCGAAGTGGCGCGGCTGGCGGGTGGGATGCTGTGGTTCGCCGCTTATGAGGTGATTGAGGGCAACAGGCGCCGGACTGTGACGATCGCCGATTTTGATAAACTGGCGCAGGACGAGGCCGCGGTCGAAATCCACCGCGCCATCGTCAAGCCCCGCGCTCCGCTCACGCTGGGCGAACGCGTGTTGCGGCTCGATCAGCCGCATGTCGCGGGCATCCTGAACGTGACGCCCGACAGTTTTTCGGATGGCGGCGCGCTGGAGGATGATCCGGTCGCGGCCGCGAACGCCGGGTTCGACATGGCGGCAAAGGGTGCCAGCCTGATCGACCTCGGCGGCGAATCGACGCGTCCCGGCGCGAAGCCGGTATGGGAAGGCGATGAGGTGAAGCGCGTGCTGCCGGTCGTCGAGCGGCTGGTGAAGAGCGGTACGATCGTTTCCGTCGATACGCGCAAGGCCGCCGTGATGGAGGCGGCGCTGGCGGCGGGCGCCCACATCATCAACGATGTTTCGGCGCTGCTATGGGACGACCGCGCGCTTGAGGTGGTGGCAAAGGCAGGTTGCCCGGTGATCCTGATGCACTCGCCCGATCCCGCGAAAGGCCCGCATGGCGGCAGCGGCTATGGCGATGTGCTGATTGACGTTTACGATTGGCTGGAATCGCGGATTGCGGCCGTGGTGGCAGCGGGTCTGGACCGCGCGAAGATCATCGTCGATCCGGGCATTGGCTTCGGCAAGGGGCTGGCGGAGAATCTGGCGCTGCTCAACGGCCTGGCGATGTTCCACGGGCTGGGCTGCCCGATCATGCTGGGCGCGAGCCGAAAGCGGATGATCGGCGCGCTATCGAACGAAGCGCCGGTGGGCGAGCGGCTGGGCGGATCGCTTGCGCTGGCGCTGAAGGGTGCGGAAGCCGGGGTGCAATTGCTGCGCGTGCATGATGTGGCGGAAACCGTGCAGGCGCTGCGCGTATGGCGCGGGTGCAAGGATCAGGCGCTGGTGGGGCGGTGATAACTGGAATCGTTGAGTTGACTTGGCGTTACTGTTATCAGGTGACCAGTGACTGGAAGGAAGTAAATTGCGGTTAGCCTTATTGTCTGTCTCTGCCGGATTGATTGCTTCTGCAGCTATAGCTGCACCAGCTGCAGTTGTGCCTGATGCGCCGAAATATTCGATTTCGATGCAACTTTTCGACGGCGAACGTGTCATCGGCAAACCCCAATTAACAGTCGGCGCGAATCAACTCGCGCGTATCGAAGTCGGCGAAGATGATGGTAGCCGTTACAGCCTGAGCGTTACGTTGACGCCACAACCCAATGAGCGGGTGGGCATTACATCCCAGATTACCGTCACGCCGGTCGGCAGGTCCGAGCGAAAATTCACGCCGACGCTCGTTGTTGGGCTAGGCCGGCAATCGGCTATCGAATATGGCGTGGAAAGCCCGGCCGAAAAGCCGTTTCGCATGACCGTTACGGTAAACCGGGTCGCCGGATAACCCCGCCCCTTACGCCGCGTTATCGATCCCCAACTCACCCAGCTTACGGTAAAGCGTCGAGCGCCCGATCCCTAGCCGCCGGGCGACTTCGGTCATGCGGCCGCGGTAATGGCCGATCGCGAGGCGGATGACATCGGCTTCGATCTCCTCCAGCGCGCGCATGTTGCCGTCGGGGCGGAACAGCGTGACGCCGCCGCTGGCGGGCGTTGCCGAGGTGGTGGTGGAGCCTGCCAGCCGCTTGGCACCAAGCGCTGCGATCTGCGGGAAATCGGCGCGAGTCAGCGCGTTGGCCTCACACAGCACTGCCGCGCGGAAAAGCGCGTTCTGGAGCTGGCGGACATTGCCTGGCCAGTCATAGTTCACGAGCAGCTGGAGCGCATCATCGGTGATGCCGATTGGGCGCAGCCCCGGCTGCTGGGCGATGCGCGCCAGCAAATGGCGGGCGAGCGCCGGAATATCGCCGGTGCGTTCGCGCAAAGGAGGGATGGTGACCTGGACGACGTTGAGCCGGTAATACAAGTCTTCGCGGAATCGCCCGGCCTCGACCTCGTCGAGCAGGCGCTTGTTGGTCGCAGCGATCACGCGGACATCGACTTCACGGGTATGGCGCGCGCCGATCGGCTGGATTTCGCCCGATTGCAGCACGCGCAGCAGCTTGACCTGCGCCTCAAGCGGCATTTCGCCGACTTCGTCGAGGAAGATCGTGCCGCCATCGGCTTCGGTAAAGCGCCCGAGCTTGCGTTCGAACGCGCCGGTAAACGCACCTTTTTCATGCCCGAACAATTCGGATTCGACCAGGTTGGCGGGGATTGCGCCGCAATTGACCGTGATCATCGGTTTCTTGGCGCGGGGGCTGGCAGCATGGATGGCTTCGGCCACCACTTCCTTGCCGACGCCGCTTTCACCCTCCAGCAACACGGCTACACGGGCACGGGCGGCCTTGGCGGCGATGGCGAGCGCTGCCCGGAACATGGGTTCGGACCCGACAATCTCGTCAAAAGCGAGGAGTGCTGGAATCTTCTCTGTCAGTGGGCGGAGCTCGCCCGCGGTGGTGCTGGCGACGGCAGCTTCGAGCGCGCAAAGCAGGCGTTCAGGCGCCAGCGGCTTCACGAGGAAATCGGTTGCCCCGGCGCGCATCGCCGCGACCGCATGGGCCACCGATCCATTGGCGGTCAGCATCAGGATGGGCAGCGACGGGCGACGCTGGCGGAGTTCGGCAATCAGCGCCGAGGCATCGGCCTCGGTTGCCCAATGATCGAGCAGGATCGCATCCAGCTGCATCCCGTCCTGCGTGCCGAGCGTGGCGATCGCCATCTCCCCGTCGCAGGCGAACACCGATCGCCAGCCGCCGCGCGCCGCAAGGGCCGCCACGAGGCGGCGCTGTGCCGGTTCGTCATCGATCAACATCAGCAGGCGCTGGCCATTGCGCGTCATACAGCCGTCCCCATTCAACCCTGTTTCAGCCGGTAACCTTAACGACAGGGGGTAAAGGCGGGCTTAAAGGCGGGGATCATCGTAAATGCGTTCGCTGATGCCCTGTTGCGGGGCTTGAGGTGCCGGTCCGGCCCGGTTAAGGGCTGTGCCGAACAATTCCGCTTGTGGGGGTAATCGCGAATGACCGGCAATGGCGACATCGAGGCGCAGCAGGCAACCTACAGCAAGGTAATGGGCGTGATGAAATGGGGTGCCATCGCATCCTTTGCGCTCGCCGCGTTCGTCGTCTGGCTGATCGCGGGCTGATCGGGCGGTGAAGATCGCACTGCTGAAAGAGCATGCCGCTGGCGAAAGCCGCGTCGCTGGCACCCCCGAAACCGTCAAGAAATTCATTGCGTTGGGCGCAACCGTTTCGGTCGAAGCGGGCGCGGGCGCTGGGGCATCGATTTCTGATGACCAGTATGCGGATGCCGGTGCGACGCTGGGCGACCGGAGCGCAACGCTCGCGGGCGCAAATATCGTGCTTGGCGTGCAGGGTCCCGACCCAGCTAGCCTGACAGGCGCTGTGCCGGGCGCGTGGATCGTCGCCAGCCTGAATCCGTTTGGCGAGCGCGCGCGTGTCGATGCCTATGCCGCTGGTGGATTCGAAGCGCTGGCGATGGAGTTCATGCCGCGAATCACGCGCGCGCAATCGATGGACATCCTGTCGTCACAATCGAACCTGGCCGGGTACAAGGCGGTGCTTGATGGTGCCGCGGAATATGGCCGCGCCTTTCCGATGATGATGACGGCGGCTGGCACAGTCAGCGCGGCGCGCGTGTTTGTGATGGGGGTCGGCGTTGCCGGGTTGCAGGCGATCGCGACCGCGCGGCGGCTGGGTGCGCAGGTTTCCGCCACTGACGTGCGCAGTGCGACCAAAGAGCAGATCCAGTCGCTCGGCGCCAAACCGATCTTCGTGGAAAATGTGAAGGGGATCGAGGGCGAAGGCGCGGGCGGTTATGCCGGCGAGATGAGCCCGGAATATCAGGCGGCGCAGGCCGAGCTGGTCTCCGCCCATATTGCCAAGCAGGATATCGTCATCACCACTGCGCTCATCCCCGGGCGGCCAGCGCCGCGCCTGGTTTCGGACGCGCAGATTGCAACGATGCGACCGGGCAGTGTGATCGTTGACCTTGCGGTCGAGGCGGGCGGTAACGTCGAAGGCGCGGTTGCCGGTGAGGTCGTGACGGTGCACGGCGTGAAGATCGTCGGCCATCGCAATGTGGCGGGTCGGCTTGCCGCTGATGCCTCTGCGCTGTTTGCGCGCAACCTGTTCAACTTCCTCAGTGCCTTTTGGGACAAGGAAGCAGGCAAGCCAGTGCTCGACGAAGAAATCGGCGATGCGATCCGGCTGACCAAGGACGGTGCCGTCGTCAACGCCCGGCTGCTCGGCTGATCAAGGGGAATATCATGGATTTCGTTTCTACCCTGTCGATCTTCGTCATGGCCTGCTTCGTGGGCTATTATGTCGTCTGGTCGGTCACGCCCGCGCTCCACACGCCGCTGATGGCCGTCACGAACGCGATCTCGTCGGTGATCATCGTCGGTGCTCTGGTCGCGAGTGCGGCGGAGGGATCGGCGGTGTCGAAATATCTCGGGCTGCTTGCTGTGGTGTTGGCCAGCATCAACATCTTTGGCGGCTTTGCCGTCACCGCACGAATGCTCGCCATGTACAAGAAAAAGGACCGTCCGGCGGCCAAGCACTGACGCGACAGCACCGGTATCCGCCGGTGGTGCAGGTTCGAGTGGATGGTCGACGGGATAGACCAGCAGATGCTGGGATGACGTTTAGGGGTTGGTTGAACAATGGAACACGCAGCGCCGGTTAATCCCTGGGTATCCCTCGCCTATCTGGTGGCCGGGGTGTGCTTTATCCTTGCGCTGCGCGGGCTGTCGTCGCCTGCGAGCAGCCGGGAAGGCAATCGCTATGGCATGATCGGTATGGCGATCGCGGTCGGCACAACGCTGCTTGTCCATTCGGTCGCCAGCATCGGCGAAATCCTGATCGCGATCGGCATCGGGGCGGTGGTTGGTATTGTGACCGCGCGGCGGATCGCGATGACGGACATGCCGCAGCTAGTGGCGGCATTTCACTCGCTGGTCGGCATGGCAGCGGTGCTGGTGGGCGTCGCGGCTTTTCTGAACCCGATCGCTTTCGACATCATGGATGCCGACGGGATGATCCTGGTGCCGAGCCGGATCGAAATGGGGCTTGGCGTCGCGATCGGCGCGATTACCTTTTCGGGCTCCGTCATCGCGTTTCTGAAACTCAACGGCAATATGGGCGGCAAGCCGATCATGCTGCCCGGTCGCCATGTCATCAATCTGGGCGTGCTGGCGGGGATTTTGGGACTAATCGCCTATTTTACCGTCGATCAGAGCCCGTGGATTTTCTGGACAATCACCGCGCTCGCCTTCGTGATCGGCTTCCTGCTGATCATTCCGATCGGCGGGGCGGACATGCCGGTCGTTGTGTCGATGCTGAACAGCTATTCGGGCTGGGCCGCCGCGGCGATGGGTTTCACGCTGCACAACACGGCGATGATCATTACCGGCGCGCTGGTCGGCTCGTCGGGCGCGATCCTGAGCTACATCATGTGCAAGGCGATGAACCGCAGCTTCATCAGCGTGATCGCGGGTGGCTTTGGCGGTGACAGCGGTGGTGCGGGTGATGGGGCAGCAAAGGAACAACGCCCTTGGAAGCGCGGCAGCGCCGAGGACGCCGCCTTCCTGATGGGCCAGGCCGAACAAGTCATCATCGTGCCCGGCTATGGCATGGCCGTCGCTCAGGCACAGCATGTGCTGCGCGAGATGACCGACAAACTGAAGGAACACGGCGTCAAGGTGAAGTTCGCGATTCACCCGGTCGCCGGGCGTATGCCGGGGCACATGAACGTGCTGCTGGCTGAAGCGAGCGTGCCTTATGATGATGTGTTCGAACTGGAGGACATCAACAGCGAATTCGCCCAGACCGACGTCGCCTTCATCATCGGCGCGAACGACGTCGTGAACCCGGCCGCCAAGACTGACAAGGGTTCGCCGATTTACGGCATGCCGGTGTTCGACGTGGAAAAGGCCAAGACCGTGTTGTTCATCAAGCGATCGATGGGCGGGGTCGGCTATGCGGGTGTGGACAATGATGTGTTCTACATGGACAACACCATGATGCTGCTCGCCGACGCCAAGAAGATGGTCGAGGATATCGTCAAGTCACTCGACTAGGCTGTTGTCGGCCCCACGGTAAACCGCCGCCATGATGGCGGTGACCTGCGGGCCACTGCTTAAGTCTCTCCATTTCGGTGCAATCAACGCGCGATTTCATACGTCAATTGCGTATGAAGGGTGCGTGATTGCTGGAGAATGGCCATGCCCGACATTTGGACATCTGCCGATTATCAACGCCAGTCGAGTGTCTTGCTGATCGCCGAACCCGGGCTGGGCGCGCGTGACGGGCAGGAAGCGCTGGCGGCGGCCGGGGCACGAACGATCGGGCCGGTCGCCTTTGCCGACACAGCCGCCGCGCTTGCCGAGGCGCCGATGATCGATGCGGTGCTGATCGAGGCAGGCGGCAGCCTTTCGGGTACCGCTGGCCACGATGCGTTGGGCCATGCCCTCGACGCAGCATCGGCCTGGCTGGCGGCCAGCGATGCAGCGATCATCATCGCATTTGATGAGGCCCAGATCGACGAGGTGACGGCTAGGTTGCTGGTGGGCAGAGTCCAGCTGCTGTGCATGCCGACGGCGGCAGAGCGCGTGACCGCGCTGGTCCTCGCGCTTGCCCGACATGGCGAGTTGGGTCAGCGCGGGCGGGTTCGCGAGGATGACGACGGCAATTATCGTGCTGAACGGCTCAGCCAGTTGAATGCCGAAGTGGCGCGAATTGCAGAGACGCTGGCGCGGCTAGCGAAGGTGGAGCCGCGTGATGCCCGTCCCACGATGTTCGGCGACCGGGCAATTGCCTATCGTGGCCCTGAAGCCGCTGGGCAGGCCGGCGACACTCATCCTGTGTCTGCTGCCGAAATTCGTCAGGCGATCCGGGGGCGGCGGCTGCGGGATCAATATTTCGGGGCTGGCCTGTTCGAGGATCCCGCTTGGGACATGCTGCTCGACCTGTGCGCTGCCGATCTGGAACGCGGGCGTGTATCCGTATCGAGCCTGTGCATCGCGGCTGCCGTGGCGCCGACGACGGCGCTGCGCTGGATCAGCCGGATGACCGAGGCCGGGTTATTCGAACGCGAAGCCGATCCGTTTGATCGTCGTCGCGCCTATATGCAGTTATCGGCCAAGGCACGCGACGGCATGCATGAATATTGGCGTGCGCTGAAACGCGCCGGGGCCATGATCGCCTAGCCTTGATTTGCCCCGCGTGCCCTGGGGCTTGCAGAGATCGGCATGTTTTGGCACGAGGCGTTCTGCCCGTTACCGGGTCGGGCGATTAGCTCAGTTGGTAGAGCGTCTCGTTTACACCGAGAATGTCGGCGGTTCGAGCCCGTCATCGCCCACCATTTTCCATTCCCGCGCGCCCTAAAGCGACCGGACAAGCCGGATCGCTTGCGCGATCCAGGCCGGATCGGTGATGACTTGCTGCCGGGTGCCGGCGCCTAGCGGGAGCAGCTGCAGTTTGCCGGGGGTTCCGTCCGCATGGGGTGATTCCCGGCCAATCAGCCGTCCGAACATGAATCGCCCGGCCGCCCGTGGCACCAGCACGTCGCGATTAAGTGCCTGGCCGAAGTGCGCCGGATCAAGCGTTTCACACCAGATCGAATCGCCCGCGCGGTAATCGCCCAAACTTGCCGATACGGTGATGCCGACCATCCCCGGCGCAGGCGCGAAGGGGGCAAGCACGGCGGCATGGCGGGGCGCATGGGCGCCGCTGGCGTCGAGGATGGCGGCCACTGCTATCTCGGGTCGATCGGGCAGGGCGACCAGATCGGCGGCCGTGACGCCCAGTGCATCGGCGATCCGGTTGAGCCAGCCGACCGACACTGTCCGCGTGCCCGTTTCGAGCCGACCGATGGTTTGGGCGGTGGTGGGCGGGACGCAGGCGCGCGCGACATCGTCCAGCGTCATCCCCTTGGCGCGGCGGACTTCGCGAATGGCCGTGATCATGATGGCTCCTTAAAAATAACCGATATGGTTATTGACTTTCCTACAAAGCATCCGCTGTGGCAAGGTCTTTCACGACTCGGGCGTCACGGGAGGGTGAAGATGCGGCAATTGGTTGAGCAGGAAATCGATCGGTTCGGCAGGTGCGGCCTGCCCAAGGCGGACGCGCGGTCGGCTTCCCCACGGCGACGGAGCGTGACGGTCAATCTCGCCGAATCGCCGCTGGCCTGGCTGGCGGCACGCGGACTGGTTGATGCGCGCCAGTTCGAAGCGGGGGAACGGCTGCGTGCCGATTATGAAACCGCATCGATTAGCCGCCGGGTCACAATGCGCTGGGAAGCATCGCCGGTCGCCAAGGGCAGACGCGGAGCACCAGAGGCGGACGATCCGACACTTGCGCAGCTTTCGGCCAAACGCCGGTTCGACGCCGCCATCGATGCCGCCGGGCCAGGGTTGCGTGACATTTTGTGGCGCGTGGTGTGCCACGGCGAAGGCTTGCCGATGGCGGAAAAGGCGCTCGGCTGGCCGGCGCGCGCGGGCAAGCTGGTGCTTTGCCTGGCGCTGGACCGGGTGGCGACGCATTACCAATTACCGTAAATGCTCCCTGTCACGCACCGTTATCAAAACAGTAGCGATCTGCAACTCGTTGGATTAAACCCAACCCGTCCAATACTGTTCAATCAGGAGCGCTGCCATGATCGTCTACGGATCAACCATTTCGCCGTTCGTTCGCAAGGTGATGGCATTTGCCGCTGAAAAGGGGCTGACGCTGACGCTTGAAGCCGCTGGCCTGGGGCGCGGCGGTCCTGAATTTGCAGAAGCCAGCCCGTTCGGCAAAATCCCGGGTTTCCGTGATCCGGGGGCAGACAATGGCAAGGACTTCTGCATTTCGGATTCGACCGCGATCTGCGCTTATCTCGAAGCGAAATATCCCGACGCCAATCTGATCCCCAAGGCGCCAATCGCGCATGCCCGCACGATCTGGTTCGAGGAGTTTGCCGATTCGATCTTCTTCGCGGTTGCCGCCAAGATTTTCTCGCACCGCTTTCTGCTGCCCAAGATGCTGAAGCGCCCCTTTGATGAGGCGATTGCCGCGAATGCCGCCGATGTCGAGCTGCCGCCGCTGCTCGATTATCTGGAGGGTGTTGTCCCCGCGAGCCGGTTTCTGGTCGAGGACCGTATCACGCTCGCCGATATCTCGGTGTGCAGCCCGTTTGTGAATCTGGAGCATGCCAATCTGGTGATCGACCCCGCGCGCTGGCCCAAAACGGCAGCTTATGTCGAGGCGATCCTTGCGCGGCCAAGCTTCACCCCGATCGTGGTTGCCGAAAAGGCGCTCGTCGCGTCGCTCGGTTAATCGTTCAATCGATCCATTGGGGAAATTGCCATGCTGAACTATGCGACTGTCGGGTCGAATAATCTGGAAGCTGCCAAGGCGTTCTATGATCCGCTGCTCGAATCAATCGGGATGAAAACGTTCTTCAATCACCCGAGCGGCGGGCGGCTTTATGGTCGACCGGGCAAAAGCCTGTTCGGCGTGCTCGGGCCGTATGACGGCAATGATGCGACAATCGGTAACGGGACGCTGGCCGGTTTCGGTCTGGAGAGCCGCGAGGCGGTGGCGGCGTTTCACGCCAAGGCGCTCGAACTCGGCGCGACCAATGAGGGAGATCCGGGGCCGCGCGGCGGTGACAACTCACCCGCCTATTTTGCCTATTTCCGCGATCTGGATGGCAATAAGCTGTGCGCCTATCATTTCCTCCCGCCGCCGCCCAAGTGAGGATGGGGGACTTTTCCCGGTCTCCATCCTATATCGCTGCCCATGCAGGTCGATTTCATCAAATGCCACGGATCTGGGAATGATTTTCCGCTGATCGACACCCGAGGCATGGCGCTATCGGACGCCGAATGGGCAGTCGTTGCACGGGCGCTGGCCGATCGCGCTGGCCCGGTCGGCGGTGACGGGATTCTGTTGTTGGCGAACGCCCGTGATGGATCGGCCTTTTCGATGCGGATGTTCAATTCGGATGGATCGGAAGCGGAAACCTGCCTGAACGGGCTGCGCTGTGTGGCGCGGGCGGGGTTTGAAGCGCTGGGCATCGATCGCGCAGTCGTCCAATTGAAGACGAGCACGGCCGATGTGGTGCGCGATGATGACCTGGCGCCTGGCGTGTTCGCCGTGCGCGAAACCGCAGGGCCAGCGGATCTCGACGTGACGCGCTGGCCGCTCATGGGGGCAACGCGGCTGGTGGAGGCAGTGGTGCCGGGCCTGCCGAGCGACCGATTATTCACCGCGGTGGCGATCCCGAACCCGCATCTGATCAGCTTTGTCGAGACGGTCGACGATGCCGAACTAAGTGCCATCGGGGCAGTATGCGAAGCCGCCCCCGATTGGCTGCCCAACCGCGCCAATGTGTCTTTCGTCGAGGTACGCGGCGGCGATCTGTTTGTGCGCACATTCGAACGCGGCGTGGGGCTGACCAATAGTTGCGGTAGCGCGATGGCGGCGTCGACCTTTGCGGCCTGCCTGACCGGCCGGATCGATTTCGATCGACCGCTGACAGTGTTTAATCGCGGCGGCATGGTGCGGGCATCGGCGACGCGTGGTGGCATGGTGACGCTGTCGGGCAATGCCACGGTCGAGTGGCGGGGGTCGATCGAGATCGATCTGGCAACGGGGGCGCTTGGCGCGTTGCATGTAACGGAGCACTTCGATGACGAGGTTGCCGCGTGGAATAAAGTGCTGGCGGAGATCGCCGCCGCCTAGTCGAACGCCTCCACTCAATCTCCACAGTTACCCCATGCAATCGCAAAGCGGGGGCTGGAGATTGTGGCATTGATGCGCATGATGCGCGTGCCGCCAGAGGATGAGCGATGAGTGACGCGAGCCAAGCCCGACCTGCCGATAACGCCTTGATCCTGATTGCCGAGGATGATGCCGATATCGCGCAGATCCTGACCGCGTATCTCGACCGGGAAGGCTATCGCACCGTCACGGCAAGCGATGGTGAGGTGGCGTTGATGCATCATCAAACGCTGCGCCCTGATCTGGTGCTGCTCGATGTACAGATGCCCAAGCAAGACGGTGTCGCAGTTCTGAGCGAAATTCGCCGACGCGGGGGGACCCCCGTGATCATGGCAACCGCCCGCGCGGAAGATCTCGACAAGCTGCTCGCGCTATCGATGGGCGCTGACGATTATGTCATCAAGCCGTTCAATCCGCTTGAGGTCGTTGCTCGGGTGAAAGCCGTGCTGCGGCGGGTGCGCGGCGATACCGCAGGGGATCGGGCGATCCGATGGGGACCGATCGAAATCGATCCCGACGCCTATGTTGCGCGGATCGTGAACAACGACGCGCGGGTAACGCTTGACTTGACGCTGACGGAATACCGGTTGCTCGCCCATCTGGCGCGCAACCCGTCACGCGTATTCACGCGTGCGGCGCTGCTCGATGCGTGCCTGCCAGAAGGGGATGCGCTCGAACGCACCGTTGACAGTCACATGAGCAAGCTGCGCCGCAAGCTTGAGGCAGCGGGTGCCGCCGGACTGTGTGCAGGTGTGCGGGGCATCGGTTACCGGTTGGAGGCGGCGTGAGCTGGCGCGCGCGGCTGCGCAACCGCTGGCTTCTGTCCACCCAGCTCGCAACCGTGGTCGCTGTATCGGTGTTGATCTGTGCCTTGATCATCATCGTCGAAACGCAATTGTTTGACATTTACGAGCAGTTTCGCCTGTTGAGCAACTTGCCGCCCGAAGCGCGCAAAGCCGGCGAGGCGCTTGAGGCGGGGCGGCTGCCGCCGCGCGACCAGCTTTTGGCGCTGCTGGCATTCAAAAATCAATTGGAGCAGGATATTTCCCTCCGCAGCTATCTAGCGTTGCTCATCTTTACGAGCACGGCGGCGTTGGGCGCATTTGCTGTAGGCGCGGTGCTGCTGCGCCGGGTCGGCCGTGGGCTGAACGATGTGGCTGCCGCTGCACGGGCGGTGGCACAAGGGCGGCTCGAAGCGCGGGCATCCCCGGTGCGCTGGGCGTCGATCGAAGAAGATCAGCTGACGCAGGACTTCAACGCAATGGCGCAAGCGCTGGAACATGCCGAACGCGAATTGAAGGAGAGCACAGCCGCGATCGCGCATGAACTCCGCACGCCGCTGACTGTACTGAGTGGGCGCTTGCACGGCATTCAGGACGGCGTATTCGCGCCAGGCCCCGAGCAGATTGCGAGCCTGATCCATCAAGTCGATGCGCTCACGCGCCTGGTGGATGATCTGCGCACGATCAGTCTGGTCAATTCCAATCAGCTGGTGCTCGATCTCGCAACGATCGATCTTGCCGATGCATTGCGGCCGACAATCGACGCGATGTACCCTGATCTGGTAAATGCCGGGCTGACGCCGGTTTGCAATCTGGCAGCAGCCCCGATGCAGGGTGACCCGGCGCGGTTACGTCAGGTGCTGACAGCGGTGCTGAGCAACGCCATCCGTTATGCCCCGAACAGCGGCCCGCTGGAGATCGAGACCGGATTTCAAAACGGATCGGTTTTCCTTCACGTTCTCGATCGGGGGCCGGGGTTGAGTGAGGCAGCGGCAGCGCGCGCCTTTGAGCGGTTTTGGCGGGCTGACCTGTCTCGAGCGCGGGTGAGTGGCGGATCCGGGCTTGGTCTGTCGGTGGTCCAGGCAATCGCGACGGCGCATCACGGCCATGTCAGCCTTCGCCCGAGAAAAGGCGGCGGTGCCGCATTCGTCATGACGCTGCCGCCGGTGCAGCCTTCCGAGCAAGATGGCGGCTCGGTGATCGACACAATCTCCACACAGAACTGACCCCCGCGCAACGCGCCACCTTCAAAGCGGCATCATCAACGGCATCCAAGCCGGCGATCAAGCAATCGAGAAGGAGGCTTTTCATGAAGTTATATATCGCAGCCAGCGCATTCATTCTGTTCGTGGTTCCGCATATCGCGCGTGCACAGGAAGGCCCGACGTTCACCGGCGCCAAGATGGGTGTCGAGGCGAGCCGCGAGCGCGCCAGTGTGCGTCGCGATCCCGGTGCGATTGGGGCGCCAAGCACCGCCGCCAAGAACGCCATCGGCTATCGTGGGTTCGTCGGCTATGACATGCAGCTTGGCCCGGTGGTGCTGGGTGCCGAAGCCGGTCTTGGAGGCGGGGGCAAGGCCGTGCGCCAGACCGGCACGCACGGCCAGTATCTGGTCGATCCCGGCCTGACCTATGATTTGACGGCACGCGCCGGGTTGGTCGTGGCACCGGGAACGCTGCTCTACGGTCGCGCGGGCTATCGCTGGCTGCAGACCGATCGCACCACGACGCCAACCACGGGCCCCCGGCTGGTGCGCGAGCAGACCGATGGTGGCATCACCTATGGCGGTGGTGCCGAGGTAAAGATCGACCGGCATTTTTCGCTGCGGGTCGAATATGATCGCACGGTCTATGATCGCACGCTGCGGGCTAACAAGATCGCAGTTGGCGGCGTGTTCAAGTTCTAATCGAGTTAATAACCAGATTGGTTATTTTCGCTTGACATCGTCACGCTGTTTGGGTACATAACAGGAACGCTGACGAATTGCGAGTCGGGGTTGGGACGCGGGGGCGGTCGGGCGAAAGCCGGGCCGCCCCTTTGTTATGGGAGTTGGCATGGCGGCGAATGCAGGAAAGCAAAAGCGGCCAACGGCAGACGATTGCGCGACCTTTCTCGATCATTTGGCGCAGACCGCCAATGTCAGTGAATCGGCGCGACTCGCCGGGGTGTCTGCATCGGTTCTGTACAAGCACCGGGCCAAATCGGCGACCTTTGCCGCCGAGTGGGATGTCGCGATCAACGCGGCGCTCGACGCGCTTGAACAGGCAGTGATTGAACGCGCCAAGCATGGGGTGGAAAAGCCGGTATTCTATGGCGGTAAACTGATCGGCACCGTCCGCAATTATTCCGACGCGCTGGCGATGTTCATGCTGAAAGCGAAGCGGCCCGAGGTTTATGCCCGGCTGCACGCCGAGGCGGTTGCGCAGGACAATGACGACGCGGCCCGAGAGGAAGTGCTGCGGCGGCTTGACCGACTGGATGACGGGAGTTGACGCTGGAACTGAGTCCGGCGGCAAAACTGGCAATGGCCCCTGATCGGGCAGCTTTGCTGAAGGGGATCAGCGACTGGCGCGCGCTGCTGACTGACTGGCGGTTCTGGGCCGATCCGCGTCAATTGCCACCGCCCGGCGACTGGCGGGTGTGGCTGATGCTGGCGGGGCGTGGCTTTGGCAAGACGCGAGCCGGGGCGGAATGGGTCCGCAGCATCGCCGAAGCCGACGGCTCGGCAAGGATCGCGCTAGTGGGGGCGACGATTGGTGATGTGCGGCGCGTGATGATTGAAGGCGAAAGCGGTATTTTGGCGATCTCGCCAGCCGCGACCCGGCCGAAATGGGAGCCATCGCGGGGGCGGCTGGTGTGGCAATCGGGCGCGCAGGCGTTCGCTTATTCGGGGGAGAATCCGGATGCGTTGCGCGGGCCGCAGCATAGCCACGCCTGGGGCGATGAGCTGGCGAAATGGGCCTACCCACAAGCCAGTTGGGACATGCTGATGATGGGCCTGCGCATGGGGCAGAATCCGCGTGCGCTGGTGACGACCACGCCGCGCCCGATCGCGCTGCTGCGGGCGCTGCGCGATGCCGCCGATACTATGACGGTGACCGGGCGGACACAGGACAACCGGATGCTGCCCGATGCCTTCGTGGCTGCAATGACCGCCGATTATGGTGGCACGCGACTGGGGCGGCAGGAACTGGACGGCGAGCTGATCGAGGATCTGGAGGGCGCTTTATGGTCGCGCGCGATGATCGAGGCGTGTCGCGTGCGGACGCTGCCCGCGCTGGCGCGCGTGGTGGTTGCGGTCGATCCGTCAGCGAGCATCGGCGGCGACACGTGCGGGATCATTGCGGTCGGTCTGGGCGAGGACGGGCTTGGTTATGTGATCGAGGATGCGAGCATTGGCGGTGTCGGGCCGGAAGGCTGGGCGCTGGCGGTCGCTGCCTGCGCCGCGCGCCACGGGGCGGACCGGGTGGTGGCGGAGGCGAACAATGGCGGGGGAATGGTGAAAAGCGTGCTGATCGCCGCCAACGCCGCGCTGCCCGTGCGGCTGGTGCACGCGTCGCGGGGAAAGGCGGCGCGCGCCGAACCGGTCGCGGCGCTCTATGAAGGCGGGCGGGTGCGCCATCTGGGTGCGTTTCCGGCACTGGAGGATGAATTGTGCGGGCTGATTACTGGCGGCGGCTATGAAGGGCCGGGCCGATCGCCGGATCGTGCCGATGCGCTGGTATGGGGGCTGAGCGAGTTGATGCTGCGGCCAGCGGGGAAGGCGGGGGTGCGGGTGCTCTAACCCCGCCGTTTGCGCCGCCAGGCGTCGTACACCGGCTTCAGCGTGAAAGCCGCCACGACGCCACCGAGCATCAGGGTGTGCGGATCGTGAAACAGCCAGCCGACCCCGGCGATCAGCGCAGAGTAGATCGGGATGATGACGAGCATGTACGGGCTGAGCCAGCCAAGCTGGCGCCGCGCGCTATCCTCATCGGCCGCCCACCAGAGGAACAGGATGATGGGTACGCCGAACAGCACGACGAGGCCGGCGGTGACGATAGGCGAGGAGGCGAGCGTCATTGGCATGGGGGTGAGTATAGAATGTTGCGCGCGGGGTTCAACGGCTTGAGAGGGGCAGCACTCGATCCGTTGGCCCTGAGTAGGGGCAGAGCTCTTCGACTTCGCTCAGGATAAACTGCGGCCCATAGCGCCGAAGTCGAAGACCCGTATCGAAGGGTGTGCCTCAAGCGCGGGTCCTTCGATACGCCATTTCGACTTCGCTCAATGGCTACTCAGGACAAACGGGACTAGGGGGTACCATCCCCATTTAAGGCCACCCGATGATTCCACGCGAACTGATCGATACGACCCAGGTGCCCGGCGGCGGCGAGATGCGGCTGGTGCGGCGCGGCACCGACTGGTTCATCATGCTGGGGCGCGAAGAATTGATGTCGAGCGGGATGAGCGGCTCCGAAGAGGCGCTGGCCAATCTGGCGTGTGACCGGGTGGGCCCGGACGCGCGGGTGCTGGTCGGTGGGTACGGCATGGGCTTTACGCTGCGCACCTTGCTCGCGCGGCTGGGGCCGAAAGCGAAGGTGACGGTGGCGGAGCTGGTGCCGGCGGTAATCGCCTGGGCACGCGGGCCGATGGCGGATTTCGCCGTCGGGTGCCTGGACGATCCGCGCGTGGCGGTGGTGGAGGCCGATGTCGGCGCAGTGATCCGTGGCGGTCGCGCGAAATTCGATGCGATCCTGCTCGATGTCGATAACGGTCCCGATGGGCTGACTCGCAAGGGCAATAACGGCCTCTACACAATGACCGGGCTGACGGCAGCGAAGGACGCGCTGTCGCCGGGCGGCGTGCTGGCGGTATGGTCAGCGGCAAGCGACGATGTGTTCGCGCGGCGGATGCGCGATGCCGGGTTCGCGGTGGAGGAAGTGGTCGTGCGGGCGCGTGCTAGCGGCAAGGGCGCGCGGCACGTAATCTGGGTAGGAACCAAGGCGGGCTGAGGTCCGCTTTTCGGAGAAAGACATGAAAATCTTCGGCTGGAAATCAGCCGGGCGTGAGCAATCGCGCCCGGCTTTGTCGCGTTATGCCATCGGACCTGGGGCAATGCTCGGCGAGTGGCCTGCATCCTATGAAGCGCAGTTGCGCGAGGGTTATGCGCGCAACGCGATTGCGCAAAGGGCCGTGCGGCTGGTGGCGCAGGGGCTGGGTGGCGCGCCGCTGACCGCGTCCGACCCCGCGATCCTGGCGCTGCTGGCGGCGCGATCGGGCGGGCAGGTGCTCGCGGAAACCCTGGCGGCGCAGTTGTTGTTACACGGCAATGCCTATGTCCAGTTGCTGACGGATAGTGACGGCGAGCTGGTCGAGCTGTTCGCGTTGCGGCCTGAGCGGGTGACGGTGGAGCCGGATGCGCGCGGCTGGCCAGCCGCTTATCGATATCGCGTCGGGGAACAGGTGACTCGACTGACGGGGGATGACCCGGGCGGCCGACCGCAGCTGATCCATATCAAGGCCTTCAATCCCAGCGACGATCATTACGGACTTGGCTGTCTGGGCGCGGCGTCGGGGGCGATTGCGGTGCACAATGCGGCGGCGCGGTGGAACAAGGCATTGCTCGATAATGCCGCGCGGCCTTCCGGTGCGCTGGTCTATGAACCGAGCGACGGATCGTCGCTGTCGCGTGATCAGTTCGACCGGTTGCGCGCGGAAATGGATGCGAGCTTTTCGGGCAGCGGCAATGCCGGGCGGCCGATGCTGCTCGAAGGCGGCCTGCGCTGGCAGCCGCTGAGCCTGTCGCCCGCCGACATGGATTTCGCGGGCACCAAAGCGGCAGCTGCGCGCGAGATTGCGATGGCGTTCGGCGTGCCGCCGATGCTGCTCGGCCTACCGGGCGATGCGACCTATGCCAATTATGTCGAAGCGAACCGGGCGCTGTGGCGTCTGTCGATCTTGCCGCTGGCCGAGACGATTTTTGCCGGGCTGGCGCAAGGGTTGCGCGGGTGGTTTCCCGAAGCGGCGATCAGCATCGATCTCGACCGGGTGACTGCGCTTGCCGAGGACCGCGAACGGCTGTGGCGGCAAGTTTCGGCCGCCGAGTTTCTGACAATGGAGGAGAAACGAGCCATGGTGGGTCTGGTATGAGCGCGTCGATTGGTGCCCCGATGACCGATGGGGCGGTGCTGGTACAACTGGTGACGCAGGCATAGGAGCAGGGTGCGGATTTGTCGACCTTGCGCGCCATTGTCGAGGAAGCGGGTGAACTGGGCGCGACCCGGGCGCTGGTGCGGATGGGGCTGGACGATGCCGGCGCGGGGCGTGACCTGGGCGAGCTTCGCGAGCTGCTCGCGGCGTGGCGTGATGCCAAGGCGTCGCTTTGGAAGACGGGGCTTGCCTGGGTGGTGCGGCTGCTCGGTGCGGTCGGCATTGCCGGAATCGCGGTGCAGCAGGGGCTGACGGGCTGGGGCAAATGAGCGTGCGGTTCGCAGGCTATGCGGCGGTGTTCGACGCGGTCGACCGAGGCGGCGATGTGGTGCGGGCAGGGGCATTCGGGCGGCTCGGGCGACCGGTGCCGCTGCTGTGGCAGCATCACGGGGATCCCGTGGGCGTGATCGAGCAGCTGGCGGAGGATCGGCGGGGGCTGCGCGTGATTGGTCGGATCGATGACCCGCAGCTCGCCGGGCTGGTGCGCGGCGGCGGGGTGAAGGGGCTGTCCTTCGGTTACCGGGTGAAGGCGGCGCGGTTGGGTCCAGTGCGTGAACTGAAGGCGCTCGATCTGATCGAAGTGAGCCTTGTCGGGCAGCCAATGCAGCCGCTGGCAAGGGTGCATGCGGTGGCCTCTGGCTGAGCGTATTCGGCAATCTGAACCACGAGGAATGATTCCCCGTCGAGGCTGTCTCGGCGGGTTTTTTGTGTTGGGAGAATGACATGACTGACGTGACGATGGATGCGCTCGAGGCGAGCTTTGAGCATGTCGAGATGCCTGGCGTGGTGATGCGGCCGGTATTGAGCGGCGCGCGCGAGCCAGGCGGGGCGGCGTTCGAGACATTTCTGCGCAGCGGCGCGAGCATCGAGATGAAGGCATTTACGGGGGTGACGGGCGACGTCGGCGGCTATGCGGTGCCGCGCGAAATCGACGCGGTGATCGATGCGACGCTGAATAGCATCTCGCCCATTCGCAGCATCGCCAATGTGGTGAAGGTCGGATCGGCCGGGTATCGCAAGCTGATCACTACCGGGGGCACACCATCGGGCTGGGCAGCGGAAACCGGCGAACGAGCCGAAACCGCCACGCCGACTTTTGTCGAAATCGCGCCATCGATGGGCGAGCTGTTCGCCAACCCGAGTGCAAGCCAGGCAATGCTCGACGATGCGCAGTTCGATGTCGAGGCGTGGCTGGCGGGCGAGATCGCGATGGAATTCGCCAAGGCCGAAGGCGCGGCGTTCGTGAACGGCAGCGGCACCAATCGCCCCAAGGGTTTCCTGCAGGCCCCCAATGCCGCCACCCCCGATGCCACGCGCGCGTTCGGCACGCTGCAATATGTGGCGAGCGGGGCGGCGGGCGACTTTGCCGCCAACCCACAGGACAAGCTGATCGACCTGGTGCAGACGTTGCGCGGACCCTATCGCCAGAATGGCAGCTTCGTGATGAATTCGAGCACGCTGGCCCGCATCCGCAAGTTCAAGACCAGCGACGGCGCGTTCCTGTGGAGCCCGAGCCTTGCGGCGGGGCAGCCCGCGACCCTGCTCGGCTATCCAGTGATCGAGGCGGACGACATGCCCGATATCGCCGCAAACAGCCTGTCGATCGCATTCGGCGATTTCCGCGCCGGCTACATCATTGCCGAGCGAACCGAAACCGCGATCCTGCGTGATCCCTATTCGAACAAGCCGTTCGTCAATTTCTACGCGACCAAGCGGATCGGCGGCTGTGTGAGCAATTCGGAAGCGATCAAGCTGATGAAGTTCGCGGCTGCCTGATCGACGGCGCGCAGATGCGGCACCGGATCAACCCAATCGCCGATCCGGTGCCGTAACGGCGCCAACGCCAATAAAGCGGTCAACAAAAGGACCTGGATGATGAATAATGGCGAACCCGGCAGCGTGCTGCTCGGGACGACGGACCGCGCCAGCGCGGTCGCGGCGGTCAAGGCAATGCTGCGGATCGAGCGCAGCGACGACGACGAGCTGATCGCAGCGCTGGTTGAAACCGCGCTCGGGCTGGCCGAGCAGTTTCTGGGTCAAGTGCTGATCGCGCGAACGGTGCGATTCATCGTGTCGGCGGCGCCCGGATGGCATCGGCTGGCGGCAGCGCCAGTGCAGACGATCACGCAGGTCGAGACGCTGGTGAGCGATGGCACCTGGGCGGTAATGCCGGTCAGCGGTTATGCCATCGATATCGATCCGCGCGGCGATGGCTGGGTACGGGTGATCGAGGCGGCGGGTGCGGCGCAAGTGCGGGTGACGTGCGTCGCCGGGCGCGCCGAATCCTGGAATGCGCTTGCCGCACCGCTGCGACAGGGGGCGGTGTTGCTGGCGAGTTACTTGTTCAGCGAGCGCGATACCTCGCGACCGCCTCCGGCTGCAATCACCGCGCTATGGCGACCCTTTCGCGGGCTGGCGCTGGCCCCGGCGGTGCACGCATGAGCAGGATCGAGGATCGCGCCAAATCAATCGCCAAGGCAGCAAAGGACGCCGCAATCGCGCGCGGCGTGGAGGAGATCGAAAACATCATCAATGACGAGCTGCCCGTGGTGGTGCGTGCGGTGGAGGAAGGGATCGAGCTGCGCGGGCGCGGGTTACTGCGTCGGCTGGTAAGTGATCCACGGTTGCGCTGGATCGGGCGGTTGCTGCGATGAGTGCGGCGGCCTTGTTTCACACTACGATGCTGGCGGCGCTGCGGGCTGATCCCGACTTTGGCGGCGCGCTGAACGGCGTGTTCGAAGGCCCCGCCGTCAAGGCGACCGCCCCCTATGCCGAGCTTGGCGAGCTGCTCGTCAGCGACTGGGGCACCAAGGACCTGGCGGGGTACGAGCTTCGCCCGGCGATCTTCATTCGCGACCGGGCGGAAGGCCCCACGCGGCTGCATGCACTTACCGCGGCGGCGGACGCAACGATGGCCGGTATTCCTGCGGATGTGCTCGGCGATCCGGGAGTCTGGCGGATCGTGAGCCTTGCGCCGCTGCGGTCGCGCATCATCCGCGATGGGCCGGGGGCCTGGGTCGCGATCGTCGAGCACCGGGTGCGGATTCTTCAGGCTGAATAAGGAGTAAAGACATGGCAGCGGAAAAAGGCAGCGCTTTCCTGTTGAAGGTGGGCAATGGCGGGTCGCCGGTCGCCTATGCAACGATTGCGGGGCTGCGGATGACGCAGCTGTCGATCAATGGCGAAGCGGTGGCGATCACGTCGAAGGATTCGGGCGCGTGGCGCGAGTTGCTGTCGGGCGCAGGCGTGCGATCGGTGAGCGTATCAGCGGCGGGCGTATTTACCGGATCGGCGGCTGAGGTGCGGATCAAGGGCAATGCCCTGTCCGGGGTGATCGACGATTACCGGCTGAGCTTCGAAAGCGGCGAGACACTGACGGGGCGGTTTCTGATGACGCGGCTCGACTATGCCGGGGATTATAATGGCGAGCGCAGCTATACGCTGAACCTCGAAAGTTCCGGCGCGGTGGTGAGCGCGTGAGCACCGCCAATCCTGCGCGCGGCGAAGCGATGTTGCGGGTGGGCGGCGTGGCGCTGGTGCTGCGGCCGAGCTTTCAAGCGCTGGTGGCCGCCGAGCAGGAGCTTGGGCCGTTGTTCGCGCTGGTCGAGCGCGCGGCCGATGGGCGGCTGGCGCTGGGCGAGATGGTGGCCTTGTTTTGGCACTGCCTGGTCGATCCGCCCGAGGGGATGACACGCGAGCGGCTTGGTGAAGGTGTGGCGGCGGCAGGGCTCGCCCAGGCATCCCCCGTGCTCCGCGTGCTGCTCGGGCAGATCCTGTCGGGTCGATGACCTTTACCGAAAGTGCCGGGCGGCTGGCGGGGATGGCAGGGGCATTGCTCGGCTGGTCGCCCGATCAGTTCTGGCACGCGACCCCGGCCGAGCTTGGCGCGGTGCTGCAGGCACTGGCGGGCGATGCCGCGCCGACGCCGCCAACCCGCGACGAGATCGCGCAAATGATGGAGGCCTTTCCCGATGGATGAGGAAATCGACCGGCTGGTCGTGCGCATCCGCGCCGACACGCGCGATCTTGTCGAAGAAGTCGACAAGGTCGGGGTGAAGATGGGCGATGTGCTGGGGCGCGGCGCGGAAACGGCCGGACGCGGCATCGAGAATGCGCTGTTGAAAGCACTGCGGACCGGCAAATTGGGGTTCGAAGAACTAAAAAATATCGCGCTGTCAGTTCTTAGCGAAATTGCGTCGGCGGCGATCAAGGGCGGGTTGAATGCGATCTTCGGTGGTGCGCGCGGTGGCTTAACCGGTGTGATCACCGGCTTGATCGGCGCGCCGGGCCGCGCCACCGGCGGTCCGGTGTCGCCGGGGCGGGCCTATATGGTTGGCGAGCGTGGCCCCGAACTGTTTGTGCCGACCAGCAGCGGGCGGATCGATGCCGGTGCGCCTGGCGGCGGTGGCCGCGACGTGCGGATCGCGATCACGATCAATGCCGGCCAGGCAGGCGGCGGCGATGCCCCGCAGGCGCTTGCGCGATCGAGCCGACAGGTCGCCCGCGCCGTGCGTGCCGCGATTGAGGGGGCAGAAAGCTGATGGGCTATTGGCTCGCGACTGAGCGGACGGTGCAGGAAGAAGGCGTCGTTTCGCGCTTCGATCCGCGTTTCTGGACGGTCAATTTTCCGCGCCCGATGATGGCAAGCGTGATCACGACCGCACCTGATGCGATGCGGGTGGACGCCGTGTTCTACCGCACCGACGATCTGGCGGGATTGATCTGGGACAGCGCCGATGTGATCGATCATCCGCTGCTGCGCTATGAAACGGCGCGCGATTACCGCGGGTGCCGTCTTCGGTTTCGCTGGCAATCAGCCGGGGTGATGCCGCTCGACGCCGTCAACGGCCCGACGTTGACGATTGAGGGGCGTGACGCCGCCGGTAATCCGCGGAGTTGGTATGTCCGGCTGTGGAATTATGCTACCGGCACGCCCGAAGATGCCGAGATTACGATCGATTTCGATCGGCTGGCGGGTGGCTTCCTGTTGCCCGAAGAGGCCGATCCGGTTTGGGCGGGGGATATCGACCGGCTTTTCATTTCGGTTGTTCCAGGCGGTTATACCGGGCTTGATGGCATGTTGGCGGTGCCGGCAGAGGTGCAGGCCATCCTGAGCGACATGGTGTGTGACGGATCGGGCGCGGTGCTCGCCATCGGCGATGTGATCGTGCCGGAACATGGGCTCTGCATCGCGAGCGGCTATGACGACAGTTACAACATCACCCCGGCGCGATTGCTGCGGGCAGCGCTGCAGCTCGGCTATCGCGGGGACATCATCCACTATGTCGGGATGAGCCATTATTTCCGGCTCGAGGCGAATTCGGGCGGATTGTACGCCAGCCTGGCTGGGGGAGCGTTGAACGTGGCGACCGCGGCGTGGCACCGCGATTTTGCCGAACGTGCGCGGGCGCTCGGCTTTGGCATCATCTGGTCGCTCAGTTACGAATTGTTCGACGCGCATTGCTGGGGCGACTGGAAACAGCGCACTGCAGATGGCGCGCCTGCGCTGACGGGCTGGGTGCCGCCATCGACGTTGCTATCCCCCGCCCACCCCGGCGCGATGGGGTATCTGCACCAGATTGGCCAGGCCTTCATCGCGATCGCACTGGCGGCAGGGCTTACGCCCAAATTTCAGGTGGGTGAGCCGTGGTGGTGGGTGATGCCCGATGGCCGCCCGTGCCTGTATGACGATGCGGCGCGGGCTACCTTTGGCGGCAATCCGCCGGTGATTACCGATGTGCGCGGGCCGAAGTCGGCGGCGGAAACCGCGCTGTTCGATCAGGCAGGGGCGATGCTGGCGGCGTCGACCGCGGCGCTGGTGAATGCGGTGAAGGCGGTGGCACCGGGATGCGTGACCCATTTGCTCGCGTATCTGCCGAGCATCCTTGATGCCGCCGCGCCCGATGTGCAGCGGATGAACTTGCCGCTCGGCTGGGCCAAACCGGCTTTCGATGTGCTCCAGCTGGAGGATTATGACTGGGCGGCGACGGGCAACACCGCTGCGACCGATCGCGCGCTGGCGCTGGCGACGGCGCGTCTCAGCTATCCCATTGACGAGCAGCATTATCTGGCAGGGTTCGTCTTGCGGCCCGAGGACGCGACGGCTTGGCAGCCGATCGATGCCGCGGCCATGGCAGCACGCGGGCGGGGAACGGCTCAGGTGTTCATCTGGGCGCTGACACAGGTGCTGCGCGACGGATTTGTTCATTTCGATGAGGGAGAAGCGAGCGTGGAGCCGTTCGACGATGTGCTGTTTCCGCTGGCGCTTGGCCGCGACGCTGAAGTGACGCCTGAATTCTCGACTGCAATCGTGACGAGTGCGGGCGGTAATGAAGTGCGCAACGCGAGCTGGAGCAGCGCCCGGACACGGTATGACGTTGGCCCCGGAATTCGGTCCGAAGCGGACATTGCCGCCCTGCTCGCGTTTTTTCGGGGGCGGATGGGGCCGGCGCGCGGTTTTCGGTTGCGCGATCCGTTCGACTTCCAGTCCGGATCGGGTGCGCCCGCTGCTGGCGATGTCCGCATCGGTACCGGCGACGGCATCACCAGCCGCTTTGCGCTGACCAAGGTGTATGATGAAAGCATCCGGCGGATCACGAGGCCGGTGGCGGGCAGCGTCCGCGTGGCAGTTGGCGGGGCCGAAACGAGTGCGTTCACCCTTGAGGAGGGCGGCTGGGTGGTGCTCGATCTCGCGCCTGCAGTCGGGATCGCGGTGACCGCAGGCTTTGCGTTCGATGTACCAGTGCGCTTTGCCGAGGATAGTCTGAGCGTCAACCGCGCGACTTTTCTGGCAGGCGCCGCGCCCAGCGTCGCACTCATCGAAATTCGTGAGGGTTGAATGAGCGACTTTGTGGCGGGCGACCTGACCACGATCGCCCTGTGCTGGCGGATCGAGCGACGCGACGGCATCGCGATTGGGCTGACCGATCACGATCATGATCTGGTGATCGATGGGCTGCGCCACCGCGCCGCGCCAGGGATGACGCCGTCCGCAATCACCCGCACCGATACGCTTGAGGCCGACACGATGGACGTGAGAGGTGCGCTGTCGAGTGCGGCGATTACCGAGGACGACCTGCTCGCCGGCCGGTGGGATGGGGCGCGGGTGACGATCTTTGCGGTCGACTGGACCGGGAACGAGGGGCGGGTCGATCTGGGCCAGGGGACGATCGGTGCCGTCGAAACACGCGATACAGGATTTGCGGCCGAGCTGCGCGGCGTGGGCGCCGAACTGGAGCAGGCGGTGGTTGAGGAAACATCGCCCGAATGTCGCGCCGAGCTTGGCGACAAACGATGCCGGGTCCCGATGGCCGGTCGGCGACAGATCGTGCGGATGACCGCGATCGATGGGGCGCGGTTGACGCTGGATGCGGCAGAGCCGGTGTCGGGCGCTTATGCGCTCGGCTTGCTGCGCTGGATCGGCGGGGCAAATGGGGGACTGACAAGTGCGATCATGGCTTCCGAAGACAACACCGTCACCCTGCGTTCGCCGCCGGTGTTTGCGGTGACGCCGGGGACGCCCATCGAATTGATCGAGGGGTGCGACAAGAGCCTTGCAACCTGTGCAGCGCGGTTCGGAAACGCGGCCAATTTTCGCGGTGAGCCCTATCTGCCGGGGATCGATCTGTTGACGCGCTACCCCGGCGCATGAGTGCAGCAATCGTGGCGGCTGCCCGCAGCGCCATCGGCACGCGGTTCCGCCTCCACGGCCGCGATCCCGCCTTCGGGTTGGACTGTGTGGGGCTGGTCGCGGTGGCGCTGCGCGCAGGTGGGGCTACGGCAATCGTGCCTGATGGCTATGCGCTGCGCAGTGGCGATGCCGATGCTGTCGCGGCAATGATCGTGGCCGCCGGGTTGGCGCCGGCAACCGAGCCCGAGGCCGGCGATGTGCTGCTGTGTCGGGCAGGGCCGGGCCAGCTTCATCTGGGCATCGATGGCGGGTTGGGCAGCGATCATTTGTCGGGCAGCATCATCCACGCCGATGCGCAGCTGCGCCGGGTCGTGGAGCGCCCTGGCCCCCCGCCCTGGCCCGTGATCGGGCGGTGGCGGCTTGCAACAGCGAAGGAATAGCGCATGGCATCGTTGATTTTGACGGCGGTCGGCGGTGTGCTCGGCGGGCCGATCGGTGCGGCGATCGGCGCGCTGGCGGGCCAGACGATCGATCGTGCGGTGCTGTTCAAGCCCAAGGGAAGGCAAGGCCCGCGACTGACCGAATTGGCAGTGCAGACATCGTCCTATGGCACGCCGATTCCCCTGCTGTTCGGAGCGATGCGCGTGGCGGGCACGGTCATCTGGTCGACCGATCTCATCGAATCGAAAACCAAGAGCAGCAGCGGGAAAGGCCAACCCAGCGTCACCAATTTCAGCTATGCGGCATCGTTTGCAGTGTTGCTGTCGGCCCGGCCGATTACGGGCATTGGGCGTATCTGGGCGGACGGCAAGTTGCTGCGCGGCGCGGGCGGCGACCTGAAAGCGAGCACAGGGTTTCGCGTGCACCTTGGCGGGGCAGACCAAGCGCCAGACCCGGTGATCGTTGCAGCTGAAGGGATGGGGCAGGTGCCTGCACACCGCGGCTATGCCTATGCCGTTTTCGAGATGCTGCAACTCGCCGATTACGGCAATCGCATTCCTTCCCTGACGTTCGAGGTCTTTGCCGATCCCGGACCGGTGCCGCTCGGCGTGATCGCCGAGGCGATTAGCGAGGGGCGCGTCGATGGCAGCGCCGTAACGATGCCGATGACGGGTTTCTCCGCTTATGGCGACAGTGCACGCGGCGTACTCGAGACACTGTCGATTGCAAGCGGCGGCTGGTTTTCGCCGCAGGGCGACCGTCTGGTGATGCGCGACGCGAACAGCGCGACGGGGCAGATCGTCACCGATCACGGGGCTGCGGCGATCGGCACACGGGGACGGCGGCGTCAGCGCGCGGTCGCGGCCATCGGCACGGTACCGCTAACCCTGGCGATATCGCACTATGATCCGGCGCGCGATTACCAGACGAGCTTGCAGCGCGCGCGCCGACCGGGTGCGGGCGGGCGTTCCGAGCAAATCGAATTGCCGGCAGCGATGGACGGCGCGGCAGCAAAGGCAATCGCGATCGCCGCGCTGGCCCGGGCCGAAGCGGGGCGTGAACGACGCGAGATAACGCTCGATTGGCGGGCGATGCGGATCGTGCCGGGTGATATCGTGACGATCAACAACGCCGTCGGGCGTTGGCGAGTGGCGCGGGTTTCGCTGGAAGCCATGGTGGTGATGCTCGAGCTGGTTCGAGTTGATGATGCCGCCGTTGCAACGGTTGCCGCAAGTTCCGGGCGCGTGCGCAGTAGCGTTGATTCCGAACATGGTCCGACCATCCTGCATGTGGCTGAACTGCCTGCACTGGGTGACAATGTGATCGATACGCCGCGCCTGTTGGTTGCCGCTGCGGGGGTCGAGCCTGGGTGGCGGCGCGCGGCATTGCTGCTGAGCACGGATGGTGGTGCGCGCTGGTCGTCCGCGGGCAGTACGTCGGCACCGGCGACGATCGGCGCGCTGGCAACGCCCGTGCCGGCAGCGCCCGCGACGCTGCGTGATCTTTCGACGGTGATCGAGATCGAGCTGGCGCATGCCGAGATGACGCTTGTCGGTGCGGACGATACGGCGCTGGATTCGGGAGCCAATCTGGCGCTGCTCGGCGATGAGTTGATTCAGTACGGCCTGGCCGAGCAGATCGGGCCGACGCGGTGGCGGCTCCGGCGATTGCTTCGGGGCAGGCGCGGCACCGAAGCTGCGGCGGGCACCCAGCAGATTGGCGCCCGGTTCGTCGTCATTGATCCGGACGATGTGAAGGCGATCGACATCCCACTGAGCATGATCGGATCACCGGTGCGCCTGATGGCGTCGGGTGTGGGAGATCTCGATGGCCCGGTAACGGCCGATATCATGCCAAGCGGTGTATCGGTGCGGCCGCCATCGCCCGTCCATCTGCGCGCCCGGCACGATGGGAATATGTTGATAATTGACTGGGTCCGTCGAAGCCGTGCTGGCTGGCGCTGGATCGATGGCGTGGATTCGCCGGTTGCCGAGGAAGGCGAGCATTACGCGATCGATGTTGCCGTGCCAGGTGCGCCTGTTGAACGGCTCGGAACGACCCATCCGACCATCGCGGTGACGATTCCAGCTGCGGCATCCCCGGTGGTGATCAGCGTTCGCCAACGTGGAGCAAACGGCGATTCGCGAGCCTCGATCCTAACGTTGTCCTAGCCAATGAGGAGAATGTGATGAGTGACGATCAGACCGCTCGACTCGGGTTGCCGATGCTGCAACCCGGACAGGCTCAAAAAGAGCTGTATCATAATGAAGCATTGGCGCTCATTGATCTGACCCTGCACGCCACGGTTGAGGCCATTGGGCTGAACGCGCCGCCCGCCAACCCGACGCCCGGCACATGCTGGGTTGTGGGGGCAGCGCCAACGGGCGCTTGGGCGGGAGTTGCCCACCGGCTAGCGGGCTGGACGGCTGGCGGCTGGCGCTTCGTGCCGCCCATTGACGGCATGACGGTGTGGAGCCTTAGCGACGCCCTTGAAGCGCGGTTTGTCGACGATTCATGGGTGGTAGGCGATACGCAGGTGGCGCGATTAATGATTGGGGGCGTCCAAGTCGTGGGTGCGCGGCAACCGGGCATTGCTGATCCCGTTGGCGGCGCTACGATCGACGTCGAAGCACGTGCTGCTTTGGCCCTCATTCTGAGTGCACTGACTGCGCATGGCCTGATCGCCTGACACCGAGATCTTCGGGGTTTTGTGGCCTTTTCGCCACAGTCCCGAGCATTTGCGCGCTTGCGTGGGAACCAAGCTTTGAGTAGGGAATTGGGGCTGTCCGTAGTGACACTCAAGAAAGGGGATTATGATGCGGAAGCTCGCCGTTACATTGGCACTTGCCTCCACCGCACTCGCCACACCTGCCATGGCCCGCGATAACTCGTGGTACGTCGGCCTCGAAGGTGGCGGGATGTTGGTCCAAGATATTAAGTTCGACATTGGTACCACTCGCAACGCCTCGAACGTCGATAGCTATTATGGCTATGACGTTGACGGCAATATCGGTTACGATTTCGGTGCGTTCCGGGTCGAAGCAGAAGTCGGCTATCGCCGCGCAGCGCCTGATTCGCTGAGCTCGACCGTCGCAACGCCGTTTTTCCGTGACAATGGCACGCTGGCAACCACGCCAGCTGGCATTTACGGGAACGTTGGTGGCAGCAATTCCGCGCTCAGCTTCATGCTGAACGGCTTGCTCGATTTCGGCGATGATGATGGCCTCCAGGGCTTCATCGGCGGCGGTGTCGGCATTGCTCGCGTCAAGACGGCACTTCGATTCAATTCGAACGGCGACACGCTGAACGATTCGGACACGGTGTTTTCTTATCAGGGTCTCGCGGGTGTCCGCGTTCCTGTCAGCAAGCGTATTGATGCGTCGCTCAAGTATCGCTTCTTCACGGCACCGAACGCACGTTTCGTTGACGTGAGCGGTCGCAACTATGAAGGCACGTTCCGTTCGCACAGCCTTCTTGCTGGTCTGACGTATAACTTTGGTGAGCCGGCTGCTCCGCCGCCACCCCCACCACCCCCACCGCCACCACCGCCGCCACCCCCACCGCCGCCACCGCCGCCGGTTGAAGTGGTTTGCTCGCCTGGTCCGTTCATCGTTTTCTTCGAATGGGACAAGTCGAACATCACGCCGGAAGCAGCAGGCATTCTCGATAACGCCATCACGGCCTATCAGAATTGCGGCAATGCGCAGGTGATGCTTGCCGGTCACGCTGACCGTTCGGGTACGCCGACGTACAACGTGGGCCTCTCGCAGCGTCGTGCCGACGCAGTGAAGGGTTACATGGCATCGCGTTCGATCCCAGAGGGTGTGATCACGACCCAGGCGTTCGGTGAAGGCCGTCCGCTCGTCGAGACCGCCGATGGCGTTCGCGAACTGCAGAACCGTCGCGTGGAAGTTACGTACGGTCCTGGCTCGGGCAACTAAGCCCAGCTCGTTTTGACAAAATTGGGGAGGCCGACGCAAGTTGGCCTCCCTTTTTTGCGTCCTTCGTTCAGTCCGCTTCGTGGCGGCGATAGGGCGCCGGCGTATCTGCACTTAGACCTGAGTTTTGCGATGCTACCGAAAACGCTCGCGCCTATTCGTGCTATCGATGAACGCTCAGATCGCTTAGGATAAGTATCGTCACATTGTGGTCCGTGTTATTCATTGCGAATTGACCCCGCAGCGCAATTGATCGCGCGGTGTCAGCGCTCAATCTGAAGCTTCTCTTTCCGCTGCCAAGGCTGATGCTAACCAGGTCGGGACATGGGCATTGCCAAGATTGTCGACCCTTCGAAGCTCGACCATTATCCCTAACGACGGATAGCGAGCGCGCGTGCGGTCGCACGGTTCCCCGTCGGGCACGACCATCAAACGACGGTTCACCTTTGATCGGTGATGCATCCGGGCCGTGTTCTCCTGACCGATATAACAGCCTTTGGTAAAGCTGACCCCGCCAAGTTCGTGGGCATTGCACTCCAGCCACAGCGTCTCGCCATCGCCGAGTTCGGCGATGCCCTCGGTCACCCCGAGCGATAACCGGTGCGCGGTCCACGCGTCGGTAACATCACCCGCCGGCCCCAGCCAGCGATAGCCGAGAGCCGACAAACGAGGATCAGGCACGCCTTGACCAGTTGATAACGACCAATGGACCGCCCCCTCGACGGGATCGATCGCGATTGATCGTCGGAGTCGATAGAGGGCTAGCCGTTTAGCTAGTGCGGCGCGTTGTGAAGCCTCGACATCGATCAGTATTGCATCGCCGTCTGGCCAAAGAATGAAATCGAACAGCGCCTTACCCTGCGGAGTCAGCAGGCCGGTCCATAGCGGGCCATTGGCCAGCGCCGAAACATCCTGCGTTACCAATCCCTGAAGGAATTCGGCGACATTCTCTCCGCTCAGGCGAAGTAGCGCGCGATCGGGGAGCGTGGTGGCACTTGCGGGGTCACTCATGTTTTAGACGTGGCCCTCAAACGCCAAAAAGCAAGAGGCTGTGGTGTTTAGGCGATTATCTGGTCGTCAGCCAAGAACGCTGCAACCTGTCCCCCATTTGCCTTCAAAAAGGCAACCAACGCTGCTTTTTACGGAATTTCATGTAGCCGACATTCACCCCTGCGCGCACGCCCACGCCAAGGCGAATGGGGATCAGTACGATGTTCCCGCGCCGTAAATAGGTGGCCGAGAACCCACCCACAAAATACAGATGGCCCTCGCCCTCCGGGAACCGCCGATAAATATCTTCGGTGTCATAGAGGTTATACACCAGCACGAACACTTTTGATGCGTTGCCGCCAAGATCGAACCCGATCGATGGCCCCGTCCAGAAAACCGGCCGGTCGCCCTCGATACGGTGTGAAAGGATGCCCGATCCATAGCGCAATCCGACGACCACAGCACCCGATGCCTCCCGTCCAGCGATATATGCGTTAGGTTCACCCTGCTCCTTCAGGATCCGCTCGAGGATGCCGCCGAGGCCCTCTGCACCTTTGCCAAACACGCGCTCTCCCGCACTGAACAAGTCGTTCCGTCGGTAGGTGTTGGCGGTGACGGTCGTTGTCTCGGCTGGGTTTGTGGTCGGATCAGTCGCTACCCGATCGGTCGCGGCGTCTGGCTCGCCGGGAACACGCTGAGCGCTATCGTCGACTGGCGCCGCGTCTCGATCGGAATCTTGTAACGTCCGATCTTGGGAAGGCGGCCGGGCTGGGGTTGATTGATCGCTGTTGATCGCGCGATTGGGGTCCACCGTCCGGACCTGCGCGCCAACCGGCGTAGCCATCATCAGGCCAATCGCCGACAACACACTCAGCCACCCCGTCAATCTCCGCATGTTCAACGCCTTTTGCTTGCAGATCGCGCACAGCATAACGACGACGACGATGTCCCTGCAATGAACAGGCGGTGACACGAGTCGGTTTCACGCCCGAACGCATTGTGACCACGTTGTAAGTGTACGGTTGAACCGCAGCCCGTGCCGTTCTATAGCCGCCGCTTGCCGCCAGCTGGAGACGTGGGTGAGTGGCTGAAACCAGCGGTTTGCTAAACCGCCGTACCGGGTTTACTGGTACCGAGGGTTCGAATCCCTCCGTCTCCGCCAAGCGAATTGCCAAATCCCTTCCGGGTTGCGACAAGGTTGCCAAGGGGTGGGACGCACATGGTCTATATACTCGGTGGCTGGCAAAGCGACTTTGCGGCCAACTGGCGCCGTCAGGGCCTGGATCTCGCCGATGCCTTTGTCGATTCCGTGCAGGCGGGGCTGGCGGCGACGCGCCTTGATGCGGATGAGATCGATACCGGGCATGTCGGCAATTTCACCGCAGAACTGTTTGCAGGCCAAGGGCTGCTCGGCGGCTTTTTCGGGCTGGTCGACCCGGCGTTCAACGGCATGCCGAGCGCGCGGCACGAAGCGGCTTGCGCATCGGGCAGCGTCGCCATTCTGGCAGCGACGGCGGAAATAGAGGCGGGTCGATATGATCTGGCTTGCGTCGTGGGCATCGAGCAGATGCGCAATGTGCCGGGCAAGATTGCTGCGCAGCATTTGGGCAGCGCGGCATGGGCCGGGCACGAATTCGGCGATGCCGATTTCGTCTGGCCGCGCGCTTTTTCGGATCTGGCTGAAGAATATGATCGCCGCCACGGTCTGAACCCCGCCCATCTGCGCCGCATCGCCGAAATCAACTTCGCCAATGCGAAGCGCAACCCCAATGCCCAGACGCGTGGCTACGCTTTCACGCCCGAGTGCTTCACCGAGGATGATGAGGCCAACCCAGTGGTTGAAGGGCGTATGCGCAAAATGGATTGCGGGCAGGTGACTGATGGCAGCGCGGTGGTTTTTCTCGCGTCGCCGGCGCGAGCCGCCGCTTATGCGGCGAAGCGTGGCATACCGATTGAAAGTCTGGCGCGGATCAGCGGCTGGGGGCACCGATCGGCCCCCATCAGCTATGCCCGCAAGATCGCCGATAGCGCTGAACAGCCCTATGTCTTTCCGCAGGTTCACCGCGCGGTAATGGATGCGCGCGCCCGTGCAGGGATAGCCACGATCGACGCGATCGACGCGATCGACGCCATCGAAACGCATGATTGCTTCACGTCGAGCGAATATATGGAGATCGACCATCTCGGCATCACACCGCCCGGCAAAAGCTGGCAGGCGATCGAGGACGGGACGATCGAGATGGGCGGGGCGCTGCCGGTCAATCCGTCGGGCGGGTTGATCGGGCTGGGCCATCCGGTCGGGGCGACTGGCGTGCGCATGCTGTTGGACGGGTTCAAGCAGGTGACGGGTAGGGCGGGCGACTATCAGGTCGAGGATGCGCGCCGCGTGCAAACGTTGAATATCGGTGGCTCGACCACCACCACGGTCAGCTTCATCGTCGATCGGGCAGCATGACCGGTCTGTGGGCGCTGCCGGGGCCGATACTGCTGACCTGGACGCTTATGAAATGGTCTGGCGTGCCGACGATCGAGGGGCGGCTGAAGCGCAAGAAGCCGGGATATGGGGACTATGTCCGAAGGACGAGCGGCTTCCTGCCACGGTTTCCAAAGGCTGGTTAAGCGGCACTGATCGGCGAGTGCTCTGGCACGCGGCGAAATTCGTTGCTATACGCAACCCATATTGATTTCTGGGCGGGGAGCGCAGCATGGCAATCACAGCAACGGTCAACGGCAAACCTGTGTCGATCACCGCCGAACCGGACACGCCGTTGCTGTGGGTGATCCGCGAAGAGCTGAAAATGACCGGCACCAAGTTCGGCTGCGGCATCGCCGCCTGTGGTGCTTGCAGCGTGCATATCGATGGCGAAGTGGCACGTTCGTGCAGCGTGCTTGTCAGCGAAATCGCCGGCAAGTCGATCACGACGATCGAGGGGCTCGGCGGGGCCGATGGTACGCTCCACAAATTGCAGGCAGCGTGGATCGAGCATCAGGTGCCGCAATGCGGTTACTGTCAGTCGGGCCAGTTGATGGCGGCCGCCGCGCTGCTGGCTGACAGCCCAAACCCCAGCGATGATCAGATCGACGCGGCAATGACCAATATCTGTCGCTGCGGCACCTATCCCCGTATCCGCGCGGCGATCCACGCCGTCGCCAGCCAGGCCTGAGGAGCAAGCAGATGGGCATGATCCGCAGGACTTTCCTTATCGGTGGCGCAGCCGTTGTCGGCGGCGGCATCTTTGCGATCAAATGGGCCGATGGATCGGCGCGCTCGGCGGCGGCTGCGCTGACCAACGGCAAGGACGGGCATAATTTCGCGACCTGGCTGCGGATTGCTGCCGACGATACGGTCACCCTGTTTTCGCCGCATACCGATATCGGTCAGGGATCGAATACCGGCCTGGCGCAAATGCTCGCCGAAGAGCTCGATGCCGATTGGGCGAAAATACAAGTGGTATCGGCGCCCGCCGAATCGCCCTTTGCCAATGTCGCATTGGGCAAGGGCTTTCTCGCCGAAATGACAGGGGCGCCCGGTATCGTCGGGTCGCTGCCCGCGTCTTTGCTGTCGATGGTCGCGCGGTCGATGAACCTGCAGATCACGGGCGGATCATCGGCCCTTCGCTTTACCGGGCAGAAAAGCGTCCGCGTCATCGGTGCGGCAACCCGCACGGCGTTGATCGATACGGCGGCCGGTAAACTCGGTGTGCCCGCCGCGGAATTGACGACCGCAGACGGCAAGGTCATCCACGCCAAATCGGGTCGAACGCTTCGATACGGCGAGCTTGCAGCAGATGCCGCCACCCGCTCGCTCGACAGTGCGCCAAAACTGCGCGAGGCGAAGGATTATCGCTATATCGGCAAATCGGTGCCCCGTCTCGATCTGCCGGCCAAGGTCGATGGCACGGCGCAATATGGCATGGATTTCAGCCTGCCCGACATGCGGGTTGCGACCGTGATGGCCGCCCCGGTGCGCGGCGGAAAGCTCGTCTCGGTCGATCCGGCGCCCGCGATGGCGATTGCGGGTGTTGAAAAGGTGATCAAGCTCGACGCTGCTGTGGTGGTGGTTGCCAAGGGCTATTGGCAAGCGGTGAAGGGCCTGCGCGCGCTGTCACCCAAATTCAGCGATGGCGGCAATGGCAGCATTTCCACGGCATCGATCTTTGCCGAGCAGGACAAGCTGCGCGCCGCGAACAAGCCCGACGGCAGTGCCGGTGACGGTGACGTCGATGCCGGGTTCAAGGCGATCGGCGTGAAGATGGTGGAAGCCGATTACCGGCTGCCCTTCCTGCACCACGCAATGATGGAGCCGTTCGCGCTGACGGCGCACCACAAGGACGGCAAGCTCGATGTGTGGGGCGGAATGCAGGATCCGCTGGCATCGAAAATGGGTGCCGCGACCGCCGCAGGGCTCTCCGCGGACAAGGTGACGTTCCACCCGATGCTGATCGGGGGCAGCTTTGGCCGCCGCTTGCCGATGTATATGGAAATCGTCGACCAGGTCGCGCGCGTGGCGATGCAGGTGCCTTATCCGGTCAAGCTGATCTGGACGCGCGAAGAAGAAGTCGCGCAGGGTGCATACCGCCCGCAAAGTTCGGCCAGCGTGAAGGCGGCGATCGGCAAGGATGGCAAGGTTGCCGCGCTTCAATATGATTTCGCCCAGCCCGAGGACGGGTTGAAGGAAGTGCCGTTTTTCTACCAGATGCCCGCCGCCACCCGCCGTCATTTCAAGCAGGTGTCGAACCAGACGGTCGGTGCGTGGCGATCGGTCAACGCGACGCAGCACGGTTTTTACACGGAAAGTTTCATGGATGAGCTCGCCCATGCCGCGGGCGTCGATCCGTTCGAATTCCGCAAGCGTCATCTGAAGCCGGGATCGCGGCATCTGGCGGTGCTGGAGGCCGTCGCCAAGCGCAGCGGCTGGGGCACAGCGCTGCCCGCCGGGGTGGGGCGGGGCATTGCGATGGTCGAATCGTTCAACACCATCGCCGCGCATGTGACCGAGGCGACGCTGAAGGAAGACGGCACGCCAAAGGTACTGAAGGTAACGGCGGTTGTTGACTGCGGCACCGTGGTCAACCCGCGTAATGCCGAGGCGCAGGTGATGGGCGGCATCGTGATGGGCCTGTCGACCGCAATCGGTGAGGCGATCACGCTCGAAAAGGGCGCGGTGCAACAAAGCAACTTCAACGATTATCCGGTTCTCAAGCTGGCAGATGCCCCTGCCGTCGATGTCTATTTCATCAATAGCGGGCACGAAATGGGCGGTCTGGGCGAACCCGGTCTTCCCCCTGCTGCGCCCGCGCTCGCCAACGCGCTGTTCGCGGCGACCGGCAAGCGTGTGCGGCAGTTACCGATTCTGGCACAGGCCAAGGCGTAACGGCAGGCAGGGTAACCACGCCGGCGGTTGACCCGATTTTCAGGCCGCCACGGGCTCACGTAACTTGATCGCACCCGCTTGTAATGCGGCGGCGTAAAGCAGTTCATTCTCTGCGCGGACGCGGGCCCGCAGGCGATCAACCATGTCTATCGTGCTTGCCCGAAATCCGGCCCAGTCGGTACGGATGATACCGGTCGTCCATTCCACAAGATACCGATCCCAATCGCAGCGAAGCGCATCGAACTGCTGGCAGAACGCATCCGCCGCCTTCGCAAAACCAGGCTGCTGCGCGGCCACCATTGGTCGGTACATCAGACTGTCTTCATGGGCCAGGTGCAGCCGCAATTCCACTGACAGATCGCTGAGGATCAGCGTCGCGGCAACAGCATCTTCGGTCGTTCGGTCGATCACATCGATTAGCCGGCTGAGCAGCCGATCAATTCGATCATGTTCTTCCATCAGCCGTTCATAGGTCATCGCATCGCTCCCTGTGGCCAGATTGCGCGCCAAAGGTTGATAACAGGTCGCTATTCGAGCCCGCTTGGCCTGCCCCGCCGCGCGGGATGCCCGAAATGGGGCAGTCGATATGCGACTACCTTAAGCGCGCAGCGTCGCCCGGTCCGCCCACCAGCTATGGGTCCCGCTGGAAATCTTGTGGGGCAGGGCAATGCGGCACACCGGCCCGGCTTCGATATCGCGGGCATCGATCAGCACGCACTCGCTGGTCCCGCGATTTTCATCAATGATGAAGCTGACGAGATAGCCATCATCCTCGGCCGTGCTGCCGATCCGCGGCGCGAACGGCGCTTCGCTGGCATAGCGGCCTTCCTCGAGCATCAGCGACCAGCTTTGGCCGGTATCGAGATCATGCTTCACGAAGCCGTTGAACAGGAACCAGCCGGGCTTGGTCGTCGTCGAATAGACATAGCGGTGTTTGCGCCCCGCGACGCGCTGATCGATCATCCCGAATTCGAGTACCCGGTCATCAAGCCGCTCCTCGCGGGTCGTGCCATCGGCGAGATTGAAGCGCCAGCGGTGGAGCTTGGGCTGAAAACTGTGTTCGTCGACATAGGCCATCATATGGCCATAGCCGTCCTCGTTCGGCAGCGGGGCGGGTTGGGGATTATCCTGAAAATAGGCGTCCATCACCACCTCGTCGCCCTCTTCATACGCATTGAGGAAATGGAGGATGTAAGTCGGCGTTGCTTCGAACCAGCGAATGTCTTCGGGCTGGCCGTGGCGCGGGATCAGCGCGAAACGGCTCGGCAAACCGTCGTGCATCCGCGCAGCGTGGATGTCGCGTTTCAGCAATTCCTGATCCCAGAACATCGGCAGATCGTTGACGATCGACCAATGCTCGCTGAAGATCATGTCATGCGGTAGGCGCGGGCCGGGCAGCGGCACGGGGATGTAATGGACCAGCTTGCCGTCGCGATCGACCACGCCGTAATGCATAAACGGCGCATGCTTCGAATAGTTGAAGAACATCAGTTCGCCGGTGCGATCATCGACCTTGGGATGCGCCGAAATCCCGTCGAGCGGCACCCAGGGCGCAACCCCCAAAGGCTCGAGCGTTTCGGGATCGAGTAGATAGCCTTCGCCGCACTGGTAGAAGGTGGAGATCGCCTTGCCGGCATGCACGATGATGTCGGTGCTCGATGAATCCTTCAGGCTGCCATGCGCGCCGAAACCGGGGCGTTTTGAGGTACCCGTACGGTCCATCAGCCCGCCCCATAAGGAACCGCCCGCTTCCTGTTCGGCGTGAAAACCGCGCGTCCGCACCCAGCGGTTGCGATAGCGCGCGGTGCCGTTCGAAAAGCTGATTTGGTGGATCATCCCGTCGCCATCGAAGGGGTGATAGCGACCGAGCGGCTGGTGGAGCTGATTTTCGGTGTTGCGCAGGTAAACGCCGTCAATGTCATGCGGGATCGCGCCTTCAATCACGTCGAGCGCGGTGGCCGTCACTTCCTCATGCTGCGGGGTCCAAGCGCCGTTCAGATAGGGGTGGTTGCTGGGCTGGAGCGTGGCAAGCACGGGAGGAAGGCGGTCGATCTGCACGGCGCTGATCCTTTGGCGAGAAGAGTCGATCAGCCAACCTACGCACGATAGGGCAGCAACGCCACAAGCCAAAATTGCGGTTGGTGGATCGATTCTCCCGTGCGAGGCGGGCTCCCAAGCTCGATCGTTACGTATTCGAATGCGAACCCCTTGCAATAACGATGACGCATCCGCACGTTAAGCTTGTGTGCAGGTGCAGCATCGCTCGCGATCTGGACCGGTTGGGCGCGCGCCGTGCGGTGCGACTTGGGGACGGGCAAGATGAAATTCATTCGTGATCGGCGAGCGGCTGGAAGCATATTGGCGCTGGCGATGCTGGTCATGGCAGGGTGTTCGTCCGGCGGTCCGCCAGCGGGTCCGCCGATCACGCAAGTGTCGGTCGCCAACCCGTTGCAGCGCGATATCGTCGACTGGGACGAATATGTCGGCCGATTCGAAGCCATTCAGGACGTTGAGATTCGTCCACGCGTCTCCGGTGCGATCGACGCGGTATTGTTCCGCGACGGTCAGGTCGTCCGCAAGGGCCAAGCCTTATTCACCATCGATCCGCGCCCCTATCGCGCCACGCTGATGCAGGCGCAGGCGCAGGTCGCGCGATCGCAGGCGTCGCTTGCCAATGCCAGCACGGAGCTGGCGCGCGCCAAGACCCTGCTCGAAGCGCAGGCAATTTCGAAGGAAGAGTTCGAAACCAAGCAGGCGATGGTCCGCACGGCCGCTGCCGATGTTGCGGCCGGGCGCGCTGCGGCGAGTGCAGCGATGCTCAACCTTGGGTTCACGACCGTCCGCTCACCGATTTCAGGGCGGATTTCCGATCGGCGCGTCAGTCGCGGCAATCTGGTCGCCGAAGGACAGACGGTCCTGACTCGCGTGGTGTCGACCGATCCGATCTGGTTTACCTTCGACGGGGCGGAAAGCTTTTACCTGAAATATTTGCGCCAGGATAAGGACGGTTCGCGCGGGTCATCGCGCGATACGCCCAATCCGGTCGAGATTCAGCTGGCCGATGAAAGCGGCTTTCGCTGGCGGGGTCGCATGGCGTTTGTCGATAATGCGATCGATGCTAACTCGGGCACAATCCGCGCGCATGCGGTGGTGCCGAACCCCGATGGTTTCCTAACCCCCGGCCTGTTCGGGCGCGCGCGCTTGCTGGGATCGGGCACCTACCGCGCGGTGCTGGTACCTGATGAGGCGATCATCACCGATCAAACGCGCAAGCTGGTGTACGTCGTCGGCAAGGACGGCAAGGTCAATCCGCGCCCGGTGGTGACCGGCCCGCCGGTGGAAGGGTTGCGCGTGGTGCGTGAAGGCATTTCGACCAGCGACCGGATCGTCGTCAATGGCCTTACCCGTTTGCAGCCGGGCATGCCGGTCAAGGCGACGCTGGTGAAGATTGCGCCCCGTGCCGCCAACGAAGCACCGGTTTCGACACCGGTCAGCGCACCACCCGCCGCCGAAGCCCAGGCCCAAGCGCCGTCGCAGGGGCAATAACCCCGTGCGCTTCCCCCATTTCTTCATCGACCGGCCGATCTTTGCAGCGGTGCTGTCGATCCTGATCATTGTGTTCGGCGCGGTCGCCTATCCCGGGCTGCCCGTCGCGCAATATCCTGACATCGCGCCGCCGACCGTCGTCGTCAGCGCCAGCTATCCCGGGGCCACCGCCGAAACGCTGGCCGAGACGGTTTCTGCCCCGCTTGAGGAATCGATCAACGGGGTGGAGGACATGATCTATATGTCCTCGTCGTCCACCGGCGACGGCGCGATTGCGATCACCGTCACCTTCAAACAGGGCACCGATGTCGATCAGGCGCAGGTGCTGGTGCAGAACCGCGTCTCCTCCGCCGAACCGCGCTTGCCCGAAGAGGTTCGACAGATCGGCGTCACGGTGCGCAAGAACTCGCCTGACATTCTGCTCGTGGCGACGCTCTACTCCCCCGACAAGTCGCTGTCGCAGCAATATATTTCGAACTACGCGACGACTCAGATCGTTGACCGGCTGGCGCGTATTCCCGGGGTTGGCGGTACGCGCAGCTTTGGCGGGCGCGATTACAATATGCGGGTGTGGATCGACCCCGATCTTGCCTCATCGCGCAATTTGACGGTTGATGAAATCACCAACGCGGTGCGGGCGCAGAATGCGCAGGTCGCGGTCGGATCGATCGGGCAGGCACCGTTCAATCGCGGTGGCACCGCGTTCCAGCTGGGCATCCAGACACAGGGGCGGCTCAGCTCGCCCGAGCAGTTTGGCGAGATCATCATCAAGCGAGACGACCAGGGCCGGATGACGCGGCTGCGCGATGTGGCGCGCATTGAGCTGGGCGCGCAGGATTACGGCATCAACGCCTTTCTCAGCGGGAATCCCACTACCGCGATCGCGGTGACGCAGCTGCCCGGATCGAACGCGCTCAGCACGGCCGAGGCAGTGAAGGAGGAGCTTGCCGAAGCCGCCAAGAGCTTTCCGGCGGGGATGACGTATCGAATCCCGTACAACCCGACCGAATATATCGAGGCATCGATCGAGGCGGTGTACGACACGCTGTTCGAAGCGCTGATCCTGGTCGCGATCGTCGTGCTGCTGTTCCTGCAGAGCTGGCGGGCAGCGCTGATCCCGATTGTTGCCATCCCGGTGTCGCTGATCGGCAGCCTCGCGGTACTCGCAGCGTTCGGCTTCTCGATCAACAATCTGTCGCTGTTCGGCATGGTACTGGCGATCGGCATCGTCGTCGACGACGCGATCGTCGTCGTTGAAAATATCGAGCGATTGATGGAGGAAAAGGGCCTCTCCGCAAAAGCCGCGGCGCATGAGACGATGGACGAAGTCTCCGGCGCGCTGATCGCGATCGCGCTGGTGCTGTGCGGGGTGTTCATTCCGACCAGCTTCATTCCCGGCATTTCGGGGGAATTCTATAAACAGTTCGCGCTGACGATTGTGTCGGCCACAGCGATCTCCGCCTTCGTGTCGCTCACGCTGTCGCCTGCGTTGGCGGCGATCATCCTGAAACCGAAGCATCCGGGCGAACCGGCGCCCGGCTGGCGCGGTTATCCCACGCGCTTTGCCCGTGGCTTCAACCGTGCGTTCGATTCGCTGAGCGAGCGGTATGGCCGGTTCACGGCGCGGGCGATCCGGTCGCTGGGCGTGGTGCTGGTCTGCTACGCCGTGCTGATCGGGCTGACCGGCTGGCGCTTCACCGCGACGCCGACCGGGTTCATTCCGGCGCAGGATCAAGGGTATTTGATCGTCGCCGCGCAGTTACCACCGGGGGCGTCGCTCCAGCGCACCACTGATGTGCTCCAGCGCGCCGCGAAAATTGCGCTCAAGAACCCGGCGACCAATGCGACCGTGGCTTTTGCCGGGCTCGATGGCGCAACCTTCTCCACCGCACCCAATGCTGCGGCGATGTTCGTGTCGCTGAAGCCAAGCGAAGAACGCAAGCACGCCAACGAAATCGCCAACGAACTGCGTCAGGCGTTCGGGCCGATTACGGATGGGCTGCTGCTCGTCATCCCGCCACCGCCGGTTGCGGGTATCGGCACCGGTGGCGGCTGGAAAATGCTGATCGAGGACCGCCAGAATCAGGGCTATGCCGCGCTGGAGGGCGCTGCCTTTGCGATGATGATGCGGGCAAATACCACGCCCGGGCTGGCGGGGGGCTTCACCACCTTCAACGTCCGCACCCCGCGCCTGACCGCCGATATCGACCGTGAGCGGGCCGAACAGCTTGGCGTGCCGGTACAGAATGTGTTCCGCACGCTCGGCACCTATCTCGGCTCGACTTATATCAACGATTTCAATTTCCTTGGCCGCACCTACCGCGTTACCGCACAGGCTGATGCGCCGTACCGTGATGATGTTGCCGATGTCGGCAAGCTGCGCACCCGTTCCGCATCGGGGGCAATGGTGCCGCTGAATGCGGTGATGACGCTGAAGAACGATAGCGGGCCATACCGGGTGGTACGCTATAATCTTTACCCTGCCGCCGAACTGCAGGGTGATACGGCACCCGGCTATTCGTCGGGGCAGTCGCTGGCGACGCTCGCACGGCTTGCGAAGGAGACATTGCCTGCGGGGATGAGCTTTGAATGGACCGAGCTCGCCTTTCAGCAGCAGCAGGCGGGCAATACAGGGACGTTGGTGTTCGGGCTCGCGGTGTTGTTCGTGTTCCTGCTGCTCGCGGCCAATTACGAAAGTCTGGTGCTGCCTTTTGCGGTGATCCTGATCGTGCCGATGTGCCTGTTGGCGGCGATTATTGGCGTCAATCTGATGGGGATGGACAATAACATCCTGACGCAGATCGGGTTGGTGGTGCTGATCGGCCTTGCCGCGAAAAACGCGATCCTGATCGTCGAATTTGCCAAGGCGAACGAGGATGCGGGCATGGAATTGCGCGAGGCCGCCAAGCACGCCGCCGCGCAGCGTCTGCGCCCGATTTTGATGACCTCGATCGCGTTCATTCTCGGCACGCTGCCACTGGTGACCGGATCGGGGCCCGGTGCAGAAATGCGGCGCGCGCTGGGTGTAGCGGTATTCTTCGGGATGATCGGGGTGACGACCTTCGGGTTGCTGTTCACGCCGAGCTTTTACGTCATCAGCAGGAAACTGGGTGACCGCGCCGGTGCGTGGCTGAAACGCGGCCGCAAGCCCGACGAGGATGCCCCGGGCAGCGCGCCTGTAGCGGAGGTGCTGCCATGAAGCAGCTGATCGTCCCGATAATCGCGGTCCTTGGGCTGTCCGGCTGTGTCGTCGGGCCCGATTATTCAAGGCCATCGGTGGCGCCCGGTGCCTCGGGGCCGCTGGCCGAAACCGCGCGGACGCTTGCCGCCGGGGCACCCGCATCGCCACTGCCCGAACACTGGTGGCGGCTGTATGACGATCCCGTGCTCGACCGGTTGGTGGCAGAGGCGCTGGCGCACAACACCGATATCCGTGTGGCCGCCGCCAATCTGCAGCGCGCGCGCGCCGTGTTGGCGGAACAGCGCGGCCAGCGATTGCCGACGATCACGCCGGGCGCGCAGGTGACGCGCAACCAGTTCAACAGTGCGAGCGCAGCCGCATTTGGTGGCGGGGGTGCCGGCGGCGCGGCGCCGCAGACTTTTGTCGTCAACCTGTTCGATCTGGGGATCGATGCCAGCTATGAACTCGATCTGTTCGGTGGCATTTCGCGTGCGATTGAATCCGGGCGGGGTGATGCCGAGGCTGCCGCCGCCACGCTGGACGCCGCCCGCGTCTCCGTCGCCGCAGAAACCGCGCGCGCCTATGCAACTGCGTGCAGCAATGCAGCCCAGGCCGCCGTTGCGCAGGAAACGGTCGATCTGCAGCAAAAGACATTGGGGCTGACCCAGACCTTGTTCGACGCCGGGCGGGGCACACGCCGCGACGTGGAACGCGCAGACGTGCTGCTCGCGCAGACCCAGGCGCAATTGCCGTTGCTCGATGCCGAAAAGCGCGCCGCGCTCTATGCGCTGGCGACGCTGACGGGGCGTCCTCCAGCGGAAGTTGATGCCGATGCGAGCCGTTGCACTGCCGCGCCGCGCGTAACGACCACCATTCCTACCGGCGATGGCGCGGCGTTACTCGCGCGGCGCCCTGACGTCCGGGCAGCCGAACGCACGCTGGCGGCGGATACTGCGCGGATCGGGGTTGCCGTATCGGCGCTTTATCCGTCGATCCGGCTCGCGGGATCGATCGGGCTGAACGCAACGCGCGGCAGCCAGCTGTTCAAGGCGACATCGGCAACCTATTCATTTGGTCCGCTTATTTCATGGAATTTCCCCAACCAGTCAGCTGCGCGCGCCCAAATTGCGCAGGCTAGGGCAGGTGCTGATGCTTCGCTGGCGCGGTTCGACGGCGCGGTGCTGACGGCGCTTCGCGAAGCCGAAACGGCGCTGGCCCGCTATGCAGGCGCGCTTGACCGCAATGCCGCGCTGGTCCGGGCCGAACAGGCGAGCAGCAAGGCGGCCGCACTGTCACGGCTTAGATTCGACAGCGGAGCCGACAGTTTCCTGCAACTGATCGAAGCCGAACGCGAACGCGCTGACACGCGCGCGGCCCGGGCGGCGTCCGATGCGGCGGTCGCGGATGCGCAGATTACCCTGTTCAAGGCGCTGGGCGGCGGCTGGGAAGAAGCACCAGTGCCCGTAAGGCGTCCCGATCCAGCGCCAGAACCTGCCCCTTGATCGGGTGGCCGATGGGCGTGAAATCAGCTATTTAACGATCAGAGTCGCGTTGGCCGAGGCTCCAAAGCTGATCGGCTAACCGCACGGTACCAAGGAAGCGCAGCCAATGCCGATGGCCGATCAGATGACCTCATCCACGTCCGCGATCCCGGTATCGCGCGAGCAATTATGGGGCATTTTGTTCGAAGCGGCGGAGATCGAGCACAATCTGATGTGCTGTTATCTCTATGCGATGTTCAGCCTGAAGGACTCGCTGGACGAAGACCTGACCGAGGCCGAGCTTGCCGCGATCCGGCGCTGGCGCGGCGAGATTATGGATGTCGCAATCGAAGAGATGGCGCATCTCGCGATCGTGTCGAACATCCTGTCGGCACTCGGCGCGCCCGCCCATTTCGGACGGCAGAATTTCCCGATCGCGCCAGGCTATCACCCGGCAGGCGTGGTGGTGAAACTCGCCCCGTTCAATGTCGAGACACTCGATCATTTCATTTATCTGGAGCGACCTGAAGCCGTCGAGATGGCCGATGGCGAAGGGTTTGCGCCCGAACGCAACTATACGCGCGCACTCGCGCCTGATCGGCTCATGTCGGCGACGCTTGATTATGCGACCGTGGGCAAGCTGTATCAGGCGATTGAGGAAGGTATCCGCCACCTCGCCAGCGAGATGGGCGAGGACGCGCTGTTCGTGGGGGATGCCGCCCATCAAATCAGCCATGACGTGATGGCACTGCCCAATGTAACGGTGGTGCGCTGCGTGAAAACAGCGTGCGAAGCGATCGAGGCGATCGTCCGGCAGGGCGAGGGCGCCGATCCGGACGAGGCGGGATCGCATTTCCAGCGTTTCCTCGCGATCCGCGCCGAGTATCAGGCGCTGCTGGGCGCGCGGCCCGATTTCCGCCCGGCGCGCAAGGCTGCCCATAATCCCGTCATGCGCCGCCCGCCGCTGCCCGAGGGCAAGGTGTGGATCAGTGCGGAACCTGCCGCGAGCCTGCTCGATATCGGCAATGCGATTTACAACCACAGCTTGCGGTGTCTGGCGCTCAGCTATGCGGGCGTCGACGGTCATGCACAGCGTTCACTGGTCAATGCCGCGGTCGACTTGATGCGGATCCTGACGCCGGTTGCCGAGCGGCTCACGACGCTGCCGGCTAATGCTGACCAGCCCGGCTGCACTGCGGGGTTGAGCTTTGCCACCCTCAGGTCTGCGGCGGCATTGCCGGTAACGCCAGGTGCCGTGCCGGTGCTGGTCGAGCGGCTGCGTGATATTGCAGACAAGGCAATCGGGCTGGCCTCCGGGCAGAGCGACATCACCGAGCTAGCTGCTAAAACCGGGGCCGATCTCAATCGTCTCGCCGGTCGCCTTGCCGCGATCGCGGTGATCGCACCGCCCGCACCGGAGACCGCGATGAGCCCCGCCGATCCGCCGATTACCAGTGCCGCACCGCTGACCGATGCGGCTGCATCAATCCCGCCGGTGCCTGAAGTCGCAGCGGACGGCACCGAAATCATCCCCGGCCAGGCCATCGACCTGATCTTTGCTGGGGATCGCTGCATCCATGCGCGCCACTGCGTGCTTGGCCAGCCGCAGGTGTTCAAGGCGAATGTCGAAGGGCCGTGGATCGATCCCGACGCGACGAGCACCGAGGGGTTGGTGACGGTGGCGCATATGTGCCCATCGGGCGCGATTCAGTATCGTCGCCATGATGGTGGCGCGGAAGAAGCGGCACCCCCGGTCAATCTCGTGCAGCTGCGTGAAAACGGGCCGATCGGCGTGCGCGCCGATATGGTGCTGGCGGGCGAACGCGTCGGCTACCGCGCGACCCTGTGTCGCTGTGGCGCATCCAAGAACAAGCCGTATTGTGATGGCAGCCATAACGCGATCGGCTTTACCGCATCAGGAGAACCGGCGACGCGCGACTCCCAGCCGCTTGCGGTCCGCAACGGGCCGCTGGTGATCGAGCCGCAGCAGGATGGGCCATTGCAAGTGATCGGCAATCTGGAAATTTGCGCCGGTACCGGCCGGACGGTTGACCGAGTGACCGCCGCGGCGCTGTGCCGCTGCGGCGGGTCAGCCAACAAGCCCTTTTGTGACGGCACGCACCGACGGATCGGCTTTCGCAGCTGACAGAATTCGGCACCGCTCGAGACTTTGTAAGGACAGGGTCGCCTGACATTCTTCTTGACGAACGCAGAATTCGCCGCCAATTATGTCAGTGTTCCATGACATATAGTCATTGTAAAATGACATATCTGGTCAATCAATGTGACGTTACACGGAGGCGATGATGACACCGGGGATGACCGCGACACTATTGGGCATGTCGGCAGGGTTTATCACCCTGATCGGGCTGTATCTGTGGTTCGTGGGCAATGATGCGACGACCGGTGTCGTAATGTTCGCGCTTGCCGGATCACAGCTCGCCCTGATCGCTACCCAGAGCGGCCGCCGCTGCACGAAGGCAGGATCGTGACGATGCCCCGGAAAATCCTGTTCTACATTGCGCTGCTGATCGCTGGTTTTGCTGTCGGCACGCTGATCGCGCGGCTCACAAAAGCGCGGGCGGCCGAGCCCGCTGCGGTTGCACCTGCGGCTGGCGAATGGAAGACGCTGCCGACCGAGGCCTATCCCGGCAAGCGCGACGACATCAGCTTCGCCGATGCCCAACATGGCTGGTACGGCACCGGCAAGGGCGATCTGTTCGCAACGACGGACGGCGGTGACAGCTGGACCAAGGTGGCGAGCAAGCCTGGCACGTTCATCCGTGCGCTTGGCTTCGTCGATACCAAGACGGGGTATATCGGCAATGTCGGGACTGACTATTATCCGGGCGTCACCGATACCACGCCATTGTACCGCACCGATGACGGTGGCGTCACCTGGGTGCCGGTGGACCTGGGCGGCAAGACGATTGCCGGGGTCTGCGCGATCGATATTCTGCGGACCAGCCGGATCTATCAGGGTAACCTCGAGCCGCGCGTGGTCATCACCGCGGCAGGCCGAGTTGGCGGGCCGACGGGGATCATCCGGTCGGTCGATAGCGGCAAGACCTGGACCGTGATCGACATGAGCGGCAAGGCCGGGATGATCCTCGACGTCAAGTTTCTCGATGAAAATACCGGGCTGGTGTTCGCCTCGAGTACGCGGGATTCGGCGACCACCAACGGGCTGATCCTGCGCACCACCGATGGCGGCAAAAGCTGGACCGAAGTGTATCGCGGCACCCGACCGGCCGAGCTGATCTGGAAGGCATCGTTCGTGAATGCCAAGGTCGGCTATGCGACGGTCCAAAGCTATGATCCGGCCCGCACGACGCAGCTCATCGCCAAGACGGTGGATGGCGGCAAAAGCTGGACCGAGCTGCCGATGGTTGAAAATGCGGCTGCGCGTCAGTTCGGCATCGGTTTCGCCGATGCGCTACATGGCTGGGTGGGGACGATGGCAGGCGGTTACTATACCGCAGATGGCGGCAAGAGCTTCACGCCGGTGCCGATCGCGCGCGCCGCCAACAAATTCCGCATGGTCCCCGGGCCGACCGGCAACCGCGTCTATGCCATCGGCACCCAGGTGCAACGGCTCGACCCAAAGCCTTGACAGGCTGCACATTTTACCTGCTATACTGTTTTAATACACTGCGTCGTTGATCCAGCGATCAGCCAGTCTTCCGGGGGGACGAAAATGCTTGAGCTTGCCCATGTAACGCATGTTTACGCCAATGGTACGCGCGCGCTCGATGATGTGACGCTGACGATCCCGAAGGGGATGTACGGGCTGCTCGGCCCCAATGGTGCGGGCAAGTCGACGCTGATGCGCACCGTTGCCACGCTGCAGACGCCCACATCGGGCAGCATCCGCTTCGGCGATATCGACATCATTGCCGATCCGGAAAAGCTGCGCGAGCGACTTGGCTATCTGCCGCAGGATTTCGGCGTGTACCCCCGCGTGTCGGCCTATGACATGCTCGATCACATGGCGGTGCTGAAAGGCGTGGCTTCGGCGCGGGAGCGCAAGGAGACGGTCGAGACTTTGCTCAACCAGACTAATTTGTGGAATGTCCGCAAAAAGGCGATCGCTGGCTTTTCGGGCGGCATGCGCCAGCGTTTCGGCATCGCCCAGGCGCTGATCGGCAACCCGGAACTGATCATCGTCGATGAGCCGACCGCTGGTCTCGACCCCGAAGAGCGCAACCGTTTCCTCAATCTGCTGGCGGAAATCGGCGACAATGTTGTCATCATCCTGTCGACCCATATCGTCGATGACGTGGCGGATCTATGCCCGCGCATGGCGGTGCTGGCAGCGGGCAAGATTCAGCTAGAGGGTGCGCCGCTCGATCTGATCGCGCGCTCGCGCGGTACCGTTTGGGCCAAAACGATCGAGCGCGAGCAGATGGCTGATTATGCTGCCGCGCACGAGGTGATCTCGACCCGGCTGTTCGCTGGTCGCACAATCATCCATATCCTGTCGGAAAATGACCCCGGCAACGGCTTCACCGCCGTCGATGGCGGGCTGGAGGACGTGTATTTCTCCACGCTCGCCCGCACCCGCCGCGCGCCTGCCGCTGCTGCAGCGTAAGGGGAACCACCGCATGTTCGCCAAGATCGCCGCGTTCGAGCTGCGCTATCAGTTCCGCAATCCCGTCTTCTGGGTCGTCTCGATCCTGTTCTTTCTGATGACCTTCGGCGCGGCAACGGTCGAACAGATTCAGATCGGCAGTGGCGGTAACGTCCACAAGAACAGCCCGTTTTCGATCACCCAGACGCACCTGATCCTGTCGCTGTTCTTCATGTTTGTGACGACTGCCTTTGTCGCCAACGTCATCGTGCGCGACGATGAAAGTGGCTTCGGGCCGATGGTCCGATCAACGCGGGTGTCGAAGTTCGACTATCTGATGGCGCGGTTTCTTGGCGCGTTTCTGGCGGCCGCTGTCGCTTTCTTGGCGGTGCCGCTGGCGATCTGGATCGGGTCGTACATGCCCTGGGTCGATAGCGAGACATTGGGGCCGAACCGGCTGGCCGATTACGCCTTTGCCTATTTCGTGATGTCGCTGCCGAACCTGTTGCTGACGTCGGCGATCTTCTTCGCGGTCGCAACGATGACGCGGTCGATGATGTATTCCTATGTCGGCGTTGTCGTCTTTCTCGTCGCCTATCTGGTGTTCAACACCGTCGCACGCACCCAGCCCGATGTCCGCGAATGGATCGGCTATGTCGAGCCGTTCGGCATCGCCGCCTTTGCCACCGTCACGCGCTATTGGACGGCGACCGAATCAAACACGCTGACGCCGCCGATTACGGGCATGCTGATCGCCAATCGCGCAATCTGGATCGGCGTGGCGGTGGCAATGCTGACCTTTGCCTATTCGCGATTCAGCTTTGCCGAGCGCGGGGTATCGAAGCGCAAACTGAAAAAGCTCGCCAAGCGCGAGGCAAAGCTCGCCAAGACGGCACCTGTGCTGGTCGCCAAACTACCTCCGGTCCGCCCGCAGGCGGCCGCGGGCGCGCGGATGATGGCGCGGATTCGCTTTGAAATGGCGCAGGTGTTCAAAAGCCCGGCATTCTTCGTGCTGATGCTGGTGGGGCTGTTCAATGCCGGTGGCTCGCTGATGTTCGCGAACGAGATTTACGGCACGCCCGCCCGCCCGCTGACCTTTGCCGTGATCCAGCTGCTGTTCGGCAGCTTTGCCATCATCCCGGTGATCATCGCGATCTATTATGCCGGCGAACTCGTCTGGCGGGACCGTGATCGCAAGATGCACGAGATCATCGATGCGACGTCGCTGCCCAACTGGGCCTATCTGGTGCCCAAGACGCTGGCGTTGTCAGCAGTGCTGTTTGCGACGTTGCTGATCTCGATGGTCGCGGCGATCCTGATCCAGCTCGGGCGCGGGCAGACCAATCTTGAACTGGGCCAGTATTTCGCCTGGTATCTGGTACCAACCACGGTCGATATGATCCTGCTCGCGGTGCTGGCGATCTTCGTCCAGGCGCCCAGCCCCAACAAGTTTGTCGGCTGGGGCGTCATGGTGATCTATTTCGTCGCCAGCATCACGCTCGGCAATATCGGCTTCGAACATCCACTTTACACCTATGGCAATACCGGCACGACGCGCCTTTCGGACATGAATGGCGATCAGGTCGGTGGCGCGATGGGTTGGTGGCTGCGGCTCTATTGGGGCAGCGTCGCCATCATTTTGGCGGTGCTGGCGCATCTGCTTTGGCGGCGCGGGACCACCGCTAATCTGATGCCTCGTCTGCGGCGGGTGCCCGCTCGTTTGGCGGGTATCCCCGGCCTGATACTTGGTGCCGGAGCCGTGACTGCCGCCGCATCGGGTGCGTTCATCTTTTACAACACCAATGTTCTGAATGAATATGTGGTTCGGGATGATCTCGAAAAGCAGCAGGCTGATTACGAGAAAAAGTTCCTGAAATATGAAACGATCAAGCAGCCATCGACCACCGACATCACGCTGAAGGTTGATCTTTATCCGGCGGAAGGCCGGATGGAGGCGGCGGGTAGCTATAAGCTGATCAATGATACCGGCGCGCCGCTCACCGATCTCCACGTTCGTTTCGCTTATCGTAACATCAAGGTGATCGACGTTCAGGTGCCGGGGACCAGCCTGGCGCTGCACGACGAGGATAAGGAATATCGCATCTATCGTTTTACCGAGCCGCTTGCGCCCGGTGCAACGACGACGCTGACCTTCAAGACCCAGCGCTGGCAACGCGGTTTCCGTGCCAATGGCAACGATACCCAGATGATCGCCAACGGCACCTTCCTGA
>CAZYOU010000007.1:24889-55047 GCA_964649315.1 uncultured Stakelama sp. | reverse complement strand
GCGGCATCATCAAACACGCCAAGTCGGTGAACGCCTTCACCAACCCGACCACCAATAGCTACAAGCGGCTGGTGCCGGGCTATGAAGCGCCCGTGCTGCTCGCTTACTCCGCGCGCAACCGCTCCGCCTCATGCCGCATTCCGTACGGCACCGGTCCCAAGGCAAAGCGCGTCGAAGTCCGCTTCCCCGACGCGATGGCGAACCCGTACCTCGCCTACGCCGCGCTGTTCATGGCCGGCATCGACGGCATCCAGAACCGCATCCACCCGGGTGAGGCGATGGACAAGAACCTGTACGATCTGCCGCCCGCCGAACTCGCCGAAGTGCCCACCGTCTGCGGCAGCTTGCGTGAAGCCCTCGAAAGCCTGGCCGCCGATCACGATTACCTGTTGAAGGGTGACGTGTTCTCGAAGGACCAGATCGAAAGCTATATCGAGCTCAAGATGAACGACGTGGCGCGGTGGGAAATGACCCCGAGCCCGGTTGAGTTCGATATGTATTATTCGAGCTGATTGCTGGGGTTAGTGATGAGGTTGAAAGCGCCCGGGGTGGAAACACCCCGGGCGTTTTTTGTTGGGGCGTAATTTGCCGCGCAGGCCCAGGCCAGAGCACGCAGCTCGGGGCGATAATTCCGGGTGCGAAAATTGTTCCGCTCGCCCATGATCGGCGCATGAACCGCCGCCAGACCCTCGCCGCCATCGGCACTGCCGCCCTTGGCCCCATCGCCATGCCGTTCGCCGCCCGCGCAGCCGACGCCGCCACCGCTGGTGACCTGAAGGGCGATATCGCCATTCTGCGCGAGGCGTTATCGCTTCACCCGGGTCTGCACCGCTATTCCAGCCCCGAACAAATCGCCGCGCGGATCGAACGGCTTCAACGCGATTGGATCGCGGCTTCTTCGCTCGACATGCGCTATCTCGCACTTGCTCGGTTTCTCGCCACGATCCGTTGCGGGCACAGCTACCCGAATTTTTTCAACCAGCGAAAAGTGGTGAAGGCCGATCTGTTCGATCGCCCAACCCGCCTGCCCTTCACCTTTCGCTGGATTGACGGCAAAATGATCGTGCTCGCCGATCAGAGCGACACGGCGACATTACCGCCCGGCACCGAAGTCCGCGCGATCAACGGCGTGCCCGCGCGCCCGATGCTGCAGCGTCTGATCGGCTATGTCCGCGCTGACGGGCATAACGATGCCAAACGAGCCGCACTGCTCGGCGTATCAGGCGGTGATTCAATCGAGACGTTCGATGTGTTCCACGGCCTCATCTACGGCGCGCCCGCAGGCGGCGTACACCACTTGCTGGTCCGCAAGCCCGACGGCAGCGATAGATCGATCAGCATGGCCCCGATCAGCCTTACCGCCCGCCAAACGAAAATGCCGCCGCAACCTGAGGGTGACGGTCCGGTGTGGGACTGGACGATGCGCGCAGACGGTGTCGCGGTGCTCACCATGTCCACATGGGGAATGTACAACAGCAAATGGAATTGGCGCGGCTGGCTGGATGATCGACTTGCCGCGCTCCCGGGCGCACGCGGGCTGATCATCGATCTGCGCGATAACGAAGGCGGCGAAGATTGCGGTGATCCGATTCTCGCGCGCCTCATTGACACCCCGCTCAGCCCGCCGGGATACACCCAGAAATTGCGTTTCGAGCACACACCACCCTCAATCGACCGCTTTCTCGATACGTGGGATAATAGTTTCCGAACGTTGGGCGTGGGCGGTAAGCCGCTAGCAGACGGTTTCATCGAACGCCCGGGCGGCAATGCCATTCTGACCATCGCGCCGGTTGCAACCCGCCTCATCGTGCCGGTCGCCACGCTGATCGGCCCGACCAACAGTTCAGCGACATTCCAGTTCGCAACCATGGCGCGCGCCAGCGGCAAAGTGCGGCTGTTCGGCGAGACGACCGGCGGCAACCGGCGCGGGATCAATGGCGGCGCATTCTTCTTTGTCCGCCTGCCTGCTACCGGCCTTGAGTTCGATCTCCCCCTAGTGGGCTATTTCGCGAACACGCCGCAACCCGATGCCGGGCTGGAACCGGACGTGCGGGTGGCGGCACGACCGGTGGATATCGCTGCCGGGCGTGATCCGGTGCTTGAGAGGGCGGTGGATTGGATTGCCCGGGGGTAGCATTCGCCCGTTACCTGGGCTTGAAGTTCCGTCCGATACGACCCGTCATGCTGAACTTGTTTCAGCATCCACCTCTCCCCACGAACGATCGGATGCGCTGCGCGGTGGACCCTGAAACGAGTTCAGGGTGACGGTCATCGGGTGAAGGCGACGTCGGCACTATCAAACCCGGTGCGGCCGAACATTGATCTCGCAAACAGGGAATATCCCTCCAAACACCCAATGAGCATTGCTTTTGTTCTTGTTTTGTACTAAACTATCACCATGCATTCGTACGTACCGCGCTTCGCGATGATCCCGGTCGTTTCGCATCTTTGGACGTGCTCAAAAAACCATATGGTCGTAACTTTTATAACTTTCCGCACCTTCACGCCGCCGCCATGTCCAGCAACTTGACCCCACATCGCCCCCGCCCCGTCCGTTTCACCTTGCAACGTTTCCCGCTCGCTGGCATCCCTCGCGGCGATATCCCAGCCTCGAATGTCGGGCGGCCATTAGCGGAGAGAACGCCATGAACAGCTATCTGAAGCAGTATATCAACGGCGCCTGGGTGGAGAGTGAGGGCGGCACCGTCCATCACGTCATCAACCCCGCGACCGAAGCACCGTGCACCGAAATCACGCTGGGATCGCAGGCTGACGTCGACAAGGCGGTCGCCGCCGCGCGCGCCGCGTTTGACAGCTGGTCGCAGACGAGCGTGGCCGAGCGGGCCGCGTTGCTTGGGCGGATCATCGAGGAATATAAGGCGCGGATGCCCGATCTCGCCAAGGCGGTAAGCGAGGAAATGGGTGCGCCGATCGGCTTTGCGAGCGCCGCGCAGGTGCCCGCCGGGCTCGGCCATTTCATCTCCACGCTGAAGGCGCTGAGCGAGTTTCCGTTCGAGGAACGCCTCGGCCGGGCGCGGGTGGTGCATGAGCCGCTGGGCGTCGTCGCGATGATCACGCCGTGGAACTGGCCGCTCAACCAGATCACCGCGAAGGTCGCACCCGCGATCGCGGCGGGCGATACGATCATCCTGAAACCGTCCGAGGAAGCGCCGAGCTGTGCGGTGATCCTCGCGGAAATCCTTGACAAGGCGGGTGTGCCGGCGGGCGTGTTCAACCTTGTGAACGGCGATGGCCCCGGCGTCGGTTCTGCACTGTCGAGCCACCGCGATGTCGATATGGTGAGCTTCACCGGTTCCACCCGCGCGGGCATTGCCGTGGCGCAGGCAGCCGCCGCCACCGTCAAGCGCGTCCATCAGGAACTGGGCGGCAAGGCACCGAACCTCGTCCTCGAAGGTGCCGATCTCGGCACCGTGCTGCCGCCAACCCTGATGGGCGTGATCGCCAATTCGGGGCAAAGCTGCATTGCCCCCACCCGGCTGCTCGTCCACAAGAGCCAGGTGAGCGACGCGACCGCGATCGCCAAGACGATCATGGAATCCGTGCAGGTCGGTGATCCGGCGGAAATGGGCGCGCATATTGGCCCGGTCGTCAACAAGGCACAGTTCGAGAAGATCCAGGGCCTGATCCAGTCGGCGATCGACGAAGGCGCGACCTTGGTGACGGGCGGTGTCGGACGCCCCGATGGCCGCAATTCGGGCTATTACATTCGCCCGACCCTGTTCGCTGACGTGACCCCCGACATGAAGATCGCGCAGGAGGAAACCTTTGGCCCGGTCGCCACGATCACCAGCTATGACACGCTGGAGGACGGCATCCGCATCGCCAACGACACGCCCTATGGCTTGTCCGCGACGATCTCCGGCGATCCGGCGGCGGCGGCCAAGGTCGCCCCGCGGCTGCGGGCCGGGCTCGTCACGATCAACAGCTGGAGCCCGGACGGCGCGGCACCGTTTGGCGGCTACAAGCAATCAGGCAATGGCCGCGAAAACGGCAAGTTCGGCTTGGTCGATTTCATGGAAGTGAAGACGATCGTCGGCGAACCGGCCTGAACTGACGATGCCGGTATTCATCGATGTCCTGATGCCGGCAACGGGCGACGATTACGCCGATATGGCGGCGGACGAGCTCGCGCCCTATCACCAGCCCTTTGCCGATGCGGGGCTGGTGATCAGGCCCCGCCCCTGGGATCTGGGGTACGATGCGGGGGCGGGCGATGGGGCAGCAACGCTCGCGTTTTTCGCCTGGGGCTATCACACCCAGGTCGATGCGTGGCTGGCGATGTTGGATGCGTGGCCAACGGGGTCACTGCTGCTTAATCCGCCAGCCCTGCTCGCCTGGAACACGCGCAAAACCTATCTCGCCGAGTTGGAGGCGAAGGGCATCCCCATCGTCCCGAGCCGGTTCGAGGATGCCGACCAGGCGAGCGTCGACGCCGCGTTCGACCAGTTCGGCGTCGACACGCTCGTGGTGAAGCCGCAAATCTCCGCGGGCAGCTATCAGACTGTCCGGGTGGCTCGTGGTGACCGGGTGGTGCCTCTGACGGAGGCGATCATCCAGCCATTCATCACCTCGGTGGGGTATGAGGGCGAGTTGTCGATCTTCTTCATCAGCGGCCGTTTCAGCCATGCCGCGCGCAAGGTGGCAAGGGCGGGCGACTTTCGCGTCCAGCCGCAATTTGGCGGGGTATTCACACCACTGATACCGCCAGCCGAGGCAATGGAACTCGCCGGGCGGGTGGTGGCGGCGCTACCGGTTGCCCCGCTCTATGTTCGCGTCGATCTGTTGCGACTGGCCGATGGCACGCTGGCTTTGATCGAAGTGGAAGCAATCGAGCCCGACCTGTACCCCGATATCGATCCCGGCGTACCCGCTCGGTTGGCGGCAGCAGTACTCAACGCAATCAGTAATCCTTCGACACCCGGACGTTGACGCTCTGCCGCCCCAAGGTCGAGATCGTCGACAGGATCGACAGCCAGCGGGTCACCTGAAACTCGACCTGCGTCGCCGAATAGCCCTGCCCATCGCTGATAATCTCGGCATAGAGTCGCCGGGTGATGAACTTGCCCGCCGCGACCGAGGTGGTGCGCCCGACATTGGTATCCGCCGGCAAAATCCGTAACCTATCGAGCCCAGCCACCCGGCGCAGCGCATTGATAGGGTTGAGCCCGAAGCCGCCATTTTGCAGCGAGGCAACGGCGGCAGCAAGCTGCAACGCTTCTGCAGCCGACAGGTTGGTGATCGACGTGCCGAACAGCAGCCGCGACAGCAGTTCGTCCTGCGGCAGGCTCGGCACGCTGGTGAAGCCGATCTGCGGGCGCGTTGCCGGGCCAGTGACGCGGATGGTGGCGGAAAGGCCGGTGGTATCGGCATTGGCCGCAATGTCGATCGCCGGGTTGGCAGGCGTTTCGCCGGCAAAGCGAATGACCCCGCGGTCGATTTGGAACTCGCGCCCTGAAAACTCGTAATAGCCCCGGATGATGTCGGCACGGCCGGTAATCGCCGGGTTATCAGGCGCGCCGCCAATCTGGAGATCGGCAGACCATTCGCTGGTCAGCCCCAGCCCGGTCACCCGCACACCGCCGGCAGCACGGGCGCGCACATCGAGCCGCCAAGGGATGATACGCCGGTCATCTTCCTCGGCCATGCCTTCGGGCAGGTTGATCTCGCGGATGTTGAGCACAGGCACCGCATTTGCCGCCACCGCCTGCCCCAGCCGGTACCGGCTGCTGTCGAGGACGACATCACCGCTGATGACGCCGCCCGCCCCGTCGGATCGGATGGCGAGCGGCCCGGTGACGGTCGCAGCGATATCGTCCCGGTTGATCAGCAGCGCCTTGTCGGCCTGGAGTTTCAAGTCGATGCCATAGCCGTTGACCGCCGCGAAATCGAAGCTGCCGCTGCCCGTCACGCGCCCCCCCTTGCCGGCATCGGCCGAGAAATTGGAGAAGCTCAACTGCGAGCCGGTAAAGGTGCCGACGGCATCGACGCCCGTTAGCACGGTGCCTGTACTTGCACTTTCGAGCCGCGCGCCCTTGGCGCGCAGAACCCCGCGAATGCGCGGATCGTTGACCTTCCCGCCCATATCGGCGGCGATCGCGACAGGACCGGATAGGTCGAACAACTCCAGCCCGGTCAACCGCCACAAGGTATCGGCCGGACCATCGTAGCGCAGCTGGGCAAACAGCTGCGCATTGGCGAGCCGCGCCGTCAGGCTGCCACTGCCAAGCGGTGAGAGCCGCGCCTGCGCCCGGCCGATCGTCTTCCCACCACTCGCCATCACCGCGCGCATCGCCGCGTTATCGGCCTTCAACACCCCGACCACGCCGACATCGATTGGACGGGAAGAGAGCACAAGGCCGGATCGGCTGAGACCCCGGATCGTCATGTTAACCGACCCCACCGGCGCGGCACCCGCCCCTTGCGCGAAACTCAGCTTGCCCGATGCGCTGCCCGCCAGACCCAGGCCGGGATAAGCGATGTCCAGGATCGTGAGTGGCATCCGGGCAAGGACGGCATCGACCGCAGCCGAATTGCTGGTGAAGCGCCCGCCCAGTTCGGCGTTGCCTCCTGCGAAATCGAGTTTCGTCGGCTCCAAACGCCAGCCATCACCGACCCGGGTGACGATTGCCGGTTCAAGCAGCTTGAGCGGCTTTCGATCGATCGTGCCTGCTGCCGTGATCCGGTAACGATCGGGCGTAACATCGGCCTCACCGCGAATATCGAACGCGCGCCCCCGAGATCCGGCAATCGATGCCTTGATCGTGCCGGCGCCGCCCCGCAGCGATGCCGTGCCCTCAAACCGCGCTAAGCCAAGCGACCCGCGCCTGAGACCGCTACCGCGCGCAGACCCTTCCACTGTGGCACCTTGCGGATAGAGCATCGTCACCAGATCGAGCTTGCCGCGTCGCAGCACCGCATCGCCGAGCACGCGGGCATTGGCGGCATCGAGATGAACTTCGATCCGCTGGACGCCATTAACAGGGGCAAAGCCGATCGCGCCGCTCACCCCGCCGCCGCCGCCCACATTCAGCGTGCCATCAAAGCCACCCTCGGCCGCCAACAATGATCCGCTCCCCTTGATCCCGCCGACGTCGAGGGCAGCGATCACCACGGTGGCGAGCCCGCCTTTGGGCAGCAGGATGCGGCCATTGCCGGTAAAGTCTCCCAACGTCGATCCACCAGTGGCAGTGAAGGTGTAACCCTCCGGCGTGGGATCGAGATGCGCACGCACGCCATTCACCCCCAATGTTTCGTTCGGGCGTTCGAAGGTGAGATCGAGCATCGGTCGTTCGAGCTTGCCCGACAGCTTGAGCGTCAAAGGTCCGTAGGTCCGCTGCGTGCCGCTGCCTGAGAATTCGACATTGCCGTCGCGTCGCCGCAAGCCGGTGCCAGTGATGCGGATATCAGGGGCGGTCAGCACAAGATTGCGCAAGTGAAGAATGCCATCGGTCGATTGTTCGAGGTTCGCGGTAAGCCGCGGCAGGCCACCTGCGAGCGTCCGGAAAAAGCTGTTGTCGAGGCGAACGAATTGCGCCGTCGCGGTGCCGATGATCCGCGCGCCCTTGCCGTTCGGCGCGGGCACCACTTGCAGTTTCGAGACCACATCGACGATGCCGAGCCCGGGGATCAGATAACGCGCGAGCCCCCCGTTCAGTCCGACATCGAATCGGCCATTCTTCAAGTCGACCAGCAGGTTGAAGCTGCCCTTCAGCTTGTCCGACTGGAACTTCAGATCAGCACCGGTGATAAAGGCAGACGTCACCCGCAACGTGCCCTGCAACACCAGATTGCGCAGGATCGCGCCCGCTACAGCATCGACCCCCGTTACCCGCGAAACGCTGAGCTGCAGCGGCACAATGATCGGCTGCGGTGACAAGCGACCCCGCCCGCCCGCTCGGACATTTTCGAAGCCTTCCTTGCCGAACGACGCGAAATCGGCAGTCAAACGGTAATCGAACGCGGCTGTATCGAACGCGCCATCAAGGATTGCGCGCAGCTCGACCTTGCGCCCCACCATGTTGCTGACGAGCGCCTTGGGTTGCAGCAATTGCGTTCGGATACGCAGATCGCGAAACGCACTGTTCGCGAGATCAAGCCCACCTACCGTCTCTATCGCCAATGCCGATGATCGCAGCGACAGCCGCCCGTCGAGCTGCCGTGCCACCAATGTGGCGGCACCGTTGATCGCGAGCCGTGGCATCACCAGCCGAACGAGCTTGTCGTTCGACATGCCCGACGGGGTCACACTGCCCAGCAAGGTATAGGCACCCGCCGCATTGCCGAGCGCCAGATCAACGACCTGCGCCCCGCCCACAACGGCACGAGCCGTGCCGCGCCAGCGCGTCCAGCTGCCCTTGCCTTCGATCACCGCGCCGACCGACTTGTTGACGCGGACCAGCTTCGCGAGCACGCCCTTGGCCGCGCCCGCCGCGCGAAGATCGATATCGAAGCGATTGCGATCGGGCTCGGCATCGAGTTTAAGGATCAGTCGGTCGCTGCCTGCCACCACCGCGCGCAGATCGACGAGTGCACGCCCGGCGTGGATATCGGCCTTGCCCGCTAGGCTGCCGATGCGGGTGGTGCCGGTAACGACCCGGTCGATCACCAGCCGATCGACCGTCAATTCACCAATCAGGATGTCAAAGCTCGGTAAGACGGGCTTCGGTTTGCCGGTCCGCACAATCTCCGGCAATTTCGCCAGCCTTGCCTGGGGAATAGCCAGCCGCTTGATCTCAAGCCGGTTGGAAAGCCACGCAAGCGGTGACCACCGCAGCGCCGCGCGAGGCACTTCGAGCACCAACCCCTTGCTATCACGCACGCGGACATCGATCAGCGTCATCTCGCCATAGATTGATCCGGTAATGCGGCCGACGCTGTAGCGAAGCCCGTTCGAGGGACGCAGCGCGGAAATCTGATCGGTGATGAAGCGGTGCCCGAAGCTCGAATCCGCGATGAGCAACACCGCGATCACCAAAGCAATCACGCCGCCAACGCCGCCCGCGACCCAACGACGCCAGCCGTACCGCCTGATCGGCGTTTCAGGCGCCTCGCCTGCTTCCATCAAAATGCCTGCCCCAGCGACACATAAACGGCAACGCGCGGATCGCCGGGTTGTGGATTGATGGGCGTGCCGACATCAATGCGGATCGGGCCGAAGTTCGAATAATAGCGCAAGCCGACGCCCGCGCCATATTGCAGCCCGGTGAACTTGGGCAGCGGCGAGGTGTAGATATTGCCCGCATCGAAAAACGGCACCAGCCCGAACGGGCCAAACAGCTTCAACCGCGCTTCGACCGCGAATTCAGTGAGGCTGCGCCCGCCGATCGGATCGTTATTGGGGTCACGCGGCCCGATGCCCTGAAAGCCATAACCGCGCACGGAAGCGCCACCACCTGCATAGAACCGCCGGGACGGGGCAATCGCATCGCGCGGCGCACCGGCAATCGTGCCAAGCCGCACCCGGCCGGCCAGCGTGATCCGATCCCCAAACGACTGGTAGATGCTGCCATCCACCTGAATCCGCGCATAGCCGAACGCCGACCCTTGCAGTGACAGTTCGGGCGCGACGCGCGCACCCAGCCTGAAACCCTTTGTCGGGTTGAGCAGATCGTCCGAACCGTCATAGTTCAGGCTGGTGGGCAGGGCAGCGATGAAGAATATCCGCCGCCGGGTTGCCCCAGTTGTCAGGATAACGTCTCGTTCATCCGATGCGGCCAGTTCCGCACCGAGCGACCAAGTCCATGCCTTTTGAAAGAAGATCGTCGTCTGGCGCTCAAGCGACCCGCTAAGCGAAAAAGTTCGCGCCTGAAATGCGGCGCGGTTCAAGTTGGATGCCGTCGCCTGCGCTGTCAGCACGCGGTCGCGGCCTTCAAAATTGTTGCGGCGGAAAATCACGCCGCCCGATTGTTCCTGCGTGCCCGCAACGGCGCGGACAGTGAGTGCCCCTTCGGGCGGAAAAAGGTTGCGGTGCGTCCAACTGAGCGCCGCGCGGACGCCTTCGCCGGTCCCATAGCCAAGCTCACCTGCCACCGTGCGCAGCGGGGCGGGCAGCAGCTCAACATCGATATCGACCGTGCCGGGCAGCTTGCCCTCAACTGGCTTCACCTCGGCTGAGGAAACGATACCGGTTTGAATGAGGGCTCGACGCAAATCATCAAGTGCGCTTTCATCAAACAGATCGCCCGATTTGAATCGCGCGATCTTTTGAATGTGGCTGGCGCCCATCAGCTTGTTGGGCGCCGTGACGACAGAACCGAACCGTCGCTCGCCGCCGGGTGAAACAGGCAGTTCAAGCGTGGCCGTCTGGGTGGCGTGGTCTATTACGACCGTCGACTGCCCAACCTGTGCGAAAGGAAACCCATTTTCGCCAATCTTGGTGCGTATCTCGGCCTCACCAATCGCGATCGCATCGGCATTGACAGGATCGTTCACGGCGACCCCGAAAGACTCGCGCAAGGGCGTTACTTTATCGGCCGCCGATGCGAGCCCCGGTAAGGTAATGCTCTCAAGCCGGTACAGCGGGCCCGGCTCCACGCTGAGCACCACGAGCGGGGTTGCGGTTGCCGTCTCAACGCTGCTTGAGATTTGGGCGTCATAATAACCCGCACCGCGCATCAGCGTTTGCAGCAGCGCAATATCCTCGCGCGCGCGCCGCTCGATCTGGGCGGCGTTGGACGGCTCCCCCTGATGAAGCTTCAGCGCCGAAAGCGCATTAAAGCGGGCCTTGAAAACGGCATCGGCGACGGCATCGATCCCATCCACACGGTAATCATAGCTGCTCAGGTCGGTCAGGCTTGGTTGGGTTGCCGCCGGATCACCATCGACTGGCAAAACCGCCAAGTCTGGCCAGGGCACCCCAAGGTCCGGCAACGGTGCCAAAGGCGAGTCCGGATCAAGACCATCGGCCGGCGACGTTGAGGACGATTGTGGCGTAGCAGCAGGCGCAGAGGCCGGCGCTTCCTGCGCAACGGCGGCGATGGGCAACGCCATCCCAAGCATGGTCGCCGATGCGCATAAGACGCTGTTTACCAGTGTTGGACGCCCAAACATCGGCCCGCTCTAGCGATCACTGGTGTGAAGGAACAGCATTTGCGGAACGAACGAGCTTATGGCGCATTAGTTGCGCCTGGTCGCGCTCACGCGGACGATTAGTGGAGTGTGCCGATCACGCGCCCTGTCGCCAACAACACGATCAACCGTTCGATTTGGCGCCAATGGCAAAAGCCGACGGCGTTCCCAAGATTACGGCTGCGTTCAGCACGCGCCGCGGCCTGAAAGCCGGCATCATCGCCGAACTGCGCCATTAGATCGGCAGCATCGTCAAATGCTGCGCGACCATGGACATAGGGGGATTGGGGTGCGGCATCATCGGCCGGATCGTGAAACGCAAAGGGCATGGAAGGCTCGATAGCGCGCAAAGCTGGCCCGACGATTACGGGCAATGGTAAACGCCGTGGGGATAAACGCAGCGCTCCCGGACGCCGGAGGGCTGGCGCAGCGCCCGCCGCCATGGCAGAGCGACCGACATGAACGACACACCGCCCCGTAACCCCGCTGCTGGCGGTTTCCTGATCGCGATGGGGGCAATCCTGGGGGCGTTTGGCGGCGTGATGTTCGGCGAATCGACGCGCGGGCTGATCGGCGGATTCGCCATCGGCATTATTCTGGCGATCATCGTCTGGTGGCGCGACCGGCGCTGAGCGTCATCTCAGCAATCGGGTGATCCGTACCACCCGGCCGACAATATCCAGTGCTGTATCGTCGCAGGTGATCGAAACCGCCGTAAAATCGGGGTTATCGCTGATCACATCGATTGCCGATCCGCGCGTGGCCAGCCGCTTGACGACAAGCATGCCGTCGAGCCGAAGCACGAAGATGCCGCCGCGCGCGCCAATGCAGGTGTCGCTGCGATCAACGAGCATCTCATCGCCATCGGCAATAGTTGGCAGCATTGATTCGCCCTGCGCGGTAATGATCGACAGCGCCTCGGCACGTACCCCCCATTGCCGCAGCAACGCGGGATCGATTGCTTCGCCCGGACGCGCCCGATCTTCCGCCAATGTGGCCCCCGGCCCGGCTGACGCCGTGGCATCGATGCGGGGAACACGCACCAGCGCAGCGCCGCGCGAATCGCCAGATGGCCCACCCAGTTCCGCTTCATCGATACCGAGGTAGACCGCCAATGTGTGCCGCTCTCGCTCGCCAAGCAGCCTCGGCGATCCCCGCATCACAAACTGCTGCAGATAGGCGGCGTTGCGCCCGAGCAGCCGCGATAATGCGGCCAGGCTTTCCCCCCGTCGCGTCGCGGCTTCAACCAGATTGGTGCGGATTTGGGCTCCATCCATCCCTGATCATTAGCCGTAGGATTTTTCCTAGACAAGTTGGAAATGTCAGAACAAAAAAAGAACATTGTCGACGAATCGGGAGTGACCCATGTCTGTTTTGTGGAAAGTTGAGCGGTATCTGCACCAATCGTCGATGCCTGCCACCAAGTTCGGACGGCTCGCCGTCAATGATCCGCGGCTGGTTGCTGATCTGCGGCGCGGGCGCGAACCCCGACCTGGCACGACCGCTCGGATCGAAGCCGCGCTCACCCGGCTGAACAATGAGCGTCACGCATGAGCAGAGGACCTGATATCGGCACCGCGCTGAACCGGGCGATCGAACGGCAGACACGCTACGCCCGCTGCCCTGCCGACATTGTAAGCGCCGATTGGGAACGCTGGGCCAGTGCGACCTTCACAGGCGCGCGCCACCGCATCACTGTGGCGATGCTGCCCTGCCCCGCGACGGAGGCATGGCTAAGCACCGTGCGCGACGCCGAGTTTGACGTTCGTGGTCATCTGGTCGCCGATGTCGAGGTGGTGGCAGTGCGCCGTCTGGCCCCGCGCGTGGAAGCTGATCTCGAAATACTGACCGTCGAAGCGCGGTAACCAGGTCAGCTACGCGTGGCCATCCGCCGTAGCGTGCCCAGCGTTTCGTTCAGTCCATCTTCGGCATGAACGTGCCGCTTTACCGCCGGTGACGGCGGACGAGCATTGCGGTGCGTAACCCCGCGCTCAAGCCGTTCGAGCAATGCCGTGATCGTTGCCTGAGTGTCGCGCGGTTCGCGCGGGGGTTCTTGGCGGGGCTCGGCTGGCGCGGCGGCATCAGTCCGCACCATCGGCGTCAGCTCGAAGGTTTCGAAACGTTCGTTCGGTTCAAAGATCTGACGCCGCTCCGCGGGCGAAACGAGCGGCGGAATCGTGAGGGGCGGCCTCGTAGCCGCAATTGATGGGACAGGCGTTGGATCGACCGGCATGCCGATCGCACCGGGATCGAAAGCGGACAGCGGCAGATCAAGATCAACTGGCAAATCCACTGGCCCTTCGGACATCGGCAATGGCGCTGCTGCGGGATCGATTGCGTCGGCACCCTCAATCGCCTGCCGCGCCCTGACTTCGAGAAAGGGCGTGCCAAGATCGCGATTGGCGAATACGGGCCGGCGAGATGGCGCGTCGGGATGGGCGTCGGCGCGGCGAAGAACGGGCACGGCATCACCTGCATCGGGATCGGCCGGAACGCTCGCTTCAGCGCCCAGCACCAGCGTGCGCGAGCCAAGGACAAGGAACAGCGCGAACCAGACGAGCAACGCGATCGTCCCGCCGCCCATCAGGGCAAGCACGATCCGCGCCGTCATGCCCAGCGGCGGCTCCGCGGCGGCGATGATCGCAGCGATACCGCTGCGAAGCACCAGTCGATCAAGAATTTCGCCCGGTATCAGCGCAAAAGCGATAGCCGTCATCAGCCCCAGCGCCGCACCGCCAAGCGGTGCAACCGGCAGGATCAGGCGTTGACGATGGGGGTTCGCGACCATGGCGCCAATCTATCCGCGGATTCGATTAGTTTTTGGTAAACAGGGACATAACGCGCGACATTATTCGCCCAGTTGCGCTCTGCCTCGACAAAGGCCCGTGCCCGCGCGCGACGTGCCGGCCATGCCTCTCGATCAGCGAACAGCGATGATAACGCGCGCGCCATCGCCTTGGGATCATCCGGAGCGAACAAGGTGCCGGTATCGCCGTCGCGAATCAGTTCGCGGTGTCCACCGACATCAGACGCAGCAACCAACCGGCCCTGCGCCATTGCTTCCAGCGGCTTCAGCGGTGTGACCAGATCGGTCAGTCGCATGCGCTTGCGGGGGTAAATCAGGACATCGATCACGCTATAGTAACGCTCGACCTGCTGATGCGGCACCCGCCCGACGAAAACAATGTGATCGGCGACGTCGCTCGCGGCTGCCTGCGCGCGCAGAGCATCCTCGCATGGCCCGCCGCCGACAAGGACGAGTTTCATTTTCGGCCGGGCGCACACCAGCCGCGGCATTGCCGCAATCAAATCGGCCAGTCCTTCATAGGCGTAAAAGCTGCCGATAAAGCCAATCACTTCATCGCCAATGATCCCGAGTTCATCGGCGAGCGCTGCGTCATACGGCATAGGATCGCCGAATAGCGTCATGTCGACACCGTTGGGGGAAACCATGATCCGCGCCGGATCAATGCCCCGCGCCACCAGATCGCTCCGCAAACCTTCACAGATCACCGCGACGCCATCGACCTTCTTGACCATTCGCGTTTCGAGCGCGCGGGTCGCGCGGTACCGCCATGACCCTTCCGTCCCGGTTTCGTTGCCGACGGCGGCATCCTCCCAAAAGGCGCGAATCTCATAGAGCAGCGGCACGTGATGGCGGCGGCTCGCGCGGCGCGCGGCGATTGCATTGAGCACCGGTGAGTGCGCGTGAAGGATATCGGGCTGAAATTCCTGAACGACCTGCCCGATCCGCCGCGCAAAAGCGCTGATCTCGCGCAACTCCCCAAACGGGCTCGGCATCGGCTTGGGCGCGGCGGTGCGGTAAAAATCGATCCCGTCCACCGTCTCGCTATCAGCCGCAGCGTCGCCGTGGCGCGGCCCGGTGACGGCGGCAACGGCAAAACCACGAGCCATTTGCGCCTTCAAGATGGCGCGGGTGCGAAAGGTATAGCCGCTCTGCAGAGGGAGGCCATGATCGAGGATATGAAGGATGCGCATCGTGCAGGCGTGTTGGCACAACAGTGTTTAACGCCGCGTCAACCCGGCCGGGCGTATCGCATTTCAGCAACGGCACGCATCGGCAGAAAGGGCTTGCGGCATGATCGACAATTTCGCGCTTGGCCTGTCGCATGGCCTGATGATTCTGGCGGCGTTCCTGCTTATGCGGCGCGCCGATCTGGATCACGAACCGAGCAATCGCCCCAAGGACGATCCGGGTGCGTGATCTCGCCTTTATCGGCTTTCTGGTTGCACTATTCGGGCTCGGCTTTCGCCGGCCGTTCGTGTTCGTCCTTGCCTATGTCTATATCGATATCGTCTCTCCCCAGCGGCTGACATATCTGCTGCTGAATTCCGTACCGATTTCGCTGATAGCCGTCGTGGCGGCGGTTGGCGCCTGGCTCGCCTTTGACGACAAGCGCGACACCCGGGTGGCGCCACGCCAACTGCTGTTGCTGCTGCTGCTTATCTATTGCGCGATCACGACGCGTTATGCCGATTTCCCCGTGGAGGCGATGGGCAAATGGGATTGGGTTTGGAAGGCGCTGGCCTTTGCCATCTTCCTGCCGCTGACGCTGCGCACCAAGTTGCGGATCGAGGCACTACTGCTGTTCATGGTGCTGTCGGCATCGTCGATCATCATCGTCGGCGGCATCAAGACGCTCGCATCGGGTGGTGGCTATGGCGCGCTGAACCTGATGGTCGCGAACAATAGCGGCCTGTACGAAAGCAGTATCATTTCGACGGTCGCCGTCGCGATCATTCCGCTGGTGCTGTGGTTCAGCAAGCACGGCACGATCTTTTCGCCCGATTGGAAGGTGAAAGGTTTTTGCTATGCTCTCGCCTTTTCGTGCCTGCTAATTCCGGTCGGCACGTCAGCGCGCACCGGGCTGGTCTGCATCGCCCTGCTCGCGCTGCTGATGCTGCGCGATGCCAAGCGGCGGCTGATGGTGCTGGCGCTAATGGCCGCCGTCCCCGTCGCCTCGCTGCCGTTCCTGCCGGAATCCTTCCTTGCGCGAATGCAGACCATTCAACACCACCAGAGCGACACCTCAGCGGCAACCCGCGTCGCCGTTTGGAAGTGGACGATCGAGTATGCCAAAACGCATCCGTTCGGCGGGGGGTTCGACGCCTATCTGCAGAATGAACTCCGCTTCGAAACCGTTAAGGTGGAGGGGAGCGGCGGCAACTTCGCCATTCAGCGCAACGCCGAGCAAGACCGCGCCCGTGCCTATCATAGCAGCTATTTCGAGATGCTCGGTGAACAAGGCTATCCGGGCCTTGCGCTTTGGCTGATCATCAACCTGGGGGGGATCATCCGAATGGAGATGCTCCGCCAGCGCTATCGTAAGGGTGGCCCCGACGAGACGTGGATCGCCCCGCTCGCGAGTGCACTGCAGAGCGCCCACATCGTGTATCTGCTTGGCGCAGCCTTTGTCGGCATCGCGTTCCAGCCGTTCATCTACATGCTGATCGGGGCCCAGATCGGGCTCGATACTTATGTCGGCAGACGCCGCAGCGAGGCGAGCTGGCGCCCGTTCCGCAAACAATCGTCTGCGGTCCGCACCACGCCCTCCCCCACCCTCGCCACGGCGCACCAAATTATGCCGCCGCGCTGACCTGCGCGTCGATTGCCTCAATCAATGCCGCGTTAAAGGCAGGCAGATCATCGGGGTTACGGCTGGTAATCAGATTACCGTCGATGACCACTTCTTCATCGACATACTCACCACCGGCATTTTCCAGATCGGTTTGAAGCGACGGCCAGCTCGTCACACGGCGGCCATCGACCACATCGGCCTCGATCAGCAGCCACGGTGCATGGCAGATGGCCGCGACGATCTTGTCGGCATCGAAAAACGCTTCGATGATGGCGATCGCCTCGGGATGAAGCCGCAACGCATCGGGATTGGCGAGGCCGCCGGGGAGCACCAGAGCGTCATAATCCTCGACATCGACTTGATCGATCGTAGCATCAGGGGTGATCGTCAGCCCCTTGTCAGCATGGAGCATCCCCTGGATCGGATCGAGGGCAATCGACGCCAGCGTCACCTGCATCCCTGCATCTTTCAGCGCATCGCGCGGGCTGAATAGTTCGGATTGCTCGAACCCGTCAGTGGCCATGATGAGGACTCGAGCTTGGGTAACATCAGTCATCGGAAATCTCCTGTAATGGTGCTTCCCGAACCGATGAGGCCGACACTCCGTTCCGGAACGAAGCGACAATATGCGCATTAAATCCACCGAACCGCCTGCTGTTGCGCAGCGAAGGTCTTGATCATCAAAACACTGGCCATGCGGCACGGGGTGCGGCATCGCTGTGGCCCCAAGGAGTAACCATGACGACCGCCAACCAGGCAGCGCCGATCATCGGCACCCCCCGCTACGACATCGATCTCGTCACCTTTTACACGGACAGCGTGATGTGGCTGCAGAGCCACTGGGTGCGGATCCTGATTGCGGCATTGCTTGCTGGGATCATCATTGCCGTCCTCCATTTCATCCGCAGCTACGCGGTCAAGATTTGTGAGCGCGAACGCCCCGGCAAGATTGGCTGGTGGAAAGTTGCCGGACGGACAATGGCACGGACCGGCAGCTTCTTCATCATCATTGCCGCGGTCCGGCTGGTGATCGACCTGGCCGATCCGCCGCTGATCGTGATCACCACGATCCGCACGCTGTTTACCGTCGCCGCTGTGTTCCAGGGCGCGATCTGGTTGCGCGAACTGGTGCTGGGCGCGGTCGAGCAGCAAACCGACACCGGGCGCGCAAGCAGCGAGGCGCTGAGCAGTGCGCTGGGGATCATCCGCTTGCTCGTCACCTTTGCCGTGTTCGCCGTTGCGCTGATCGTGGTGCTGGACAATCTGGGGGTTAACATTACCGGCCTCGTCGCCGGGCTCGGCGTTGGTGGCATCGCGATCGGCCTCGCGGCACAGGGGATTTTTGCCGATCTGTTCGCCGCGCTCGCGATTATCTTCGATCGCCCGTTCAGCAAGGGTGACGTGATCAGTTACGACAACACGACGGGCACGGTCGAGAATATCGGCCTGAAATCAACGCGCATCCGCCCGCCATCGGGCGAAGAGCATATCATCGCCAACAAGCAATTGCTGGAAAAGGAAATCCGCAACATTTCCCGACGGAACCACCGCCGCAACAAGTTCGTGCTTGGGGTGGTGTATCAAACCCCGCCCGATGTCGTCGCGCGGATCCCCGATATGCTGCGCGAAGAGGTGGAAAGGCTTGGCCATGGATTTGCGCAGGCGGGGTTTATTGGGTTCAACGCCAGTTCGCTCGATATCGAGCTTGAATATGATACCTTGAGTCCGGACTTCGCGAGCTGGCACAAGGGCCGAAACGATGTCGGCATCGCGATCCTCCGGCGCTTTGCAGCAGAGCGGATCGAGTTTGCCTATCCCACCCAGACCAGTTTCACCGCTGCGCCCGACGGGGCGCTAGTGCTGCCCTATCCAGATGTACAGGCGGTGAAGCGCATCGATCTGGCCGAGGGCGAGCGTTAGGCAGCGCCCTCATCCAAACTCAGCAAGGTCGCGTTGCCGCCCGCGCTCGTCGTATCCACCGACACGGCCCGTTCGACGCAAAAGCGCTGGAGATAATGCGGACCGCCCGCTTTGGGGCCGGTGCCGGATAGCCCCTCGCCGCCAAAGGGTTGCGAACCCACCACCGCGCCGATCATCGACCGGTTGATATAGAGGTTGCCGACCTTTGCCGTCGCCTCCACCAATTCGCCGGCCCGTGCGATACGGCTGTGGAGACCCATCGTCAGGCCATAGCCCTTGGCATTTACTGCCGCGATCGTTTCCGCCAGCTTGCCAGCAGGCCAGGTCGCGACGTGAAGGATCGGCCCGAACCACTCGCGATCAAGTGCATCGAGCGCGCCAAGCCGTACCAATGTCGGCGGGACGAAAAGCCCGGCGTCCGGCACCGGCAGCGTTTTGAGGATCGCGCTGCCAAGCTCGCCGCGATACGCCATCAACCGGTCATACGCCGCCTGATCGATCACGGGGCCGACATCCGTGCGCGGATCTGCGGGGTCGCCCACGATCAGCAGGTCCATCGCGCCTTTCAGCATCTCGATGACGCCATCGGCGATTTCCTCCTGGAGCAACAGCAGCCGGAGTGCCGAGCAGCGCTGCCCCGCAGAGCGGAACGCGCTGGTGACGACGTCGGCGACGACTTGTTCAGGCAGCGCCGTGGAATCGACGATCATCGCGTTGATGCCGCCGGTTTCGGCGATGAGCGGGACGATCGGGCGGTTGTCATCCTCGAGCAGAGCGCGCGCGATCTTGCGCGCAGTGGTGGTGGAGCCGGTGAAGGCAACGCCCATGATGCGCGGATCGGCAGTGAGCGCCGCGCCGACTTCAGGGCCGCCGGGGAGCAGGGTGAGCGCACCCTCTGGGATGCCCGCTCGCCACGCGAGTTGCACGGCCTTTGCCGCGATACGTGGCGTCTGCGGCGCGGGTTTGGCGACCACGGTGTTGCCTACCACCAGCGCCGCGACCGTCTGCCCGAGAAAGATTGCCAGCGGGAAGTTCCACGGCGCGATCGTCGCCCACACGCCGCGACCTTCGAGCCGCAATGTGTTGCGCTCGCCGGTGGGGCCCGGCAGTTCGATCGGGTGGAGGCTGGCGCGGGCCTCAGCCGCGTAGTAGCGGCAGAAGTCGACCGCCTCACGCACTTCGCCGAGCGCGTCCGGGATCGACTTGAAGGCTTCCTGAACGCAGATCGCCATCAATTCGGCGCGATGTTCTTCGAGCAGATCAGCAAGTCGATCGAGGCACGCCGCGCGCTCCTCAACGGGCGTTGCGGACCAGGCCGGGAAGGCGGCGGCGGCAAGGGTGATCGCTTTCTCAACTAGCCCCTCCACTTCAGGGGAGGGGTTGGGGTGGGGAGTGTCAGTCTCACCGAGATCGGCGCGCATTCGGACAGCCCCCACCCCAACCCCTCCCCTGAAGGGGAGGGGCTTAGAAATGGCCGCAACCGTGGCCCGCAGTACCCCCCGATCCGCCAGATCAAGCCCCGCCGAATTTCGCCGCCCCGCCCCGAACAGATCGACCGGCAGCGGAATGCTCGGATGGCGCGTGCCGCCGACGCTGGTGATTTTCACCACCGGATCGGCGAGGATTTCCTCCTCGCTTAACCTTTCATCGGCCAGTTGGTGCACGAAGCTAGAATTCGCGCCGTTCTCCAGCAATCGCCGCACAAGATAAGCCAGCAAGTCGCGGTGCCCGCCAACCGGCGCGTAAATGCGGCAATGATAGCCATGCTCGCGCACCAGCCGCTCGTACAGGCCATCGCCCATGCCGTGCAGGCGTTGGAACTCGAAATCGCGGGCGTTCCCCGCCCATTCGACGATGGTCGCGACAGTCAGCGCGTTGTGACTGGCAAAGGCGGGGCGGATGTTCTTGGCGTCAAGCATGTCGCGTGCGCAGGCAAGATACGACACATCGGTCGCCGCCTTGCGGGTGAACAGCGGGTAATCGCTCAGCCCTTCCACCTGCGTGCGCTTGATCTCGCTGTCCCAATAGGCGCCCTTCACGAGCCGAACGTTCATCGGCCGCCCGAGCGCGTCGGCCCAGGCAATCACCGGCCGCGCGCGCTTGCCATAAGCCTGCACCGCCATACCGAAACCATCCCACCCCTTCAGCGAGGGCAGCGCCGCGACGCTGCCGATAATGTCGAGGCTCATCTCCAGCCGCTCGGACTCCTCGGCATCGACGGTGAGCGCAATGCCCTTGCCAGCGGCCTGCACGGCAAGCGCCTCGAGCATTTCAGTCAGCGCGGGGACGCAATCATCCCACTGTGCCACTTCATAGCGAGCGTGAAGCGCCGAGAGCTTGACCGAGATTGAATGCCCCGCCTTCGGATCGGCCCCAACCGCATCAATCGCGTCGACATAAGCGCGGAAATAGCGGTCGGCATCCGCTTTGGTGCGCGCGGCCTCGCCGAGCATGTCGAAGCTTGCGGTGAAGCCCTTGTGCTCGGGCTTTTTCATGCGGCGCGCAGCTTCATCGATCGTGCGGCCCATCACGAAGATTTCGCCCATCATCCGCATGGCTGCCCCCACGGCCTGGCGGACGAACGGCTCTCCTGCACGGCTGATCAGCCGCCGCAACGCGCTCGGCTGCTCACCCTCGCCCACCAGCGCACGACCGACGACCAGCCCCCAGGTGGCGGAATTGACGAGCGTCGAGTTGGACTTGCCGGTGTGCGCGCGCCAATCGGCATCACCCAATTTGTCGGCGATCAGCAGATCAGCGGTTTCGGGATCGGGCACCCGGAGGAACGCCTCGGCTAATGACAGCAGCGCGACACCTTCGGAGGAATTGAGCCGATATTCCTGCAGGAACTGGTTCACCCACCCCCGCCCTTGCGCCGCGCGCAGATCAGCCAGCAGCGTGAGCGACTCCGACATGATCCGATCGCGCGACTCGCGGGTGACCGCTGCACGCTCCAATAGCGGTTTTAGAACATCGGGTTCGGGCGCGCGGTGCAGGTTAGCCATGGATTTACGGGCTTGCGACGCTACGTCAGGTGTCATCTTCCGGTTTCCGGTCTAGTTGGGCTTGGCAAGGGGCATCCCCAAGGCCTATTTGAGCCCCGCGCTATGCGACGATTTGGACCGGAGGGAAATGCCGTGACGACAATCACCATCCAGGAAATGGCGACGCGAGTCGGCACCGAGCAGGTTTCCGACTGGGTCGAGGTCAGCCAGGAAATGATCAACAAGTTTGCGGACGCGACCGGCGATCACCAGTTCATCCATATCAACCCAGAAATGGCAGCGATGACGCCGTTCGGTGGCACGATCGCGCATGGCTTCCTCACCCTGTCGCTGATGCCGCTGCTGTCGTCGAAGATCATCGACGCGCCCAAGATCGAGGGCGTGAAGATGGGCGTCAATTATGGCGGCAACAAAGTCCGTTTCTTGCAGCCGGTCCGCTCCGGCAAGCGCGTGCGCGGCCGGTTTAAGCTGCTCGAGCTGGTCGAAAAGCGCCCCGGCCAGTGGCAGCAGACCAACGAATTCTCGGTGGAAATCGAAGGCGAGGACAAGCCCGCGATGATCGCCGAATGGATCAGCCAGATCTTCGTTTGAGGACGGTCCCCATGCCGCGCATCACGCCCCTCGCCAAACCCTATCCGCCCGAGTTCGACGCGCGGATGAAGGTTTTGATGCGTGGTGCGGAGCCGCTGGTGTTGTTCACTACGCTTGCGACCAACGAACGCGCCTGGACCAAGTTCAGCGGCGGCTCGCTGCTCGACAAGGCTAGCCCGCTGTCGATGCGCCACCGCGAAATCGTGATCGACCGCACCTGTGCAAAATGCGGCAATGAATATGAATGGGGCGTCCATATCGCCGGTTTCGCGCCGCATATCGGCCTGGACGACGCGCAGGTTTATGCGACTGTGCACGGCGATGCGACCGATCCGATCTGGTCGTCCGAAGAGAGCGTACTGATCGCCACTGTCGACGCGCTAATCGATCACAAGAAGCTGACCGACGCCGAATGGGCGTCGCTCAAAGCCCATTTTGACGAACCCCAGGCGCTGGAGATCATCCAGCTTGTCGGATTCTATCACGGCGTGTCGCTGATCTGCGGTGCGCTCGATCTACCCCTCGAAACCAACGCGGCGCGCTTTCCCGCCGCCAAAGGAGACTAAACCATGCGTTCAGCCGTCATCGTATCCACCGCCCGCACCCCCATCGGCCGCGCCTATCGCGGCGGATTCAACAACCTGCCCTCGCCGACGCTTTCGAGCCACGCGATCAAGGCCGCGGTCGAGCGCGCCGGGATCGACGGGGCTGAGGTACAGGACGTCGTGTGGGGCGCCGCGCTGCAGCAGGGGGTGCAGGGCGGCAACATCGCACGCAACGCGCTGCTGCGGTCGGGCCTGCCGATCAGCGTGCCCGGCCAGTCGATGGACCGCCAGTGCGCCAGCGGCCTGATGGCAATCGCCACCGCTGCAAAGCAGATCATCGTCGACAATATGGACGTGACGATCGGCGGCGGCGTCGAATCGATCTCGATGGTGCAAACGCCCGAAATGCGCGTCGCCCCCGACCGGGAATTGCTGGCGATGCACCCTGATGTGTACATGTCGATGCTGCAGACCGCCGAAGTCGTCGCCAAGCGCTATAACATCAGCCGCGAGGCGATGGACGAGTATAGCTATCAGTCGCAGATGCGCACCGCCGCCGCCCAGGCTGCCGGCAAGTTCGACGACGAAATCGTGCCGGTCACCGCGACGATGGCGATGACCAACAAGGAAACCAAGGAGGTCACGCACCACGAAGTCACCGTTACCCAGGACGAGGGCAACCGCGCGGATACCACGCTGGTCGGTCTCAACGGCCTGAAGCCGGTGCTCGGCCCCGACATGACGATTACGGCGGGCAATGCCAGCCAGCTGTCGGACGGTGCCTCAGCCAGCGTGCTGATGGAGGAAAAACTTGCGGAGAAGCGCGGCCTGACCCCGCTCGGCCGCTATATCGGCATGGCAGCGGCGGGCACCAAGCCCGACGAAATGGGCATTGGCCCCGTCTATGCCATCCCCGCGCTACTCGAACGCTTCAACCTGAAGATGGACGATATCGGCCTGTGGGAGCTGAACGAGGCGTTTGCGGTGCAGGTGCTGTATTGCCGCGATCAGCTCGGCATTCCGAACGAACTGCTCAACGTGAACGGCGGCGCGATCTCTATCGGCCATCCTTACGGGATGTCGGGCGCACGCATGACCGGCCACGCGCTGATCGAAGGCAAGCGTCGCGGGGCGAAGTATGTCGTCATCACGATGTGCGTCGGCGGCGGCATGGGCGCAGCCGGGCTGTTTGAGGTGCTGTGAGGTTGAATTTTTTACTGCAATCGTCTATTTAGCGATTGCGAATGACATTGTGCCTTTCGATGTGAGCCCCGGTTGTGTCAGCAGCCGGGGCTCAAATCGTTTGGGGCGCGGCTGTCAGACCGCGCCCCGCCCGTGTGTCGTTACTCCTTGCGAGCCACTTCCACGACCTTGAGGATCAAGGTCGCAAAAGCGAACAAGGCACCGAGCAACAAACACAAGTCTGCGAATGACATTGTGTTGTCCTTTCGATTTGACGGCGAGATTGCCGTCCCGCACAAAATCACATTGAAAGATGAAACCTACAAATACCCAAATTTGCGTTGCGAGTTAAAAACGTTTTTTCTCAACTTCTTAACTACGACTAACATTTTAGAGGATCTGCAATACGATCTCCGATAACATACCTCGGCCCCGCCCCGCGCCTCGCTGCGCGGTCGCCCGGATTGTACAGCGCGCACCGATCGAGCGACAGGCAGCCGCAGCCGATGCAGCCGTCGAGCAAGTCGCGGGTGCGCGTGAGCGTTGCAATCTTGTCGTCGATTAGTTTGCGGATCTCAGCGCTCATCCGGGTCCAGTCTTTTGCGGTCGGCGTCCGCCCCCCGGGCAGCTTTGCAAGTTCGGCACGGATCGCCTCGATCGACAGCCCCAGTTGCTGAGCAATCAGAATGAACGACAGGCGCCGGATATCCGATCGCAGGAATCGCCGCTGGCCGCCGCTGTTGCGAAACGGCGCCAACAAACCCCGCGCTTCGTAGAACCGGATCGCTGACACCGAGACCCCAGCCCGCGCCGCTAGGTCGCCGATCGCAATCACATCGCTCGCCTTCACGCCTGCCTCCACAAATAGCTTGACCTCACCTTAGGTTGAGGTTGCAAAAGTCGGGACGTCAACCCGAATCGGCAAACAGGAGGCCAGTTTCATGACGTCTGCGACCATCGAACACATCAACATCAACGTCAGTAATCCCGAACGCGCCGCCACGATGGCGGCAACGCTGTTCGGCTGGACCGAGCGGTGGCGCGGCAGCGGGATGGATGGCCAGTTGACGATCCATGTCGGCAGTGCCTCACACTACATCGCTTATCACCAAAGACGTGCCACCGGCTCCGCAGGGCGCTTCGAAAAAGGCGTGCCGTTCAATCATATCGGCGTGCAGGTCGATGAACTCGACGCGGTCGAGGCGGGCGTCCTTGCGCTCGGCCTCACCCCCTTCTCGCATGACGATTACGAACCGGGACGCCGTTTTTACTTTTTCGATGACGACGGCATTGAATATGAGATCGTCAGCTACGGCGATGCTCCTGAAAAGCGCCCGGCGTGACTGCGCCCGAGGCCTGGGGCGCCCGCAGCGCGATGATCGGCGGTGGCTTGCGGATCATTGCATCATTCATGCCCTACACGCCTGAGAGCATCGCGCTGGAAACATTCTATGCGATCATCGATGTGTTCCTGCTGTTCGGCCTGCTCGCCATTTTCAGCCGGTTGGCATCCCCACCGCATCGCTTGGCGACATCTGGCCTGGTCATCGCGATTATCGGCCAGGCGTCGATCATCGGCCCCGATGCAGCAATGTTCGGCGTCGATTTCTACCTGGCAGGAACGGCGGTGCTGCTCGCCGGCCTTGGGCTGACATCAGCCGCGATGATGCGGGTCGGGGCGATGCGCACGACGGCATTGTGCTGGCTTGGGTGCATCGTCATTGCCCTTGTGGCGGCGATCGGCGGATCGTCGATCCTCGCCCTTGTTGCGGGCGTGGCCTTTGGCATGGGCTTCGTATTGGCCGGACGCGCGCTCCTTTCGACGTGATTCATCGCTCGAGGGTGGCAACCAATGTCAGGCTGTTTTGTTGGATGAAGGGACAATTTGGGAGCCATTCGACATGACCGACGACCGCACTTCGATCGACGATTTCTTCAAGGCGCTAAAAGGTAGCCCGTTCGTGATGATCGGCATCGACGACACGCCCGATCATAGCGAACCCATGACCGCACAAATCGCGGATGGCGTTACCGACACGCTCTGGTTTTTCACCGGCAGGGATAATCGTATCGCCATCGGCGGCCCGGCAATGGCGCAGTTCGCCGCCAAGGGGCATGATTTTTTCGCGTGTGTGCACGGCACCCTGACGCCGGAAAACGATCCGGCGATGCTCGAAAAACTATGGTCGAACCAGGTCGCCGCATGGTTCCCCGGCGGCAAGGATGATCCGAACCTGCTGTTGCTCCGCTATGATCTTGAGAGCGCGGAAATGTGGGAAGCGGATGTCTCCCTCACCGGCATGGTCAAGATGATGTTCGGCGGTACGATCAAACCGCAAGAAGTTGGCGATCACGCCGAAGTGACGATGCGGACCGCCTGACCCTCCCTCGTTCACGCGCGCACGTTCAGGCGTGCGCGGTGATCCAGGCCTCGACCACTGGCGCGATCTTGTTGCGCCATTTGCTGCCGTTGAAAATGCCGTAATGCCCGGCACCTTCCGCCATCAGATATTTCTTCTTGGCCGGGGCAAGCTTGCTCGCGAGGCTAAGTGCGGCCTTGGTCTGACCGAGCCCTGAAATATCGTCCCGCTCACCTTCAATCGCGAGCAAGGCGATATCGGTGATCGCCGCCGGATCGACCGGGCGGCCACGATGCGCATAGGTGCCATTGGCGATGGCGTGCTTCTGGAACACCACTTCGATCGTCTGCAGATAGAATTCAGAGGTCATGTCGCAGACCGAGCGATATTCCTCGTAGAAATCCTTGGTCAGATCGGCACTGTCTTCGTCCCCCTGGACGAGATGCTTGAACATTTCCCAATGCGAAATCATGTGGTTGCCAAGGTTCATCGACATGAAGCCGGCAAGCTGCAGGAAACCGGGATAGACGGTACGGCCAGCGCCGGGATAGGTCATCGGCACGGTGGCGATCACATTCTGGCTGAACCAGCTGTGCGGCCGCTCGGTCGCCAGCGTGTTGACCGCGGTGGGGGCTTCGCGTGTGTCGATTGGCCCGCCCATCAATGTCAGCGTCTTGGGGCGGCAGGGGTGTTTGTCCGCGCTCATCAGGCAGGCAGCGGCATAGCAGGGCACCGAAGGCTGGCAGACGGCGAGCATGTGCGTGCCCCCCTGCCCTTCGTTCGCGCCAATCACTTCCATGAACTCGATAATGTAATCGATGTAATCGTCCAGATCGAACTTGCCGTCCGCAAGCGGCACCAGCTTCGCGTCGCGCCAATCGGTAATGTAAACATCGGCAAAGGGCAGCATCCGTTCCACGGTCCCGCGCAACAACGTAGCGTAGTGGCCGGACATTGGCGCAACGATCAACAGCTTGGGGCCGCCGGTCACACCTTCGCGCGCGAACCGCTTCAGCTGGCCGAACGGTTTGCGGAGCACGACCTGTTCGTCGATCGCGACCGTCTTGCCATCGATAACGGTTGAGGTGAGGCCGAATTGCGGCTTGCCACGCGGTGCAGCGGCATGGGCGAAGACCTCCAGCGCCGAACCGAGCACCGGCCCGCCACCGAAATAGGCGAACGGATTGGCCGGGTTCTGCAGCATGCTCGCCCCAAAATCGGCCATGGCACTGGCCCCGGCGAGCATCGAGCGCTGCATTTCATAGGCGTGGTATAGCATGAACGTCCCTTACCCCTGAACCGGTTACCCCACCGTCAAGCCACGGCGCATTAGCATGCTGCACTGCAATAGCGAAAGCCCCCTCGTCAAAGTGGCGGCACCTGCCGTGCCAAATCGAGCGCGATTGCCGTTGAGGGTGAGGGACGCGCCTGCTAGACGCCTGCGATCATGACCGAGCCGAACCCTGCACCGCCCGCCGCCGCCCCAGAGCCGCGCCGTAAACTTTCCAGCCTTGTCATGGTGTGGGGATTCGCGTCGAAGTATCCGGTGCAGATCGCCATCGCCGTCGTCGCGCTCATCTTTGCGGCCGGTGCCACGCTCTATATCCCGGCAACGTTCAAGCTGGTGGTCGATAATGGTTTCAGTGGCACCGGCGATGCAAAATCGATCGCGCCCTATTTTCAGGGGCTTGGGGTCGTTGTCATTGTCCTCGCCATTTCGACCGCTGTGCGCTTTTACTTCGTATCGTGGCTTGGCGAACGCACGGTGGCCGATGTGCGCGTGGCGGTGCACCGCAACCTGTTGCGGCTCGACCCGAAATGGTTTGAGGAAAACCGCCCCTCCGAAATCGCGTCGCGGTTGACGGCCGATACCGCGATCATCGAACAGATCGTCGGCACCACGGTGTCGGTCGCGCTGCGTAATGCGGTGATCGGCGTTGGCGGCGTCATCTATCTGTTTGCGCTCGCGCCGAAACTGGCGGCGTCACTGCTGATCGGTATCCCTGTCGTCATCCTGCCAATCGTGTTTCTGGGTCGCCGCGTGCGGCAATATTCGCGCACCAGCCAGGACCGCGTGGCCGATATCGGCTCGATCGCGGTCGAGACGCTGGGGGCGATGAAGATCGTTCAGGCGTTCGGGCAGGAAGCGCGCGAGGGCGACCGGTTCGAAAAGGCCGTTGGCAGCAGCTTTGCCACCGCAAAGAAGCGTTTCCGCCTCCGTGCGATCATGACCGCCGCGGTGATCGGCCTGTTATTCGGCGCGATCGTGCTGATCATGTGGGATGCCGTGCGCGATGTCGCCAATGGCACACTGACGGGAGGGTCGATCACCGCCTTCGTACTGACGGGTGGTTTCGTCGCAGGCGCGTTCGGCGCGCTGACCGAGGTGTATGGCGATCTGCTGCGCGCATCAGGCGCTGCTGCACGGCTGAACGAATTGCTTGCCGAGGAGCCGGAGATTCGTGCGCCGCAGCATCCGGTTGCGCTGCCGGTGCCGCCACTGGGTGAGGTGACTTTCGAAAACGTGACCTTCCGCTACCCCACGCGGCAGGAAGTTGCGGCGCTCGACAACTTTTCGCTCACTGTTGCTCCGGGCGAAACAGTGGCGATCGTCGGCCCGTCGGGCGCCGGTAAATCGACCTTGTTCCAGCTGATCCAGCGTTTCTATGATCCTGATTCAGGCATGGTCCGCATCGACGGCGTCGGCCTGCCCAGCGCCGACCCTGCCGAAATCCGCAGGCGCATCGCGATGGTGCCACAGGATACGGTGATCTTCGGGGCAACCGCACGCGACAATCTGCGCTATGGTGACTGGTCGGCAAGCGACGACGCGCTATGGGCTGCAGCTGAAGCTGCGAACGCCGCCGAATTCCTGCGCAAACTGCCTGAGGGTCTCGATACCTTCCTCGGCGAAGGGGGCGCGCGCCTGTCGGGTGGTCAGCGCCAGCGGGTCGCGATTGCCCGGGCACTGCTTCGCAATGCGCCGATCCTGCTGCTCGATGAGGCAACGAGTGCGCTCGATGCCGAGAGCGAACGCCTGGTCCAGCAGGCGCTCGAACGGCTGATGGAAGATCGCACAACGTTGGTCATCGCACACCGGCTGGCCACCGTCCGATCGGCGTCACGGATCATTGTCATGGATGACGGCCGTATCGTCGAAACCGGCACCCACAGCCAGTTGATTGGCCAGAACGGGCTCTACGCACGACTAGCGAGTCTGCAGTTCAGCCAGGCGGCCTGAGGTTGATTTTCCTTTCCCGGAAGGGAGAGGCACGAGATTGGAGAAACGACCATGCCACGCGAATTCGACGTCATCATTTACGGCGCCACCGGCTACACCGGCCGCCTGGTCGCCGAATATCTCGTGCAGGCCTATCCGGGTACTGACAAGCCGAGCTGGGCGATGGCCGGTCGGTCGCTCGCCAAGCTGGAGGAAGTCCGCGACCTGATCGGCGCGCCGTCCGATACGCCTCTCGTCGTCGCCGATGCCGAAGACCCCGCCAGCATCCGCGCCATGTGCGACCGGGCAACCGTGATTCTGACCACGGTTGGACCGTACCAGCTTTATGGCAGCGATCTGGTCGCCGCGTGCGCCGAGACCGGCACCGCCTATGTTGATCTGTGCGGCGAACCCGGCTGGATGAACGAGATGATCGCCGCCCACCACGAAACTGCGCAGAAGACCGGCGCGCGGATCGTGTTTTCGTGCGGGTTCGACTCGATCCCGTTCGATCTCGGCGTGTTGACGCTGCAGGAAGCGGCCAAGGCAAAGTTTGGGATGCCCGCGCCGCGCGTGAAGTGCCGGGTACGCACGATGAAGGGCACGTTCTCGGGCGGCACGGCTGCCAGCCTGAAGGCGACAATGGC
>CAZYOU010000007.1:0-24879 GCA_964649315.1 uncultured Stakelama sp. | reverse complement strand
ACGAACACCGACATCAACACAACCATCCACAATCATACAATACACGACGCACATCCCAACAACTTCCGCATCGGCGTGCTGACCGATCCATTCGCCCTGACGCCGGGCTTCAAGGGCCCAAGCCAGCCGATGGGAATGCTGCCCGAATATGACAAGGCGATCGACAGCTGGGTCGCGCCGTTCATCATGGCGGCGATCAACACCAAGAATGTCCACCGCACCAATTTCCTGCTCGGTCAGGCCTACGGCGCGGATTTCGTGTACGACGAAATGGTCGTCGCGGGACTCGGCGAAATGGGCAAGGCCGCTGCCGAGGCGCTAACCAAGATGAACCCCTTTTCGGGCGACAAGGGCCCGAAACCCGGCGAAGGCCCGTCGAAGGAAGAGCGGGACACCGGCCATTACGACGTGCTTTTCATCGGCGAAATGGCCGATGGCCAACGCGTCGACGCCGTCGTGACGGGGGACCGCGACCCCGGCTATGGCTCCACCAGCAAGATGATAGCCGAAAGCGCGCTGTGCCTGGTACGCGATGTGCCGGATGCCAAGGGCGGTATCTGGACGCCCGGCGCGATCATGGGCGCACCACTGCGCCAGCGACTGATCGACAAGGCGGGGCTGACATTCACTGCGGGCTGACGGGGTTAAGCAAAGCCCCCGCCAGGGCCGAACCCGCTAAACGTAGAACATCGTCGCCAGCACCGCGACGGCAACCGCCAAGATGATCGTGATCACCGCGTTCAGCCGTTGCCGACGGTTGATCTGCGCATGATAGCTATCGAGATCGAGATAATAGCGGTTACGCCCGGCATGGCGGATCATCCCCGTACGGATCATGCGGGCGAATATCTTCTCATCGGCATCGGTTGTGGTGCTGAAGGCAATCGCATCTTCGGGCGATAACGCGTGATTGGCCATGAAGAACTGCGCCAAGCGACGACGGGTGCGATCCAGTGCGGCCGTCTCTATTGTCGCGCGGCGCGCGCCGGACAGGGGGGCCATTGCCATAGTTACGCCCTTACCCTCACAGCAAATGCACTGCTGCGCGACGCCGACAATGCAGTGATACAGGGCCGCGCATGCACGACGATCGCTGTTGCTCTCACATCGCCCTCCCAGGCATTTTTTTCGTTATGGCACGCCGATTGTAAGGCGTCATGTCCCAATACGTATCATTTAGTTGCTGATCGGCAATGGGACGAAAGGCAGTATCAGCGCTTTTTCCCCTGATGGCGGATATTTGCAGGCCGGCCGCGATGCTTGATGATGCGCTTGGGGCGATCGCCTGACGGTCGAGCACCGTCGCTGCTGCCTTTCCCGTCGACCATTTCGAAGCGCAGCGCGCCCGATACCGGGTTGGCCTCGGCCAGTCGCAACTGCAGCCGCATCCCGCTGGAATAGGTTTCGCCGCTATGTTCGCCGACCAGTGCTTTGGCCGCCTCGTCATAACGAAAATACTCGCGGCCGATATCGCGCACCGGCATCAGCCCGTCGCCGCCAATGCCCTCCACGGTCGCGAAGAAGCCGAAATTCTGCACGCCAGTGATCCGCACATCGACCACCTCGCCGACGCGCTCCCCGAGATACGCCGCGACATAGCGATCGATCGTGTCGCGCTCTGCCTCCATCGCGCGGCGTTCGAGCATCGAGATGCTCTCGCCGATCTTGTCCATCGACGCGGCCTCACCCTCGGTTAGCCCGCCTGGCCCAAGCTTGTACGCGGCGACCAGCGAACGGTGGACGATCAGATCGGCATAGCGGCGAATGGGCGAGGTGAAATGCGCGTAGCTGCCCAGCGCCAGACCAAAATGGCCGTGATTGCCGGGCGCGTAATAGGCCTGGGTCTGGGTGCGCAGGATCTGCTCCATCACCTGCGGGCGGAAATCGCTCTCGCCGATCCGGTCGATCACGTGGTTGAAGGTGGAGGGCTTCACCACCTGCCCCAGCGCGAATTCGACGCCGAAGGTTTTCAGGTAATCCTTCAGCGCCACGAGCTTTTCACGCGCAGGCGGCTCGTGATCGCGGTACATGACGGGCGCCTTTTTCTTCTCAAGCGCCTTCGCGGCCGCGACATTGGCGGCAATCATATATTCCTCGATCAGCTTGTGCGCATCGAGCCGCTCGCGCGGCGCGACCGACATGATCCGCCCCTTCTCGTCAAGCACCACCCGGCGTTCGGGCAAGTCGAGATCGAGCGGGGCGCGTTTCGCCCGGGCAGCCGCCAATGCGCGCCAGCACGACCAGAGCGGCAGGAGAGCCGTTTCCACCAAACCGTCATCCCAGCGAAAGCCCAACGATGGGGCCTTTTGGGCGTGGGCATCGATCGCTACCTGCGCTTCCTCATAGGCAATGTTCGCCGCAATCCGCACCACTGCGCGGGTGAAGTGCCAGCTCTTCAGCGCACCACCCTTGCTGATCTGCAGATGGCAGACGAGCGCCGCGCGGTCCTCGCCCGCTTTCAGCGAGCAGACATCGGCGGAGAGCAATTCGGGTAGCATTGGTACGACACGGTCAGGGAAATACACGCTGTTCCCGCGCCGCCGTGCTTCCTTGTCGATCGCGGAACCCGGCCGGACATAGAAACTGACATCGGCAATGGCGACGATCGCGCGCCAGCCGCCCGCATTGTCCGGATCGTCATCGGGGGTCGCCCAGACGGCATCGTCATGATCGCGCGCATCCTCCGGATCAATCGCGACGATCGATAAGTGGCGCAAATCTTCACGGTCCTCGCCCAGCGGCAGTTTCGCCACCTCACCCGCTTCCTCGATCGCCTCAGGCGCGAATTCATTGGGGATGCCCAGCTTGTGGATCGCGATCATCGAGAAGCTGCGCGGCGCGAACGGATCGCCCAGCACCTGCGTGACGCGTGCGGTAATCCGGGGCGGACGCCCAGTCTTTTCGGCCAGCACGAGATCGCCGGGGTTCGCCCCGCCCGCGTCGGACACCTGATGTTCGCGGCGCTCGCGCTTGTCGACGCCGATTAGCCAGAGCTTGCCGCCTTCCTCGCGCAGCACGCCGAGCATCAGCTCCTCGCCCTTGGCGAGCGATTTCAGCGGGTGGGCGATCCAGCCATTCCCGGCTTCCTCGGTGCGCGCCAGAATGCGGTCGCCAATGCCGAGCGCCCCACGCCGCCCCTTTTCCCGCACGCGCAGCCGGGGCGCAGGTGTATCGGCCTGCCAGCTTTCGGGCACCGCCCAGCATTGCCCGTCATCGCCCACATCGGTGATGCGCAGCACGGTTACCTTCGGCACGCCGCCCATCTGGTGAAACGCGCGACCCGGCGCGCTGTCGATCAGCCCCTCGTCAGCCATGTCCTTCAGCAGCGCCTTGAGCGCGATCTTCTCTGCACCGTGCAGGCCGAATGCCTTGGCGATCTCGCGCTTGCCGACCGAGGTTTCGGCGGACGCGATGAAATCGAGGATTTGCTTGGAGGTCGGCAGGCTGCCGGTCGGCTTGGGGGTGAATTTGGGCATCGCGCAAGGGATAGGCGGTTGCGCCCCAACTACCAAATCCGTTCTGCCAAATTCCTTCTGTGCGAAGTGGGGCCGCCACGCTATCGGACAACGGTGACATACGACCTTCTCATCATCGGCGGCGGGATCAACGGCGCGGCAATTGCCCGAGAGGCAGCGCTGAACGGACTAAAGGTCGCGCTGGTCGAAAAGGGCGATCTGGCCGGGGCGACATCCTCGGCGTCGACCAAGCTGATCCATGGCGGGTTGCGGTATCTGGAATATTACGAGTTCAAGCTGGTGGCAGAGGCGCTGCGCGAGCGCGAGCGGCTGGTGAAAGCAGCACCGCACATCATCTATCCGCTGCAATTCGTGCTGCCGCATGAGAATGCCTTGCGGCCGTGGGTGCTCGTCCGGCTCGGGCTGTTGTTGTACGATTTTCTGGGGGGGCGTATGTCGCTGCCCCGCTCGCGGGGGCTGCGGGCGAGCGATACGGCCTTCACCGCACCGCTGAAGGGTGGCCGCAAGGGCTTCGTCTATTCCGACGCCTGGGTCGACGATGCTCGGCTGACGGTGCTGAACGCGGTCGATGCTGCCGCCAATGGTGCGGAGGTCATCGTCCAGACCGCGATCGTTTCCGCCAGACGCGAGTGCGATCACTGGCGCGCGATCCTGTCCGACGGGCGCGAACTGACCGCGCGGGCGATGGTCAACGCCGCCGGCCCCTGGGTGCATCAGATGCTCGGGCGCTTAGGCGTGAACGCGGCGAGCGGCATCCGGCTGATCAAGGGCAGCCACATCGTCGTGCCGAAGCTCTTCGACGGCGATCAGGCGTATATCCTGCAACAGCCCGACCGGCGGATTGTTTTCGCCATCCCTTACGAAAACGGATCGACCGAGATCGGCACTACCGATGTACCCGTCGATGCACCCGAGGATGCGGTGATCGATGCCGACGAAATCGCCTATCTGTGCGAGGCGGTGAACCGGCATTTCGTTCGCCAGGTAACGCCCGCCGACGTGACCTCGACCTGGTCCGGGGTGCGCCCGCTGTATGACGACGGCGCGAGCGAAGCGAAGGCGGTGACGCGCGATTATGTGCTCGAACTCGACACGCACGGCCCCGCGTTGCTGTCGATCTTCGGCGGCAAGATCACCACCGCGCGGCATCTGGCCGAGGAAGCGATCGGCAAGCTCGCGCGCCCAATGGACTTCGCGGCGCGCGCCACCACGCGCACCCGGCCCTTTCCGGGGGGCGATATCAGCGATTTCACGGCGTTTCTGGCGAAAGTCCGCGCGACATGGCCGTTTCTCGGCGACGCGCGTTCATACCGCATGGCGCGCGCCTATGGATCGATGTTGCATCAGATGCTTGACGGGATCGACAACGAAGCGGCGATGGGCGCCGATCTCGGTGGCGGGCTGACCGAGGTTGAGGCACGCTGGATGCACGACCGCGAATGGGCACGCACGCCCGAGGATGTGCTGCTGCGGCGATCCAAGATCGGGCTGCATTTGAGCGCTGCTGAACGGGCTACGTTTGATGCCTGGTGGGCAAAAGCCTATCCTTCTGCCACACGCCCTTAACCCCGTTCGGGCTGAGCTTGTCGAAGCCCTGCTTTTTCTTCTTGAGCGTCGAAGAGAAAGGCAGCCCTTCGACAAGCTCAGGGCAAACGGGATTTATGGTACATATCGAAAAATGATCACCGTCGCTGCCCTTTATCGTTTTGCCCGATTCGACGACCCGGCCGCCCTGCGCGCTCCCCTGCTCGCTGCCTGCGAGGAGCATGGGATCAAGGGCACGTTGCTGCTCGCCCGCGAGGGGGTCAATGGGACGATCGCTGGCACCGCCGAAGCAATTGAGGCGGTGCTGGGCCACATCCGCGCCCTGCCCGATTGCGCCGATATCGAGGTGAAATACTCGACCGCCAACGCGATGCCGTTCCACCGCATGAAAGTCCGCCTGAAGCGAGAGATCGTGACGATGGGGAAGCCCGATATCGATCCGCTCGATGTGGGCCATTATGTCACGCCCGCTGACTGGAACGCGCTGATCGATTCGCCTGACACCGTCGTGATCGACACGCGCAACGCCTATGAGGTGAAGGTCGGAACCTTCGACGGCGCGATCGACCCCAAAACCCACAGCTTCAGCGAGTTTCCCGAGTGGTTCCGCGCCAACCGCGACGCGCTTGCCGACAAAAAGGTCGCGATGTTCTGCACCGGCGGCATTCGCTGCGAAAAGGCGACGGCATTTCTGAAGGCGGAGGGGATTACCGACGTTTTTCACCTGAAGGGCGGCATCCTGAAATATCTGGAGGAGGTGCCCCCCGCCGACAGCCGCTGGCAGGGCGAATGCTTCGTGTTCGACGAGCGCGTGGCGGTTGGCCATGGCCTCGCACCCGGCAGCCACGGCCTGTGTCGCGCGTGCCGAATGCCCGTCAGCCCCGAGGACCGCCAGTCGCCGCTCTACGAGGAAGGAGTGAGCTGCCCCGCCTGCCACGCCACGCGCGACGAGGAACAGCGCGCGGGCTATGCCGAACGCCACCGGCAGGTGATGCTCGCCCAGGCACGCGGCGAAGTACATGTCGGTGCCGCGCAGCCCGGCACGGACGCGAGCGAATGAGCGGGCTGGAGCGCACTCGTACCGTACTGCGCTGGCTGATCGCGGCGGCCTATCTGTTCGTTGGCATCGTCCATCTCCGGTCCCCGAACGGGTTTATGCCGATCGTGCCCGATTGGGTGCCCTACCCGCTCGAGACGATCCTGCTGACGGGCGTGTGCGAGATTGCAGGCGCAATCGGCCTGATGATCCCGCGCTTCCGCCGCGCCGCCGCCTGGGGCCTTGCCGCCTATGCCGTCTGCGTGTTTCCGGCGAACATCAAACATGCGGTGGAAGGCGTGATCATCGGCGGCACACAGCTTGGGTGGAGTTATCATGCGCCGCGCCTGGCGTTCCAGCCAGTGCTGGTCTGGTGGGCGTTGTTCGCCGGTGGCATCGTCACCTGGCCGTTTAGGCGGAGGGAGCCAGCACAATGAGCGATTCGCTCGACGACCAAATCATCGACACCCCCGATGGCCCGATGACCTGGGCGGCATGGAAAAAGAAGAACCCCGTGCAGGTGCCCTCACGCCGTACCAAGGGCAAGGACCTGCCAGTCAAAGTCAAGCGCTTCACCGATAAGACGTGAAGGAGGCCGCCCTCCACCGCGCGGGCAATCTCCGGCGGAAAGTGATGAAAGTGATGACCTGTTAGAAAAAATCGGTCGCGTGCGTAACGCGCAGGCAGACGAGCTTTTCTGTCGCCGAAGCAACGCGTAATTCAATTGTCAAAGAGCGGACGAGATCGAACCATCTCATGCCATTTCCAACATTGAAAGAGGCGTCATTCGACGGGCCGACATAAGCTCAAAGCAATGATGCATGCTTCAATCAAAGCGAAATCTAGCCCGTAGACCCATAAAGGCGGCCATTCGCCTTCCGCCCAATCTTCGCTATAGAAGGCAGCTTTGGCGAATCCCGAAAGCCGCCGCTCATCGTGCACTTATCGCGCAATGTCGGAGGGCAACGTTGACCAACTGGCCGCCGCGTTGAAGACGGCGGGAATGTGCGGAAGGGATTGTTTTTGTCTGTAGCTTCCGCTCAGCGAGCTAAGGGGCCGACCACGCGAGCAACTTTTTTTCCAGCGCCGCCGATTGAGCGGGCCAGCCCGTTAAGATCGTTGACGCCGGTGCAATCGCCGTTCTTGTTGCACAATATCTTACCGCCGCCCTTTTTGGTGTTGTCGCAGCCATAGCTGCCAGATCTGCTGATATTGACTAAATCACCACCAACGGCATTACATGACGAGCGCACTTGCTGCTTCGTCGCTTTAAGTTTTGTTTCTTGTGCCGAAGCAGAGTTTATACAAATTGCAACAGAAAGCGCTATTGGTACAAAAATCGAATCTTTTTTCATACCTATACTCCTTAAAAATAAGTTATATGCCATCGCGAAAGGCATACTACATTATCTGTTGATACTATGATATCAGTCCGAATCTGTTGTATGATTTGGGGACGCAATTTTTCATAAAACTGAGGAAGATGTAAACTTTACTGGGATAATGGAAATTTCGGTCCAACCTCAAATGTTATGCTGTTATCTGGCTAACGCCGTTCCAAAATCACGCAAAGAATTGGTACAATTTTCTCGGGTCCTCGCCTTTTTCTGTCCAAGTGCCAGATATCAAGATACAAATTTCTGGTCGATAAGGTCGATTTGAACATTTCTGACGGTCGGTTTACCATAAATGACGGCTATTTACCAACCCGGTCACCCAAAACAGTCCTTCGCCAAACCACCACTGTCGGCCATTAAGCCATTTTGCCGATAGCGGTCGTTATGGTTCACACCCTAGTCTAGCGCCGCCGTGGTGGTTTGAGCGTCAGCCCCGGCACCGCGCCGCAGCGCTGCATCACCAGATCGATCATGGCCACCAGTCGATCGCGCGCCTGGGCGATGCCGGTGTCGCTCGATCCGCGTTCCTCGGTCTCGATATTCAGATAGGCCAAGCCGTGCTGCGCGGCATAGTTCGACAGCGATCCGTCGCTCACCACCACGCGTTCGAACACCAGATTGGCATCGGTTGCCGCCATCAACGGTGCACACGGCGCCGACCGCCGCTGACGGCCATCGAGGTGCGGCATCAGGATAAGACTGTCAGCATCGTCGAACGGCCATGCCCGCAGCCGGGCCGGGCGCGGTTGATAACGCGTGCTGCAAAGCTCGACCGAAATCGCCCCTCGCCCCGGCCGCGCGGCGGGACAGTCCGACAGACGCGGATCGAAATCGGGCGCGTTGGTGTGCAGCGCAATGATGAGTCGCGGCGGCGCGCCAAGGTCCGCCAGCATGCGTGCGACATAGGCCGGGTTTGCGTCGCTGAAATGGCGATTGGGATCGATCGGCGTGCCCGTCACTTCGCTGTTGAAACGGGCATTGTACCGCGTATCGACGGGGCCGGTATCGACGATCATCGCTACACCGCCCCAGCTCTTCACCGCTGTCAGCGCGGCGGCAAAGGTTGCATTCTCGTTATCATGCGTGACGACCCATAACGGCCCGTCGGGCTGCGCGAGATTACTGATGCGCCAGAAACGCCAGGTTGCGTCCGCCTCGGTAAAGGCGATACGTTGCACCACCAGCCCCCGCCAGATCGCCGGATCACGCTGGCGGGCGAAATCATCATCGGCGATCGTCAACGGGTCGATCGGCGAAATCAGCGTCTGGCTCGATCCGGCACCGGCGATGGCGATTATGCCGAGCGAGACCAGCCACCGTCCAGCGGTTCGGCACAGGGCCGATAGTGTCGAATCGTCCCGCGCCCGCATGGGATATGGTTAACGCAACCAGCAGGGCGCGAATAGCGTCGCTGTGGAGGCGACCTGCAAGGTTGACCGAAATCAGGACATCTCGATCGTCGGTCTAGCGCGGAATTACGGCGGGTTTATCCGTTTGTGCTGAGTAGCCACTGAGCTCTTGTCGAAGTGGCGTATCGAAGGACGGTGCTTGGGGAACGAACCCTTCGATACGCGTCTTCGACTTCGCTCAGCCGCTACTCAGGGCAAACGAAAGGAGATTTGGCCGAACTCGAACTGAGTGCGCTCTAGCGCTCCACCTCAACCTTGGCAGCCGGCAATTCACCGTCCCCCGGCACCAGAGCATAGGGCGCGACCAGCGCCCAGATATGCGCGGGGATCATCGTCTTCATCCGGCGTGGCCGTTCGCGGCGCAGGTGCACCACCGTCTCCGCCGCTTTCATCTCGACCCGGGTGCGCGCGAATTCCAGCCCGCGCGGGCCGAAGCGGGGCATCAGCCAGCCGACAATCGGGCGCACCCATTCGGGCATCCGGCGCAGCGGCAGGCCGCCTGCTGCACGCTCGACATTCATGATGAAGCCCTTGACCGCGCTTGCGCGCTTGCCGGCATTGCCGGGCGGGGCGAGCACTACCTCGTCGCCTAGCAGCGCCAGCAGCTCTGCCCCGCGTTCATTGCGGACGACCAGCCACTGCTCGCCCTCCCCCGCCATATAACCCACCGTCACATCGGCGAGCACATTGGTGTAATCCACACAGGTGCGGCAGGTGAGCGGGAAGAAATCGGGCGGCAGCTTCGAAATCGGCAGCTGGAGAAACGGGATCGCCTTTACCCGGCCATCGGTGAAGCGCAGCTCGACATGATAATCGGCGCGGAATTCCAGATAGGTGATGCTGCCCGGATCATCGGCGAGCAGCGCTAGGAAATCATGAAAGCGCTCGGTGGTGGTGTTATCCGAACAGGGCGTGCCGATGACGTAGAGCCGCTCGAAACCAAGGCTCGCCTCGATCTTGCGGAGCGCATGGACCTGGCACGGGATGCCGATCACCGCGATCCGCTTATACCCCGCATCGCGCGCTGGCTGGAGGAGCGCGAGCAGCGGTGCATAGCCCATCCGCATGCCCCGCACCTGGGCCATCCCCTCGGCTTTCGTCACCAGCACCGGCACCGGCTTCCAGCGATCCTCCGGATCGGGGGCCATCGTCAGCACCGCATCCACCGCGCCGGTTTCGAGCAGCTTCTCGCCAAGGCGGGTCGTGATCCCCGTCCACTGCGCGCCCGCGAGCGCCGTGCCGAGCTTTGCCCGGTACATCTGGCGATAGGGGCCGAAAAACAGCTCGTCGCCGCGCGCCGGATCGCGCGGGCGGCCATGCACCTGCGCTTCCATTGCCGGATAATCGGGCTTGATGAACTGGCAGGCGGTGCCGCAGCGCTTATGCTCGGGCGTGCGCGAAATGCCGCAATCAGTGCACAGGTCACGCGGCACGGCAGCGGCAAGCGGCGGTGCCCATAAAGGCGCAGAATCAACGGGGCTGGTCGGCAATTCGGGCAAGATGGCGCTTTCGATGATGGTCGGGCGGGGATGCCCCTTCACGCGATATTGTTCATCGAACAGCGCCGCAATGTCCACCGATTGCGTCGCCCATTTCCATCGCCGCGATCCAACCGCTAGTGTCCACGCGATGAACACCGTCCTCAACATTACCCAATCGATCCTTGGCCAGCCCTGGCGCTGGCGCGCGCTGAGCGCCGATGCGCGGGACCCCGATTATTCGCCCGATGATCTGGTGACTCAGTTGCTGATGGCGCGTGGCTGCCCGCGCGAGGCGCTGGATGCGCACAAGCTGCCGAGCATCCGCGGCTTCATGCCCGATCCGTCGATCTTCCGCGACATGGACCGCGCCGCCGATCGGCTGGCCGCCGCCGTGCTGGCCGGGGAGCAGGTTACGATTTTCGGTGATTACGACGTCGACGGGGCGACATCTGCCGCTTTGATGATCCTGCTGCTGCGTTCGCTTGGGCTGGAAGCGAGCGCCTATATCCCCGATCGGTTGATGGAGGGATATGGCCCGTCGGGCGAGGCGCTGGTGAAGATCGCCGCTGGCGGTGCCACGCTGATTGTGACGGTCGATTGCGGCGCACAGGCATTCGAGGCGCTGGACATGGCGCGCGCGGCGGGCGTGGATGTGATTGTGGTGGATCACCACAAATGCGCGACGACGCTGCCGCTTGCCTATGCGGTCGTGAACCCCAACCGGCTGGACGAGACGGAAGGCGCTGCACACGGGCATCTTGCGGCGGTGGGGGTGGCTTTCCTGCTGGGAGCGGCGCTGATCCGGACGCTGCGCGCGCGCGGCTATTTCGATACCCTCGCGGAACCCCGTTTGCTCGACCTGCTCGATATCGTCGCGCTGGGCACAGTTGCCGATGTCGCCGCGCTGCGGGGGCTGAATCGCGCGTTCGTGTCGCAAGGCCTGAAGGTAATGGCCGCGCGGCGCAACATCGGCCTGAACGCGCTGATCGAGGCATCGCGGCTAACCCGCGCGCCGACCGCCACTGATCTGGGCTTTGCGCTGGGGCCACGGATCAATGCCGGTGGCCGGGTCGGCAAATCGGATCTGGGTGTGCGGCTGCTGACGACCGAGGACGCCAATGAAGCCCGCATCATCGCCACCGAACTCGACCGGCTGAACGAGGAGCGCCGCGCGATCGAAGGCGATGTCCAGCAATCCGCCGAAGCCATGGCCGCATCACAAGCCAATCGCGCGGTAATTATCGTCGCCGGCCATGGCTGGCACCCGGGCGTGATCGGCATTGTCGCCGGGCGGCTGAAGGAAAAATTCGGGCGACCGGCGATTGTGATCGCGCTCGACGATGCCGGGGTTGGCAAGGGATCGGGCCGATCGATCTCGGGCGTCGATCTGGGGCAGGCTGTGCTGTCGGCAAAGGAGAATGAACTGCTCGTGGCAGGGGGCGGGCACGCTATGGCGGCGGGACTGACGATTGCCGAGGACCGGATCGGGGCGTTTGGCGATTTTCTGGAAGAGCGACTGGCAGAGGGCGTCGCGCGGTCATCGGGCGATCGGGCGTTGCTGGTCGATGCACTAGTGGCCCCCGGTGGCGTCACCCCTGCCCTTGTGACGGCGCTGGAGCAGGGCGGGCCCTATGGCATGGGCTGGCCCGCCCCTCGCGTGGCGGCAGGGCCCGTGCGCGTCATCAAGGCAGACGTGGTCGGCAACGGCCATGTCCGCGCAGTGGTGGCGGGCGATGACGGCAAGAGCATCAAGACGGTCGCCTTCCGCCAGGCCGAATCGCCGCTCGGGCTGGCGCTGCTGGGCGCGGCACCGCACCGGCGCCTGTGGATCGCCGGCCGCGCCAAGATTGACGACTGGTCATCACGCCCGGCTGCCGAAATTCATCTCGATGATGCGGCATGGGCCGATTGACCGGGTTGACCGCGCGCGATCATTTGCCTAGGCGCTTTTTCCACGCTAACCGGCACGCCCGGCATGGCCCCTTCGTCTAGCGGTTAGGACGCGGCCCTTTCACGGCTGAAGCACGGGTTCGATTCCCGTAGGGGTCACCAAATCAGCGATATGGGCGATACCGTAAAAACCCGCCCTTGGTAGCGGCCGTTACAGTTTCGGTACAATACTGACCCAGCGAAATGCGCAATCGCTCTCGACGATGCCGTCGCAGTGCCCTAGCAAGTCCTTCGATATCGGTTGTTAATTGGGGAAAGGACACCACCGGGCCATGGCAACGCTGAGCCCCGGCGCCCACCCTGAGCTTGCCGCCGCGGCAGACTGCCTGGGCATTGATGACTATTATGCCGATGAATGGATGGCCGCGCCTGAACAGCTGCGGGCCCAGGTGCTTAGCGATCCGGGGCAGGTCGAAGCGACATTCCGGTCGATGGACAATGCGCTGGGGCACCGCCTTCATTCAGTGCTGCACCCGCAATCACTGACCATGTTGGTCGTCGATCCCGAAAACCGCAGTGTCATCGCCGCTAACGGGGTAGACCCTGCCGCACGCGGACAGATTGACTGGGAAGCGGCAGCGACGGCCAAGCGTACCCGCGACATCACCTATTCAAGCGCAAACCCCTCCAGCGAATGCTCGAATACGCCGCGTCGGTCGATCTGGGCCTATGCCCCGCCAAGCGAGGCATTGCGATGGGACCTGCCCGTCAATGTCCGCGACATCCTGGCCGAAAAGCAACGAACACATGTGCTGGCAATCACCACCGCGAATGAGGGCGGTTCGCCGTTCCGCCGGGCGTGCGATGCGTTTGCGCTGACCGGGCTTGAGCGGCGCGTGGTGGTGGCAACATTGCGGGCCGGCAATATCCGGCGGGGGGCAGTGCTGGCCGATGTGCAATATACGACGGCGCGCGAAGCCATGGCCGCCGCGCTCGCCAAGGTGGGCGTGCGGCGGATGCCCGGGCTGATCTACAAAATATCGATGCTGGCGTTCGGCATTTTTCCCAACAGTGCCGAGGCGACGCAGCTGCTCGCCGACCTATGGGGCCTGTCGCCGCGCCAGAGCCAGATCGCGTTGCTGCTGGCCGAGGGGCTGACACGGAGCGAAGCCGCCCGCGTGCTCGGCCTGTCCGATGCGACCATCAAGAAGCAGATCGATATCGTGCTGCAGACGCTTGGCCTTGCCAGTGCCGGGGAGGTGGCGGGAGCAATCAGTGCCGTCACAACATTGCAAGCGCTTTCCGATGCGAGCCAGGGCCGGGTGGCCTGGACCGACCATGCATCGGATCCGCTTCGGTTCATTCGCAGACCCGATGGCAGCCGAATCGCAATATCCGATTTCGGCCCGGCAGGCGGACGACCCGTCATCCTGACGCATGCCTGTTTTTCCGGCCGTCATCCCCCGCGCGAGCTCACCCGGCTGATGATCGAACAGGGGTTTCGCCCGATCGCGATCGATCGCCCCGGCTATGGCCTGACGGACTTCCACCCCGAGATCGCCAACCACCCAATTGGCGAGCCATTTGGCGCGGCGGCGCAGGATATGGTGACGGTGCTTGATGCGCTTGGATTGGCGGCAGCCGATGTGATTGGCAGGGGCGGCGCGCAGGCGGCGCTGGCCTTTGCGGCGCTCTATCCGGCGCGTTGCGGTCGCGTCATGCTGATTTCACCCATTCCGCCCACCAAGTGCGATGTCGGCTGGCGCGGGCTGTTTGGCGCGTACCGCGAAATCTATCGCTTGCGGCCGGAAATCATCCCGCATTCGATCCGGCTGATGTCGCGCCTGATGGACCGCAAATTTGTTGCGAACATGGTGCGCAAGACGCTCGCCAACACCCCGCCCGACCTCGCCATCACCAGCCGACCCGGCTTCGATGAGGATTATTTCCGGACGATGCAGATGTATGCGCTCGGCAAGCTCGACGGGTACATCCATGAGCAGCGCTACGTCATCAGCGAGGAGACTGAGGGCTATGCACCGGATTCAGCCAACATCCTGGTAATCTATGGCGATCAGGATGCGGTCATGGATCCGCAGGCGGGGCGGCGCTATTGGGAAAACCGCCTGCCGAACGCCGTGTTCGAGGAAGTATCGGGCAAGGGCCGCCTGCTCGATTATGATGTGCCGGGGATGGTCGTTGATCGGCTTAGGCAAGCGTCAAGCTAGGCCTCGACGGATTAAAAACCGGGCGACCTGTAGATGAACCCCACCCGCACGGACTTCTTCGGCATGAAGAATTTCCGTAGACTTGGGCGTCAGCATCATCTGGATCATTGGCCACCGCTTGCGGCCAATGATGATCAATGAAAATCCCGTGATTTGGGAATGATCCGGGCGTCGCGCGGGTGTCGGTTATAAACCGGCCGCACCACCTCGTCCGCCCGCGACATCGGCATCGGTGGGGGGGTGTCACCAAGCCTGTCGAGCAGTTCGGTCCGGTCGATGATGCGCGATGCCATCAGGTGGATGACGCCTTCGGGACTGCGCTGCACCTCGCCCTCGACCAGCATCAGCCGCGCGGTCATCACCTGACGGCGATAGGCCTCGAACAACCGCGCCCACATGATGACGTTGGTGACCCCGGTTTCATCCTCCAGCGTCACGAAGATCGCATTGCCCTTGCCCGGCCGCTGACGCACCAGCACGATGCCGGCCATCCGCACCTTGGCCCCTGCGCGGGATAGGCCAGTTTCCTCAGCGCTCAATACGCCTTCGTGGCGCAGAATCGGGCGCACGAAATGCATCGGATGTTCCTTCAGCGAGAGCCGCAATGTCTGATAATCGACCGCGACCTGCTCGGCATCGGACATGGCGGGCAATGCCATATCGGGCTCGATCCCCAGTTCCGGCACATGCTGAGCAGCGAACAGGGGCAGTACTGCATCGGGGGTGCGGCGTACATCCCACAAGGCCTGTCGACGATCCAGCGCGAGGGATCCGAAGGCATCGGCATCCGCAAGCTGCCGCAACCCACGCTGCGGCAGGTTCGCACGGCGGGCAAGGGCTTCCACGCTGTCGAACGGGCCATCCGCGCGTGCTGCCACAAGGGCCTGCGCCCAGACCTGCCGGAAACCATCCATCTGCCGAAAACCCAGCCGCAGCGCCATTGCACCGTCACCGGCGGGTTCGAGACTGTTGTCCCAATCACTCGCATTGATATCGATCGGTCGCACCTCAATGCCATGATCGCGCGCATCGCGAACGATCTGGGCGGGCGCGTAAAAACCCATCGGCTGTGCGTTCAGCAATGCGCACGCAAACACCGCAGGCTGATGGCATTTGATCCACGAGGAAACATAGACCAGCCGCGCAAAGGACAAAGCATGGCTTTCGGGAAAGCCATAGCTGCCAAAGCCTTCGATCTGCTTGAAGCAGCGCTGCGCGAAATCGCGTTCATAGCCGCGCGCGGCCATCCCCTCGACCAGCTTGTCACGCAACTGATCGATCGTCCCGACATTGCGGAAGGTCGCCATCGCGCGGCGGAGTTGATTGGCTTCGGATGGCGTGAAACCCGCGGCGGTAATCGCCAGCTTCATCGCCTGTTCCTGAAACAACGGCACCCCGAATGTCTGGCCGAGCAATGTGCGCAGCTCATTGGGATCATGCGGCGGCGCGGGCGATGGATAGTCGACCTGTTCGATGCCGCTGCGACGGCGCAGATAGGGGTGCACCATATCGCCCTCGATCGGGCCGGGGCGCACAATCGCGACCTGAATCGTCAGATCATAGAGCGTGCGGGGCTTCAGCCGGGGCAGCATGTTGATTTGCGCGCGGCTTTCGACCTGAAACACGCCGATGCTGTCACCCCGGCACAGCATGTCGTAAACCGCCGGATCGCTGGCATCGATATCGACCCCGAGGTCATGATCGCCCAGCCCGTGCCGGCGCATCAGATCGAACGCTTTGCGGATGCAGGTGAGCATGCCGAGCGCCAGCACATCGACCTTCATCAGCCCGAGCGCGTCGATATCGTCCTTGTCCCATTCGATGAAGGTGCGATCGGCCATCGCCGCATTGTGGATGGGCACCAGCTCGTCGAGCCGCCCCTCGGTCAACACGAAGCCGCCGACATGCTGCGACAGATGGCGCGGGAACTGCATGATCTGCCCGACAAGATCGCGGAGCCGGGCAATGGCGGGATCGGCTGGATCAAAACCCGCCTCCTGATAGCGGCGTTCCTCCATCGAGCTCGAAAAACTGCCCCAGACGGTGCTGCTGAGCCGCGATGTCACATCTTCCGAAAAGCCGAGCACCTTGCCGACATCACGCACCGCGCTGCGCGGACGGTAATGGATCACCGTTGCTGCGATCCCCGCATGATCGCGGCCGTATCGACGATAGATATACTGCATCACTTCTTCGCGGCGCTCATGCTCGAAATCGACGTCGATATCGGGCGGTTCGCGGCGCTCCTCCGAAACGAAGCGCGAGAAGAGCAGATCATGCTGCAATGGATCGACCGAGGTGACGCCGAGCAGGAAACAAACGATCGAATTGGCCGCGGACCCCCGCCCCTGGCACAAGATCGGCGGTGACTGTGCCCGCGCGAACCGCACCAGATCATGCACCGTCAGAAAGTAACAGGCATAGTTCTGCTGCCGGATCAGCGTGAATTCTTCATCGAGCAACGCCAGCACTTTCGCGGGCAGATCAGCGCCGTACCGTGCATGGGCGGCTTCCAGGACGATATGTTCCAGCCACCCTTGCGGGTCCCACCCTGCTGGTACCGGCTCAAGCGGATATTCGTAACAAAGCTGGTCGAGCGAAAAATCGATCCGCGCCAGAAACGCCATCGTTTCCGCAACCGCCTGCGGGCAATCGCGAAACAGCCGGGCCATTTCGCGGGGCGGCTTCAGATAGCGTTCGGCATTGACCTGCAATCGACGTCCGGCGGCGGCAATCGTCGTCTTTTCGCAGACGCAGGTCAGCACATCGTGCAGCTGCCGCTGATCGGGCGTGGCATAAAGCGCGTCATTGGTGGCGATTACCGGCACGTCCAGCGATGCTGCCAATCGCATCAGCTTTGCAAGTCGGCGGCGATCATCCCCGCGACGCGGCATCGTCGCGCCGAGCCATAACGATCCGCGGCACACCTCAAGCAGGCGTTCCAGCACGATACCGTCCTGTGGCGAGGCCATCGCGATCAGCAGCAGATCGTCTGCAGCGCCCAGCAGATCATCGATCCGCAAAATGCACCCGCCCTTATCTGCGCGCAGATTGCCGATCGTGAGCAACTTGGTCAGCCGGCCCCAGCCAAGGCGGGTTGCGGGATAGGCGACAATATCCGGCGTGCCGTCATCGAACGCCAGCCGCGCGCCCACCACCAGCCGAAAATCAATCTCCGCGAGGCCCGCCTCGGCTGCCTGTTCGCAGGCATTGCGGAGCGCGACATGCGCGCGGACCACCCCGGCAACGGTGTTGCGATCGGCAATGCCGATTCCGGCCATCCCCAGCGCCAGCGCCTGCGCCACCAGATCCGACGGGGCCGATGCCCCGCGCAGGAAGGAATAATTGGTCGCCGCCACCAGTTCGGCAAAGTCGGCAGGCGTCCCGGTCATGCGAACAGGCCGTGGACATACCAGCCGGGATCGGGCTTTTCGCGATCATAAAGGCCGTGCCGAAAAATCCAGAAGCGCCGGCCGCGGGCATCCTCGACGCGGTAATAATCACGGGTAAGGCCTGATCCCTCGTGTCGTCGCCACCATTCGCTTGCAATCCGTTCGGGCCCTTCGAAACGGATGATGTCATGCACGCTGCGCCGCCACCGGAAGCGATGCGGCGGCCCGTCAGGCACTTCGGCGATCACGTCGATGCGCTGCGGCGGATTGAACAGGTGAAGCGGACGAAGCGGCGGCTCGCCTTCGGTCGGCATATCCCAGGCAGATAGGGCCGGCTCGATTGCGGGCAGCGCCAGCACGCCCTGTTCGGGGATATGCGTATCGCGACGCGCGAAGCGGCGAATACGCCCGCGCCCCAGCCGCGTGCTCAGGCGATCGACCAATGCCGACAGCGCATCATCGCTGATGGTGCCGCCTTCGAGCTGCAGCTGGATGGGGGCCATCGGCTCAAGCACAGGCACCACCAGCCGGATCAGATCGAAGCCGAAGCCGGGATCGATGGGATCGGCAAGCGTATCCAGCCGCTCGCCGAACAGCCGCATCACGGCCACCGGATCGCGCAGCGGCAAGCCGCTTTCGACCGCCAGATCGCGCAGTTCGCCGTCACTTCGAAACAGGCGGACGGCAAAACGACGCCCACCCTTGCCGCGCTCTTCCATCGCACGCGCCGCCTCGCTTGCAAGATCACCGATGGTTTTCAGCGCATCCTGGGTGCGCACGATCGGTTCGGCAAAGCGGCGTTCGAACAATAGGGCTGGAGGTGTCTTGCGCGGGACGAGGCGACTGTCCGTGTGACCAAGCAGCCGCGCCAGCATCGCAACGGCATCTTCCCCGAACCGCGCGGCAAGCGGTGTGGTTGGCCGGGCGGCAAGATCACCAATGGTTTTCAGGCCAGCCCTGCGCAGGGCGGTTTGCGTTTCCTCATCCAGCCGCACGGCTGCAATCGGCAAGCGCCTGACCGCCTGCGCCTCGTCAGCGGCGGGCACCGTCTGGAAGCGCGCCAGCGCCTGCGCCGCCATCGGCGTGCCCGCCACCGCATGGCGCAACCGCAGATAGGGCGTCAGGCGGCGCTCAATATCGGTAATCAGCGCTGCTTCCCCGTCAAACAGATGCGCGCAGCCGGTGATATCGAGAGTCAACCCGTCAGGCGGATCGAGCTCGATCAAGGGCGTGTACCGATCACAACCATCGGCCAGTCGCTCGAGCCAGTGCCGATCAGCGGCGTGATCATGCGGGACGACCTGCAGATCGGGCAAGCGCGCCTGCGCATCGGCCAGCGCCAGCCCCGCACTCAATCCCGCAGCGGCAGCTTCGGGATCGACCGAGACAAGACGCATCGCACCGCGTTGTTTTTCGACCGTCGCCAGCGCACCACCACCACTAGCCTGCGCGCTGGCGTGCGGGGACAATGGCGTCCCCGGCCATCCCTGCAGCAAGCGATCGGTTGACAGGAAAGGAAACCACAGCGCCAGAAAGCGCCTGCCAGGTTGTTTCGATTTGGCCTGTTTCGATTTTGGCCGGTTTGATTTGGGCTTCTTCATTCTCAGCTGGGTCGATGAAAACTGCTCGGTCACGGTCCCACTCCACCCGCCAGTCAAGGCCTGCAGGACGGCCACGCTGGCGCACCAGGGCAATATCGAATGCGGCTCGGCCGGGGGCATTCGCCTCCATCGGCAGCGAGGATGCGGACTGCACCACCCAGCGCGTCTGAGCGGCACTCGGCGCAGGAACCCCGGCAACCCGCAGCAACAGCACGGTGACCCCCGAAGTTTCCGCCGCCAGCGCCAACCGGCGTGTCGCGGTCAAATCCAGCACCGGCGGGTTGCGCCAGATTTCGACGACCGCAACGCCAACGCCCGGGCATCGCGCAACATCGGCCGCTGCGCATAACAGCGCCAGCGGATCGGGCGGCAAGCCAAGGATCAGCTTGGCCGGATCGAGCCCGATTTCGGCGAGGCCGAGCACGTTCAATCCGTGCCGCTGCTGGCTTGCCTCTTCGCGCAACCACACAACGCCGCCCCCGAACAGAAGCGCCAGCATCGCCACAAAACCAGTCGCACTGCTTGCGTCGGCCGCATCGATGGCAAAGACTTCATGCACCCTGCCGCGTACCATCCCACCGCCAAGCGCCCGATCGATACCGGCATGGCCAGTGGGGACAGGGACAGAAACCGGGCGTCGGGCATCGATCGCAGGCTGTTGCTGCATCTGGCGACCAAGGGGGCCGGTGATTCGGGCAAGTTTGTTCACTTTATGTTCCTATCTCCTCATCGCTTCCCGAGTCAATCTGACGAATCGGCGAGCTTCTGGCTGCAACCACCTGCGATCGTCCGGCACTGACGCCGGTAAAGGCAGTATTTGCGCCGCGACCGGTGTTGCCTAGCGAGCAATACGCATCGTATTGCTGGGCGATGATCACACCAACATCCCGATCGCACGCCGCACACCGCGCTTGTCCAGACGTCGCGGCATGACGACGGAAAGCCGCTCACCACTCGAGCAGGGATTCCTGCTGCTGCTGGTCATCATCGCTTCGGTGGCGTTTGCGTGGCTGATCGGGCCGTTTATCGGGGCGATATTGTGGGGCGTTATCGCGACGATCCTGTTTGCGCCATTCAACAGCTGGCTGCTTCGGCTGATGCCCGGGCGACCCAATCTGGTTGCGGCCATAACGTTGCTGGTGATCATCGCCGTCGTGATCGTCCCTGCCTTGTTGCTCAGCAGCGCGCTGATCAGCGAAGCATCAACAGTTTACGACAAATTCCAGCGCGGTGAGATCGATCTGAGCCGCATCTTCACCGAGGCGGAGCGCAACTTGCCGCAGGTGGCACGCGAATGGCTGTCGGTACGCGGGCTGACGGACTTTCCCGCCGTCCAGGCGAAGATCGGCCAAGGGGTGTCGTCAAGCTTCCAAACATTGGCCGGCCAAGCGCTCAATGTCGGGCAAAGCGCGCTGGGGTTTTTCCTGTCGCTCGGCGTGATGCTCTACCTCACCTTTTTTCTGCTGCGGGATGGCAATGTGCTGATCACCCGCGTCGAACGTTGCCTGCCGCTGGCGCATGATCAGCGCGGTTTGCTGGTCGCGCGTTTCGTCGCGGTGGTGCGCGCAACGATCAAAGGAAGCGTCATTGTCGCGATCCTGCAGGGGCTGATCGGCGGCGTGATCTTCTGGTCGCTCGGGATTAGCGGCGCACTGCTATGGGGTGTGGCGATGGGGGTTTTCTCGCTGTTCCCGGCCATCGGCACGGCCATAATCTGGGTGCCGGCCTCCGCCTATCTGCTCGCCACGGGCGAGACCTGGCAGGGCGCGGTACTGTTCCTGTGCGGCTTCTTCATCATCAGCAGCGTCGATAATGTCGTGCGCCCGATCATGGTGGGGCGCGAAGCACGGATGCCCGATTATCTGGTACTGATATCGACCTTGGGTGGCTTCCAGCTGATGGGCTTTAACGGCTTTGTGCTTGGCCCCGTCATCGCCGCGCTGTTCATGGCCGTGTGGGAGATTTTCGCCAAGGCACCCGTTGAGGCTGGAGGGTTGGGCGAGGATTTGAGCGTCGATCCTGACGGTGCGCCAAGCGCTCCTGCCCCATAAATCGATGATACCCGCCTATATCATGGTACCCTGCGCGCTGCTGCGTTAGGGTCAGGCTTATGACCGATGATGCACCGACGCCGACGACCGATAATGCCGTGCAGCAGGAGACGATCCCCGCCGCCACGCTCGTGCTGTTTCGTGACCGCGACGATGCCCCGCCGGAGCTACTGATGGTCGAACGCGCACGGGCGATGGTGTTTGCGGGCGGTGCGCTGGTGTTTCCCGGCGGGCGAATCGACCCGGAAGATTATGCGATGGCGGCCATTCACCTATCTGACGATCCGCATGGGCCCGCGCGGATTGCCGCCATTCGAGAGACAATCGAGGAAGCCGGGATCGCCGTCGGCCTGGCACCGATGCCCGACGAAGCACAGCTTGCCGCGATCCGAAACGGGTTGCACGCCGGCGAGCCATTTGGTGCGCTCCTCGCCACGCATGGACTGGCGCTTGATCCGGCGGCGCTGGTGCCGTTCGCGCGTTGGCTGCCAGCGCATGCGAATATGCGAATCTTTGATACGATTTTCTTCCTAGCGGCTCTGCCCGCCTATGCGCCCGAACCGATCGTCGATGCGACCGAGAATACACGCGTTTTCTGGATGAGCGCGCAGGGCGTGATTGACGAGGCCAATGCCGGTCGCGCGACGATCATCTTCCCAACGCGCCGCAACCTTGAGCGCTTGGCGCAGTTTTCGAGCTTTGCCGATGCCTGTGCGCACGCCCGTGCCTTCCCGGTCACCACGGTGACGCCTTGGGTTGAAACGCGCGGGGCCGAGACGTTTTTGTGCATTCCCGAAGATATCGGCTACCCGGTGACAACCGAGCCAATGGCGGGCGCGATGCGCGGCTGATCAGCTCGAAACGTCAGCTCGGCAGGGCGGTGCTGTCGACCTTTTCCACCCAGTGCGGGAAGAAAGATGGCTGACGGTTCGACCAGCCGGACGCGGTCGCCGCGGCTTCGCTGATCGACTGGAGCAGCTGACGGCGCATTTCGGGATGCAAATTGGGCAATGCGGCAGCAGCACAGAATGCGCCCGGCAGCCAGGGCCTGATCTGCGCGCCGATCAGCCGTTCGTACAGGAATCGATACGAGGCAAAGCTGGTCAGCCGGCCCTGCCCCAAATCAAACGCGCTGATCGTAACGAGCGGCCCCAGAAACTGTTCGACCGATTCGAGGCCGCTATCATCGGGGATCATCGCCCGAATATCGGGCAAGCGATCGTAAAGCCGCGATTGCGCCCGAATGCTTGCCGCTTCCACCACGTCGCGGGACCAGCGTTCCAGTGCATCATCGCGATCAAGACCGATATCGAGCGAACGGCGGATGTACCGTTGGGTCGCCGCACTGAAACCGGCGAATTCCTTCATCTCAGCCAATGCCATGGCACCAGCGGCTGGCTTCATCCGTGCACTCATCGCCCGATCCTGACCTCGCTTGCCTTATCCGATCCCAACATGCGCCGACATGGTTAACAGATTCCTTAACGACATCGGCCACCAATCATTGGCGCGAATATTTCGCAATGCAACATCGGCGGCAAGGGCCAGAATTGATTATTTGCGACAAAGTGCTGCTTCGGCCTTTTCGTCGAAGCCCGACGATGGAGACGGATCACCGCCAACGCCCGGGGGCGTTTGTGACGGCGGATCGGATGCGTCCATCGATTCATCGAGCGCACGATCTAGCTTGGCCTGCGGCGATGCCGGATTACGGGCGAGACGTTCGACGATCGATTCGTCCTGCCCAGCCTGCTGGCGCGGATCATAGCCTTTGGTGGGTTTGGCGTCAGTAGAAGGGGTAGCTTCGGCGCGGTTCGGTTTGTCAGTCATGGTTTCTCTCCCAATCCGTTACATCCCTTCAACGAACCGGGGGCGGCGCTGTTCCTAGATCGGGCGAACCCGCACCTGCTGATCGTTCATCACCGTGCGGCCGAACACCGTCATGAAGGCGATATCGGTGGCATCGCGGCCCACCGCCACGCGGGCGAGATCATCGCACCCGGCCATGCCTGTCGGGTCAATCAGGTGCCAGCCGTCGGCGAGCCAGACCTCGCACACCGCGTGAAAATCCTGCGGCTCGACATTGGGCGCATAGGCTGAAACGCTGCGGGCCGGGATGCCCCCTGCGCGGGCAAGGGCGCACAGCAAATGGGCGTAATCCCGGCAAACGCCGCGACGGTCGGCGAAAGTCATCATCGCGGTCGTTGTGCCGCTGCTCGTGCCGCCTTCGTAGCGCAGATTGTGATGCACCCAGTCGCGCATCGCGACAGCCAGAGCGCCGCCCTCCAGCCCGGCGAATTCGGCATGGACAAAACCTTCGAACCGATCCGATTCACAATAACGGCTGGGCAACAGGTACGAGATGATTGCCCCCGGCAATCCGCGCGGCGGCGCGGCGGCGAGTGTGGAAATGTCCACCGTCGGCCGGTCGATTGATACCACCGCATGATATTCAGCGCGAAAGCTGCCGGTGCCGCGCGCAAGGCAGCGCTGACCGATCCCGTCTTCGCCGATCACCGCGACCAGCGGCGTATCGGTCCAGACCTTCAGGTCCTGCACCTCGAGGTTCTGATCGGGCAAGGCCGCAACTTCGATCTGCAGCAGCACATCCGCCGCGTCTTCGATCCAGTAATCCAGCATGACATCAATCGCGAGGCGCATTCGATTTCCCGGGGAGCTGGAGGCGTGAGGCTGGCGGCGTGAGAAGAACAAACAAAAGGCCCGGCGAGTTTCCCCGCCGGGCCGATGTTTTTGGATTACCCTGCTGCTTAGTCGCGGCTGCTGCCGAACAGGCGCAGGATGAACAGAAACATGTTGATGAAGTCGAGGTACAGCGTCAGCGCCGACATGATGACCGTGCGGCCCTCAAATTCGGTGCCCGCCACCTGGGCGTACATGCTCTTCACCTTCTGCGTGTCGTAGGCGGTGAGGCCTGCGAACAGCAGCACGCCGACCATGCTGATCACCAGCGAGAGCGGACCCGACTGGAGAAACAGGTTGACGAGGCTGGCGACGATCAGCCCGACCAGACCCATGATCAGGAAGGTGCCGAATGCCGACAGATCCTTCTTGGTGGTGTAGCCCCACAGGCTAAGCCCGGCGAAACCAGCCGCCGTCGCAAAGAAAGCGCCAGCGATCGACGTGCCCGTGTACTGCAGGAAGATCGTCGAGAGCGACAGGCCCATCGCGACGGCAAAGCCCCAGAACATCGCCTGCAGCGTGCCCGCCGACATGCGGCCCTGGCCAAAGCTCATCGCGAACACGAAACCGAGCGGCGCGAGCATGAAAACATATTTCAGCAGGCCGGGACCAGCAAATACCTGCGCCGCCATGCCGCTGGCGGCAAAGCCGAGCGCGACGATGCCGGTCAGCA
>CAZYOU010000006.1:46488-60728 GCA_964649315.1 uncultured Stakelama sp. | reverse complement strand
TGCGCGATGCCGAACAGTTCGCCGAGGAAGACAAGAAGCGGCGCGAGGCGGCAGAAGCCAAGAACAATGCCGAATCGCTGATCCACACCACCGAGCGCCAGATCGCTGATAACGGCGACAAGGTCGATGCGGCGCTGAAGGCTGAGATCGAGGAAGCGATTGCTGTCACCAAGACGGCGGTCGAAAGCGGCGATCCCGAAGCGATGAAGGAAAAGGCCAACGCGCTGGCGCAGGTCGCGATGAAGCTTGGTCAGGCGATTTATGAGAAGCAGGCCGCTGCTGAAGCCTCACCCGGCGCCGATGCCGCGCCCGAAGCCGCCGCCGAAGATGTCGTCGATGCCGAGTTCTCGGAAGTCGACGACAGCAAGGCGTAAACTTTATGCACCAACCTCGTCACCCCGGCGAAAGCTGGGGTCTCGTGCCACCAGGCGGTGCCCTTGCGGCGCGGGATGCCAGCATTCGCTGGCATGACGATTTTGGAGGCGGGGGCCGAGAATGACCACCGAGATTGATTTCTACGAATTGCTCGAATGCGATCGCAGCGCTGACGAAGCGACGATCAAGTCGTCATACCGCAAGCTCGCGATGAAATATCACCCTGATCGCAACGCGGGGTGCAAGGATTCCGAAGGCCGGTTCAAGGCGATTTCCGAAGCCTATGAGGTGCTGAAGGATCCGCAAAAACGCGCTGCCTATGATCGGTTCGGGCACGCTGCGTTCCGGCAGGGTGGGGGCCATCACGGTGGCGGTGGCGGTGACGATTTTGGCGCGTTCAGCGATATCTTCGAGAATATCTTTGGCGAGTTCATGGGCGGCGGTCGTGGCGGCGGCGGTCGCCCGGCAGCGCGGCGTGGTGCCGATCTGCGTTACGACATGGAAATCTCGCTGGAGGATGCCTTTCACGGCAAGTCGAGCGAGATCACCGTCGACGTATCGGGCCTGTGCGACAGTTGTTCGGGCACTGGTGCTCGGCCGGGCACCAGTGCCAAGGGTTGCCATACTTGTGGCGGCCACGGCAAGGTGCGGGCGCAACAGGGCTTTTTCGTCGTCGAGCGGACCTGTCCGTCGTGTCATGGCGCGGGGCAGGTGATTGCCGATCCGTGCCCCAATTGTCGCGGCGATGGTCGGGTCGACAAGACCAAGACGCTGACCGTCAACATCCCGCCGGGCGTGGATGAGGGGACGCGTGTACGGTTAAGCGGCGAAGGTGAGGCTGGCGCGCGCGGCGCACCGGCGGGTGACCTCTACATTTTCCTGCACATCGCGCGGCATGCGATTTTCGAGCGTGAAGGGACGACACTTTTCGCACGCGCGCCGATCAGCTTTACGACGGCGGCCCTTGGCGGCGAGATCGTGATCCCCGGGCCGGACGGCGAGCGTCATGCGATCCGCATTGCGCCCGGCACCCAAAGCGGTCGCGAACTGCGCCAGCGTGGTGCGGGCATGCCTGTGCTGCAGGGCCGCGGCCGCGGCGATCTGGTGGTGCGGATCGAGGTGGAAACCCCGACCAAATTGTCACAGCGCCAGCGTGAACTGCTTGAAGAATTCCGCGCGACCGAAACGGGCCACGAAAGCCCGCAATCGAGCGGCTTTTTCTCCAAAATGAAGACCGCGCTTGGCGGCTGACACCAATCGACCTGTCCGCCCCCAATGTCACGGGGGCGGGGGGTTGGTCGATCAGATGGTGAGGATCACCCCGATCACCAGCGCCTGAGTCGCAATGGCCATGACGCCCGTGGCGACGGCTTCAAAGCTACGCATGGTTCGGTCCTTCGAATGCCGGATCATTCCGGCACCGGCGATATGGATATTGTTGCGCCATCTCGCAATTTTATTACTCGAAATCGTGATTGCGTCCGATGCACGTGTTGTCGCGTTTCCGGGCTTTTCTGCTGTCGAGTAAGCAGGCCGCAAATCGGAACGGCAACGGCGCATTGATCAGCCTCTTGCGTGCGACGCTCACGCTCGTGCCCAAAGTGGGTCATCAATACGCTAATTCCCTATCATGAGATCGGAACGCCCCGCTCGTTAACTAGGGATAGTTACATCGCCGTAATCACAAAAAGTGCATCGCCATTGGATCAGATCGATCAGGGAGGTCGTAGATCATGGCTTATGGAGGTGCATTCGGCGGCGGCAGTGGAGGACTGCTACGTGGGGATTGGCGCAAACCCGGAGATGCCGTTGTTGAAGCTCCCGCTGCCAACCCTGCGCCGGTGCGTTCAACGCTTGGCCCCGCTGCGCTACATTTCGGCGCGCGCAAGGCATCCTTTGTTCAAGAAAGACGCCGCGCCCAAGAGATCGTATCGATCGCCAAGCAGCGCATCGGCTCCGCCTTCGAAGATGCTCGGTTCGGGCGCGCACTGAACATCGATGCGCTGTGGCCACTGGTGAGCGGGATCAACGCATCGATCGAGCGCCACTCCGCAGCGCTGATGGGGGTAACGCGGCTAAAGGACCGGCACGAATATACCTATCTTCATTCCGTTGCCGTGTGCGGGTTGATGATCGGCCTTGCCCGGAGAATGCGAATCGATCCCAGCCTTCATCATGATATCGGATTGGCAGGGTTGCTCCATGATATCGGCAAGGCACGGGTACCCGCATCGATTCTCGACAAGCCTTCGACGCTGAACCACGATGAGCAAAGCGTCATCCGACAGCACAGTCTTTGGGGTTACGAGATGTTGATTGGCGGCGACAAGCTGCCTGCAATCGCGCTCGATGTTTGCCTGCATCATCATGAACGGCTTGACGGTGCCGGTTATCCTGACGCCAGCTCAGCGCCCAATATTTCGACCTATGCGCGCATGGCAGCGATTTGCGACGTGTATGACGCGGTCACCTCGGCGCGGGTGTATAAAGCCGCTTGGTCACCGGCAGAAGCATTGGAATATTTGACCAACAATCCAAGCCAGTTCGATCCTGCAATCGTGGCGCCATTTTCGGCGATGATCGGCATCTTCCCGGTGGGGTCAATGGTCCGGTTGACCAGCAACCGGTTGGCCGTTGTGCTCGAATCAAACGATCCCGAAACGATGGCCCCGCCTGTCAGCCCTTTTTTCTGCATCGACACGAAACAGCCGCTGTCGTTTCGACGGATCGATTCCGCGATCGATCCAATCGTTGGCATGGAAATGCCGAAACGGTGGAATCTGCCGCTCTGGCCGGAAACGCGTGCGGCAATACTGGCCGAATTCGCCGAGGAACATGCCCTGCTCTGAAGCTCGGCGACGTCGATCAGGTGGTGCCAAACACTCGCGCAAAGATCGTATCGACATGTTTCAGGTGATAGCCGAGATCGAACTTCGCCTCGATTTCCGCAGGCGGCAGGGCGGCGGTGACGTCCGGGTCGGCCTTGAGCAGTTCGAGCAGCGATAGCGCGCCGTCGCTTTCCCACACCTTCATCGCATTACGCTGAACCAGTCGGTAGCTGTCCTCACGGCTCACGCCGGCCTGCGTCAGCGCCAGCAGCACGCGCTGCGAATGGACGAGCCCCCCCATCTTGTTGAGGTTTTTCTCCATCCGCTGGGGATAGACCACCAGCTTGTCCATCACGCCCGTCAGCCGCGCGAGCGCGAAATCGAGCGTGATCGTCGCATCCGGGCCGATATAGCGCTCAACCGACGAGTGGCTGATATCGCGTTCATGCCACAGCGCGACATTTTCGAGTGCGGGCGTCACATAGCCGCGCACCATCCGCGCAAGGCCGGTCAGGTTCTCGGTCAGCACCGGGTTGCGCTTGTGCGGCATCGCTGATGAACCCTTTTGCCCGGGCGAGAAATACTCCTCCGCCTCAAGCACCTCCGTGCGCTGCAAATGGCGAATTTCAGTCGCAAGCCGTTCAATCGAGCTGGCGATGACGCCCAGTGTTGCAAAAAACATCGCGTGGCGGTCACGCGGGATGACCTGGGTGGAGACGGGCTCGACCGTCAGTCCCAGCTTGGCGGCGACATGTGCCTCGACCGCGGGATCGATATTGGCAAAGGTGCCGACCGCACCGGAGATCGCACAGGTCGCGATGTCCGCCCGCGCTGCCACCAGCCGCGCACGGTTGCGATCGAATTCGGCATAGGCCTGCGCCAGCTTCAGCCCGAACGTTACGGGTTCGGCGTGAATGCCGTGGCTGCGCCCGATTGTGGGGGTGAGTTTGTGCTCGATCGCCCGGCGCTTCAGCACCACCAGCAGCGCATCGATATCGGCGATCAGCAGATCGGCCGCGCGGGCGAGCTGCACCGCCAGACAGGTGTCGAGCACATCGCTCGACGTCATCCCCTGATGCATGAAGCGCGCTTCATCGCCGACCTGTTCGGCAACCCAGGTGAGGAAGGCGATCACGTCATGCTTCGTGACGGCCTCGATCGCATCGATGGCGATGACGTCGATCACCGGATCGGTCGCCCACCAACGCCACAGGGCGGCAGCCGCCTCTTTGGGCACCACGCCCAGTTCGGCGAGGGCATCGGTGGCGTGCGCCTCAATCTCGAACCAGATGCGGAACCGCGCTTCGGGCGTCCAAAGGGCAACCATTTCGGGGCGGGAATAACGGGGGATCATGGCTGTTCCTTGGGCGATAGGCGGCAAGTCGTCGCGCGCGGCAAACGGACTCAAGACGAACCGGGAGGTAGCAGGGTCAAGCCGTGTCACCAAACATCGAAATTATGCAGCCAAATCAATCTACTGAAGTTTTTATTCGTGAGACAGCCAGCCACCCCCTCTCGCTGCCTCACCGAATTATGACTGGAAATTGGAGACACACGATGTTGAAAACTACCCTGCTTGCCAGCGCTATGCTGGTTGCCGCGCCTGCAATCGCACAACAGGCTCCGACCGATATGCAGCCGCTGCCACCGTCGTCAGCGGCGCAAACGCCTGGCCAGCCAACGCCACCCGCAGCACCTGCACCGGGCGATCCGATGCCTGCCCAGCAGGCGACAGCGCAAGCCACCCCCGCGCCGCAGCCCGTCACTGGCTCAGATCAGTTCGCCCAGGTCGTCGAGGCTGAATTTCCGACCTATGACAAGGACCGCAACGGCACGCTCAACACCACGGAATTCGGCGCGTGGATGGTCGCGCTTCGCTCCGCTACTGACAAGTCGGTGACGGCGGACAGCAAGTCGATGAAGACCTGGACCAAGTCCGCGTTCGCGAAGGCCGATACCGACAAGAGCAAGTCAATCACCAAGACCGAGCTGACCGGTTTTCTGGCCTCAAATAACAGATAATGCCCGGTTCTGCGGGGATTGAGCACCCCCGCATGATGGCGGCCGCGATACGTTCCCCTGGTATCGCGGCCGCGCTTTTCTTGTGGGTCAGATCAGCCCTTGGGCGCGCAGGCTGACATGGCCGGTCGCGCCGATGATCAGGTGATCATGCACGGTGATCCCCAGTCTTTTGCCCGCTTCGGCAATTTGCCGGGTCAGGTCGATATCGGCGCGGCTCGGCGCAGGATCGCCGCTCGGATGATTATGCACCAGAATGATCGCCGCCGACCCCAAATCAATCGCGCGGCGAATAACCTCGCGGACATGGACGGCGGCTTCGTCGATCGATCCTTCGCTGATCAACTCGTCGCGAATCAACATGTTGCGCGTGTTTAGGTGGAGCACGCGGACCCGTTCGATCACATGATGCGCCATATCGGCGTGGAGATAATCGATTAGCGCTTGCCAGTTGCTCAGCACTGGCTGCTCCGCCACCTTTGCGCGCAACAGGCGCAATGCCGCTGCCTGCCCGATCTTGATCGCGGCGACCGCCGTTTCGCCCATGCCCTTCACGCGCATCAACGCCTCCGGGTCTGCGGTAAACAGCCCGCCAATGCCGCCGAATTCGGCGATTAGTGCCTTGGCGAGCGGCTTAGTATCGCGCCGGGGGATCGCAAGCGCGAGCAGATATTCGATCAGTTCATGATCCAGTAATGCATCGCCGCCATGCCCCAACAGGCGTTGCCGCAGCCGCGCGCGGTGGCCGCTATTGTCAGCCGGGCTCGGTGCCGAGCCGATCGTTTCGGGGTCGGGAACGTTCATGCAATTCAAGAATTAAGCTGTGTTCGGGTACCAGGCAATTGCGCAGATGTGGGCCGGCCCTATGCTTGGGTCGGCGCGGTTTGTGGCCAGCGCGCGGGATGGTTCAGCGAGCGGATAGGGAGTATCGATTGCCGTGATGGCTGAACGCGATGCAGCGCAGGACGCGGCACCGGTATCGGCGCGGCGCGCGGCACCCTGGTATAATGGCGCGTCGCGCTGGGCGATCGGGATCGCCGCCGTGTCGCTGGTCGGGTTGCTTGGCGTTTGGAGCCAGCGCAAGCCGATCGCCGATAATTACATCACCGCCTATCTGGCTGATCGCGGCGTGCCAGCGCGCTACCGGATCGCCGATATCGGGTTCAACCGCCAGCGTTTGACCGATGTCGTGATCGGGAACCCGGCCAATCCTGATCTGGTGGCCGATTGGATTGACGTATCGACCCAGATCGGCCTGAACGGCGCAACGGTGACGGGGCTGCGCGCAGGCGCCGTTCGCGTTCGTGGCGCATTGATCGATGGCCGGTTAGCGCTTGGCAGCATCGACCGGCTGTTGCCCCCGTCGGGTGGTGCGCCAATTACCCTGCCGGCAATTGATCTGGATATCGACGACGGCCGGATGCAGCTGACGACGTCGCAAGGGATTGTCGGGATCAAGCTTTCCGGAAAAGGGCGATTGAACGACGGCTGGACCGGTCGTGCGGCGTTGATCAGCGAAACGCTGACGCAGGCCGGATGCACGGCTGACCGTATTGCGGCCAGTTGGGCGTTGCAGATCACCGGCGGGCAACCGCACATCGCGGGGCCATTGCGAGCGGCGAGCATCGTGTGTGGCGAAACGCGTGTGTCCCGCGCTGAGGCAGTGCTTGATGCAAGGCTCGATGCGCGGTTCGATCGCTGGCAGGGCGAGGCAAATGTTGCGCTCGCGTCGTTGCGCGACCCCGCCGGTCGGATCGAGGCGGTTGGCGGGACAATCGATTTCAATGGCTCCGCCCGTGAGACCAACGGCGCGGCCAATCTGCAAAGCGGCGCGTTTTCGACAGACGCACTTGCCGGGCGCGGGGCAACGCTCGTGGGCCGCTATCGCCTTGGGAGTGCCGGTGCTTCGGTTTCGGGGCGAGCATCAATCATTGACGGTACGATCGCCCCGGCGACGCGTATGACGCTGGCCGGGTTGAGCGGGGGCGCATCGGGGACGCCGGTTGCCCCGCTGATCGATCAATTCGCCCGTTCCGCAATTGCCGCCGGGCGTTTGATCACCGCCAGCAGCGATTTCGCGTTCGCGTCAAAAGGCGGCGCAATCGCGATGACGCTTTCCGGCGTCGAGGCGCAGTCGGGCAGCGGCGCGCGCCTTACGCTGAGCGGTGGCGACGGCGTGCGAATCGGTAACGACGGGGTACGGGTCGATGGCACGCTGGCGATGGCGGGCGGCGGCCTGCCGGAAGCCGTGGTCCAGCTGTCGCAAACCGCGGTCGGATCGCCAATCACCGGCAGCGCGATCGTCAGGCCCTATACCGCGTCCGGTGCAAAGCTGACGCTTAGTGCCGTGGATTTCGCTGCGACGCCGGGCGGTGCGACCCGAATCAGCACGGTGGCAACGCTATCCGGCCCGATCAATGGCGGCCGGATCGACGGTGCGCGGGTGCCTTTGCAGATCGACTGGGACGGGCAGCGCCGCTGGCAGATCAACCGCGAATGCGCACCTGTTGAAGTCGATCGGTTCGCGCTTTCCGGCCTTGTGCTCGCCCGAACACAGGTAAGGCTGTGCCCCGACGGCGGTGCGCTGGTGCGGATCGTTGGCAATGCGATCAGCGGCGGCGGGCGTATTGCCGCACCACGGCTGGCGGGTACGCTCGGCGGATCGCCGCTCACGCTATCAGCGACATCGGCGCGCTTCGGGGTTGTTGCAGGCGATTTTCATCTCACGGGCCTAGCGGCGCGGCTGGGCGCAACGGATCACATTACCCGGATTGACGCAGAGACGCTTGACGGCAAGCTGGCAGACAATGGCGCTGTCGGCCGTTTCAGCGGCGGCTCAGGCCAGATTTACCGCGTGCCATTGCTGATATCGGGCAGCGCGGGCGATTGGCGCCTGAACGGCGGCATATTGTCGATCGACGGCGGTTTGCGCGTTGCCGATGCCGATCCCGATCCCCGCTTCGCCCGGCTCGACAGTACCGACATCGCCTTCACGCTGGCCGAGAATCGCATCACCGTAACGGGTACCTTGCTGCACCCGGAAAGCCGCACGGGCATTACGGGCGTGTCGATCGCGCATGATCTCGATAGCGGCATCGGTCACGCTGATCTGGCCGTGCCCGGCATCGAATTTGTTGAGGCCGTACAGCCGCGCCAGCTGACGCGGTTTGCCGACGGTGTCATTGCGGATGTCGTGGGCACCGTTTCCGGCAACGGACAGATCCGCTGGACGCGCGACGGCGTGACCAGTGACGGCGTGTTCCGCACCACCGGCACCGACCTTGCTGCCGCATTCGGCCCGGTTACCGGCTTGTCGGGGGAGATTCGCTTTACCGATCTGCTCAATCTGGAAAGCGCACCGGGGCAAGTCGCGACGATCGCGATCGTCAATCCCGGTATCCCGGTATCGCAGGGGCTGGTCCGCTATCAAACGTTGCCCGGCGGTCGGGTGGCGGTGGAAGGGGCGCGCTGGCCCTTTGCTGGCGGCTCGCTGGTGCTCGAACCAAGTGTTCTCGATTTTGGCGAGAGCCACGAACGGCGGCTGACGTTTCGGGTGGAGGGGGTGAACGCCGGCGAATTCCTGCAGCAGTTCGATTTCAAGAATCTTGATGCGACGGGCACGTTTGACGGTGTGCTGCCGATGGTTTTCAACCAGCAGGGCGGGCGGATCGAAAACGGCATACTCACGGTGCGCGAGGCCGGCGGGACGATCGCCTATGTCGGTGAATTGTCGCAGGAAGATCTGGGGTTCTGGGGCAATATGGCGTTTCAGGCGCTGAAATCGCTAAAATATCGCACGCTCAGCATCGAGATGAACGGCCCGCTGGCAGGCGAGATGATCACCGAAGTGCGTTTTGCCGGCATCAGCCAGGGCGCGGGCACCAAGAGCAATTTCCTGATCCGGCGGCTGCAGAAACTGCCGTTGATCTTCAATGTGCGGATCGCCGCGCCGTTCCGCCAACTGATCGATTCGGCGCAATCCTATTATGATCCGCGCCGCCTGATCGAACGCAATCTGCCCCGGCTGATCGAAGAACAGAATAAGCGGGTGCGCGAGCGGGCCGTGCCCGGAACCACACCAAGCTCAACACAGGCTGACAAACCCGTTCAGCCCCCTGCAAGCGAGCCCATGCCATGAAACAATCCGCATTGACGAAAGACGCCGGGAGACCGACCAAGGGTGTGATGAAGAGATGGACGCCAGGAGCGCTGATCGGCGCGATCGGATTGGCAGGTGGCTGCGTGAACGTCACCGCGCCTGACAAGCCGATCGTCATCAATCTCAACATCAACATCACCCAGCAGGTCGTCTACCGGCTCGACGGCGAGGCAAAGGCGCTCATTGAGAGCAATCCGGGGATATTTTGATGATCACGTTTTCACGCAACACCGCAACGCTGGCGATCGCCGCTGGTGCGCTGCTCATCACCGGCTTTGCCGCAACCGCAGCGCTCGCGCAGCGCGATCCGGCCTATCAGGCGGCGCGATCGTCGGGTCAGGTCGGCGAGAAGCCCGATGGTTATCTCGGCATCGTCGGCGCGGAAACGCCTGCGCTGCGCGCGCTGGTCAACAACATCAACATTCAGCGCAAGGCCGCTTACACGCGCAGTGCTGCTGACGGCGCGACGGTGGAGCAGTTTGCCTTCACCTCGGGCTGCAATCTGATCGCCAAGACCGTGCCGGGGGAAAAATACCAGGCGCCCAATGGCGAATGGAAAACCCGCACCGACGCTGCGCCGGAACGCGATTCGCGTTGCGTCTGATTGGTCGCACGGCAGATTGTTAGGGGTTGATCCCCGCCTGTGTTTCCAGGCGGGGCAGCGCCCGGTTGACTTGCCAGCCCCCCCTTTCTAAAGCGACCCCGCATCGGGGGTCTGTGGCTTGCCGGTGCTTGTCGTCGCCGGCTTCTTTGCGCGGCGGCGTTTTCTTATCAGGATGTGCTCGCGTTGGCTGACGATCGCCAGAACGGACCCGATAATCTAGCGGCCCGAATTGCGCGTGCGAAGCTTGCGCAGGACGGGGCAGCGGCAGTCATCGCGGCACCGACCGGCAAGGGGTACAAGCAAGGCAGCCGAGTGCTAGCCGAATTGATCGGCGCGCCGATCGGCGGTGCGGTGATTGGCTGGGGTTTCGATAGCTGGTTCGGCACATCGCCCTGGGGGCTGCTGATCCTGTTGTCGTTGAGCGTGGTTGTTGCGTTTCGCAACATCTTCAGAATTTCCAAGGAACGCCCCGAATGACGCGGGCGTCCTGCATTGTTGAACAAGGGTAAGCGGGCGTGGCTGGCAAGATAGACCCGATGGAACAGTTTCTGGTCGAACCATTGTTCGGCCATATGAAGCTTGGCGGCTTTGATCTGTCCTTCACCAATTCGGCGTTGTTCATGTTCGTCACGCTTGGCGTGCTCTATGTGTTCATGCGCGGCGGCATGAAGCGCCAGCTGATCCCGGGCCGCTGGCAAGTTGCGGTGGAATCGGTGATCAGCTTCATCGATGATATGATGCGCGTGAATATCGGGCCGGAAGGCAAGAAGTTCGCCCCGTACATTTTCTCGCTGTTCATGTTCATTTTGCTGTCCAACCTGATCGGCGTATTGCCGCTGGCGATTGTGCCCGGCGTCCACGCCTTTGCCGTCACCAGCCACATCACCGTCACCGCCGTGCTCGCGTTCCTGTCGTTCGGCATTGTGCTGGCGGTAGGCTTCTGGAAGCACGGCCTGCATTTCTTCTCGCTGTTCGTCCCGCACGGTGCGCCGGGCTGGCTGATGCCGGTCATCATTCCGGTCGAGTTCGTCTCCTTCATGGTGCGCCCGTTCTCCCTCGGCTTGCGACTGTTCGTCGCGATGACGGCGGGCCATATTCTGCTCGAAGTGTTCGGCAGCTTCGTGGTGCAGGGCCTGAATGCGGGCGGTCCGCTTGGCATCGTCGTTTCGGTGCTTAGCTTCGTGATGATCATCGGCGTCAGCGCACTGGAATTGCTCGTTTGCGCGATCCAGGCCTATGTGTTTGCGCTGCTCACCTCGCTTTACCTCAACGATGCGGTGCATCTGCACTAGGATCGGTTTGTTCCAATTTTTCCATCAAGTTACGCTTATTCTTAGGGAGTTTTTACATGACTGATCTTGGTGCAATGTACATCGGTGCCGGCCTTGCGGCGATTGGTATCGGCCTGGCCGCGCTCGGCGTGGGCAACGTGTTCGGCTCGTTCCTTGAAGGCGCGCTCCGCAATCCGGAAGCAGCAGATGGCCAGCAGGGCCGTCTGTTCATCGGTTTCGCCGCGTCGGAACTGCTGGGCCTGATCGCGTTCGTTGTCGCGATCCTGATCCTGTTCGTCGTCAAGTAAGGCATCGGCCGCCATGCCCCAGCTTTCCCAAATTGCTGAGATTTACGCCTCGCAGCTATTCTGGCTCGCGATCGTGTTCGCGCTCATTTATTTCGGAATCGGCCGGGGCATGGTGCCGAAGATTGAAAAGACCATCGACGATCGCAACGGCAAGGTAGCAGGCGATCTCGCCGCTGCCGAAGCCGCGCGGTCGGCGGCGGAAGCCAGCGATATCGCCTATAACGCCAACCTTGATGGCGCGCGTGGCCAGGCGATGAAGGCCGTTGCCGAAGCCAAGGCCACGGCGATTAGCCGCGCTGAAGCCGTCGCCAAGCAGGCGGATGCCGAAACGCTCGTTCGCCTAGCCGCAGCGACGGAATCCATCGAAGGCCGCAAACAGGCCGCGCTTGGTGAGATCGAATCGTCCACCGTTGAAGCGGTTGAGGCGATCATTGCCAAGCTGTCTGGCGTGGCAACCGATCGGGCGCTGGTCGAACAGCAAGTAAAGGTTGCCCTCGCGCATGGCTGAAACGCACGCATCCACGCTCGCTAACGGCGCTGCCTCACCAGAGCACCACGAAGCGCCGACAGCACTGGGCATTTCGGCGCCGGGTTTCGTCGCGCTGTCGATGCTCGTCGTGATCGGCCTGATGATCTGGCAGAAGGTGCCGGCGATGATCGCCAAGGCTCTCGATAGCCGGATCGGTACGATCCGCGCCCAGTTGGATGAAGCCAATCGGCTACGCGCCGAGGCCGAAGCGCTGCTTGCCGATGCCAAGAAGCGCAGCGCGGCGAGTGCTGGCGATGCCGCGGCCATCATTGCGCACGCAGAAGCCGAAGCAAAGACGATGCTCGCCAAGGCTGAAGCGGATGCGGCGGAGCTGACCGCCCGTCGCGCGCGCATGGCGGAAGACAAGATCGCTGCTGCCGAACGCGGTGCGATTGCGGAGGTGCGCGCGCGTGCCGCTGACGCTGCTACTCGTGCTGCAACCCAGATCATCATGGACCGGCATGATGCCAGTGCTGACAAGCCATTGGTCGATCGCACCATCGCAGGGCTCGCCCGCGTCAACTGATGGCGTTGATTGCGGGCGACTTGGCCTAGCTATCGCCGCAATTTTGCGCTTTTACGCTTTGGGCGATTCGTGCCCTGCCTTTCTAGAGAGACGCCCCATGAAGCTTTTTGCTGTTGCAGCCCTGCTGACGCTCACTGCCGCTCCTGCTCTTGCCCAGACCGCGCCTGCCACGCCGACGCCCCCCGCGACGACGATGCCCGGTGCCGCCAAGCTGTCCATCGACAGCCCGATCGAAGCACTGGTTGCTGATCCTGCTGCCAAGGCGGTTCTGGAAGGCGTGATTCCCGGTCTGTCGGCACATCCGGCCTATGATCAGTTCAAGGCGATGAGCCTGACCCAGGTGCAGCCTTATTCGGGCGGTGCCGTTACCGACGAAATGATCAAGAAGATCACCGACGGCCTGGCCGCGATCAAGTAATCGCGTCGCAACCTGAATTGACCGCCGGTGGCCCGCGCCGCCGGCGGTTTGTTTTTGTGCGGCGCGCTAAAAGCGAAGCATCACCCGCCGCGCAATTGGGGGGGACAGGTTGTGGACCACGCTCAATAGCTTGGTCATGCCGACATTGGCCTCGACCCGATCTGCCTCCATCGCTACCACGATTTGGCGCGCGCATTCTTCGACCGGCATTTTCCGGTGCGTCTGGGTTGCTGTCATGCGAGTTTCGACCACGGGCGGCAGCACTTCCATCACATGAACATTGCTGTCCGCCAGCTGCGCGCGCAGCGCCTGGGTGAAGCTGCGCAGCGCTGCCTTGGTCGCGCAATAAACCGGCGCGCCTTTGCTCGGGGCGATGGCAAGTCCCGACGTGACGTTGACGATCATCGCTCGGGGGCGCGCACGCAGGCCGTCGATCAATCGTGCAATCAGGTGAATCGGTGCGGTCAGGTTCAGCGCGATGCAGCGATCGACATCATCCAGATCGATATCGCCCGCGATTTCAAACGTCGTTCCCATGCCGGCATTATTGATCAGAACATCAATCGGCCATTGCCGGATGGTATCGACCATCTTGTCGCGCCCCGCTTCGGTGGAAAGATCGGCGGCGATCGCCTCAAGCCCCTCGGCATGGGCAGCAGCGAGGCGGGCGGGATCGCGCCCGCAAATGATGACCCGCGCCCCGCGCGATCGCAGCGCGCGCGCCAGCGCCAGCCCGATCCCGTCCGTCCCACCGGTCACCAGTACCGTCTTGTCCTGCAGGTTCATTCGGCTGATCCCCCTTGGCGAAGCCACCTTTGGCCAACATTGCCGTTGTTGCGCCCGCCATGCCGTCTTAACTGATGCGCATGAGTACCCCCCACCAACCCGATCGCTTCAATGAAGACAAGGCCGCGTTTGCAGTACGCGGTGCCGATGCGCCCGATCTGGAGGCAGGCGTCGCCGCGATCCGCAATGTGCTCGCGACTTTGCCCGCGCGGCCCGGCGTCTACCGGATGAATGATGCGCGCGGCGATACGCTCTATGTCGGCAAGGCGCGCGCGCTGAAAAACCGCGTTACCAACTATACCCAAGTCGACCGGCTTTCGCGGCGGTTGCAGCGGATGGTCGCGCAGACACGCAGCATGACGATCGTCACGACCAATAATGAGGCGGAGGCGCTGCTGCTCGAAGCACAGCTGATCA
>CAZYOU010000006.1:29581-46478 GCA_964649315.1 uncultured Stakelama sp. | reverse complement strand
CGCCCCGCGTACAATGTCCTGCTGCGCGACGACAAAAGCTTCCCCTTCATTCTGTTGCGCGCCGATCACGAGTTTCCGCGCATTCAGAAGCATCGCGGTGCGCGGCGGGCCAAGGGCAATTATTATGGCCCCTTTGCCAGTGCAGGATCGGTCAACACTACGCTGAACGCCTTACAAAAGCTGTTCCTACTCCGTAGCTGCACCGACAGCTTTTTCCGCAATCGCGATCGGCCGTGCCTGCTTTACCAGATCAAGCGCTGTTCGGCGCCGTGCGTCGGGCGGATCGATGCCGACGCCTACGCCGATCTGGTCGCCGATGCGAAGTCGTTTCTGGCCGGCAAATCGACCGAGGTGCAGGTCAAGCTCGGCAAGCAGATGGAGGCCGCTGCCGAAGCGATGGACTTCGAGCTCGCCGCGATCCTGCGCGATCGGCTGCGCGCGCTCACCTTCATTCAGGGATCGCAGGCGATCAACGCCGATGGGGTGGGGGACGCCGATATCTTCGCGATGGCCAATCGCGACGGGGTGATCGGTATCCAGGCCTTTTTCATCCGCGGCGGGCAGAATTGGGGCCATCGCAGCTTCTTCCCGGCGCACACCAGTGATGTGCCCGAGGATGAGATCCTCAGCAGCTTCCTCAGCCAGTTTTACGAGGAAGTGCCACCACCCCGCACGATCCTGATCGATCGCGATTTGAACGAAGGCGAGTTGCTGGGCGAGGCGCTGGGGGCGGCAGCGGGGCACCGCGTTGCGCTGTCGACGCCGCAGCGCGGGGTGCGGCGGCGGCTGCTCGATCAGGCCAAGCGCAATGCCGAGGAAGCGCTTGACCGCCGTCTGGCGGAAAGCACCACGCAAGCCAAGCTGCTGCGCGAAGTCGCCGAACTGTTCGATCTCGGCGAGCCGCCCGATCGGATCGAGATTTACGACAACAGCCATATCCAGGGCACCAACGCACTTGGCGCAATGGTCGTCGCGGGGCCGGAGGGGTTTCGCAAGGGCCAGTATCGCAAGTTCAACATCAAGAACCCCGATACGGCGCCGGGGGACGATTTCGCGATGATGCGCGAAGTGTTCACCCGCCGTTTCCAGCGCGCGCAGGACGAGGATCCTGATCGCGATGCGGGCGACTGGCCCGATCTGGTGCTGATCGATGGCGGGCGCGGACAGCTGAACGCCGCAAAGGAAGTGCTGGAAGGGCTGGGGATCGAGGATGTGTGCCTGGTCGGCATTGCAAAGGGCCCGCATCATGGTCGTGACGGGCGCGAGGTCTTCCACTTGCTCGACGGGCGGGAGTTTCAGCTGCCGGTCAATGCGCCGGTGCTGTTCTACCTGCAGAGGCTGCGCGACGAGGTCCACCGTTTCGCGATCGGCGCGCACCGTGCCAAACGCGCCAAGGCGATCGGCGCGAGCCCGCTCGACGAGGTGCCCGGCATCGGTCCGGCGCGCAAAAAGGCGCTGCTGATGCACTTCGGCACCGCCCGCGCCGTCCGCAACGCCAGCCTGGAAGACCTGCAAAAGGCGCCCGGTGTGTCGGTTGCGATGGCGCAGGGGATTTACGACTTCTTCCACGCACGGTGAGCCGGGGTAGTCGCAAAAAAGTTTCGGCTGCGATTCGGAAATTGTTCATGCTGTGCCGCTAGACGGTCTCCATGCCGACGCCTGTATTCCTCACTGTCGACACCGAAATCATGTGGCGACATCATGTTGCCGGGCATGATGTGGAGACGCTGTTCGCGCGATCGTTCGAACCTGGCGGGGTCGGGGTTTCGTATCAGCTGGATCTGCTGCAGCGCCACGGACTGAAGGCGACCTATTTCGTCGATCCGATGCCCGCGCTGGTTTACGGTCTCGATCCGTTCAAGCGGCTGATCGAGGCGATCCTGACCGCGGGACAAGAGGTGCAGCTTCATTTGCATCCCAACTGGATTGGCGCGAAGGCAGGGGATAACGGGAACGCTTGCGGCCCTGCGAATATCAACGAATTATCGCTGAATGCACAGCGCGACTTGCTTGGCGGCGCGCGCGATTTGCTGGTCGCGGCGGGTGCGCCGGTACCAATCGCCTTTCGCGGCGGGAATTACGGCGCGAACGACGATACGCTGACGGCGCTCGCCGAACTGGCATTCCTGTATGACACCAGCCATAATGGTGCAGCGCACCCATGGCCGAGCGCGATCACGCTGGCCGAAAGCCAGATCGCACCGATCGAACATCAGGGGATTGTCGAAGTGCCCGTAACGCTGATCGAGGATGCGCCGGGCCGGATGCGCCATTTCCAGATCTGTGCGTTGTCCGCCGCCGAGATGCGCGCTGCCCTGAATCATGCGATGGATAACGATCATTCCGCGCTGACCATCGTCAACCACGGGTTCGAACTCGCCAACCGCAATGGCACCGCGCCGAATGCGGTCCATGTCAGCCGGTTCGAGGCGCTGTGCGCGATGCTGGCCGAGCGGCGGAACGTGCTGCCGACGACGCATTTCGCCGATCGCCCGGTGCTCCGGCTCGATCAGGATGATCGGCTGCTGGGGGCCAGCACGATGCGCCGCTGCTGGCGGCAGGCCGAACAGCTCTGGTCCAATCTCGTCGCAGAACGCGCCGCATGACAGCCGCGCCGCTTCCCCTGCGCTTTCAGATCGGCGCCCGCACCTTGATGGCGGTCCAGCGCCAGTTGGTCCGCGTGCCGCTATCGCTCGACGAGGCGATGGAAGGGCGCTTGCCTGTGTTGCCAACGCTCGATCGGTCGGCGCACGGCTATGCAATCACATCTCTGCCCGCCGATCGCCGCGACGCAATGGCGTTTGCGGGTGGCGGCATGATCGCGTTCGTCCGCCAGCATTACACCCGGCACTATATCGATTTGACGATGGGTTTCGACGCGTATCAAACCAGCCTGTCGGGGAACACGCGCTCGACGATCAAGCGTAAGACCCGCAAGGTCGCTGAATTTTCGGGCGGAACGCTCGATATCCGGCGCTTTCGCACACCTGACGATATGACGACGTTCCACGATATTGCCCGGCGGATTTCGCTGCGCACCTATCAGGAGCGGCTGCTCGGCAGTGGTCTGCCCGATGACGATGGGTTCCTGCGCCAGATGTATAGCGGTGCCGCCGCCGATTCTGTGCGCGCCTGGCTGCTTTATGTCGCTGGCGAGCCGGCCGCCTATCTCTATTGCCCGGTTCAAGGTGGGGTCGTGCGGTACGATCATGTCGGGCATGATCCCGCCTTCAATGATCTGTCGCCCGGTGCCGTGCTGCAGATGGCGGCGCTGGGCGATTTGTTTGCGGAAGGGCGCTTCAGCCGGTTCGACTTCACCGAGGGTGACGGCCAGCACAAACGCCAGTTCGCCACCGGCGGGGTCGCGTGCATCGACATGCTGTTGCTGCGGGCATCGCTGGTCAATCGCCTGACGACGGTGGCGCTGGGCGGCTTCGATCGCAGCATGGCCTTGGGCAAGCGGGCGACCCAGAAACTGGGACTGGAAAAGGTCGCCAAGCGCATTCGGCGCTAGTTTCGCGCGGAGCGCGCTTCGGCGTATAGCCCCGCCATGCATATCCGTGCCGAGGCCCTGATCCTGTCGATCCGATCGCATGGCGAACATGGCGCGGTGGTGCGCGCACTCACTCGCGATCACGGCGTGCAGCCGGGCTATGTCCGTGGCGGGCGATCGCGGCGGATCAAGCCGATCCTGCAACCCTCCAACCTTGTTCTCGGCGAATGGCGCGCGCGGACCGAGGAGCAGCTGAGCGGGCTGACGGTGGAGCTGATCCACAGCCGCGCGCCGCTGTTTGCTGAGCCTCTGCCTGCCGCCGCGCTCGACTGGGCAACAACGCTGACGTCCGCAGCGCTGCCCGAAGGGCAACCCTTTGCGCACCTTCATGAAGCGCTGACGGCGCTGTTCGATGCGATCGAGGCGGCACCCGCCGCGCGTGGCTGGGCAGGCGCGCTCGTGCGGTATGAATTGCTGGTCCTTGCCGAACTCGGTTTCGGGCTCGACCTCGAACGCTGCGTGGTCACAGGATCGAAGGAGGATTTGGCCTGGGTAAGCCCGCGCAGCGGTGGCGCCGTAAGTACGCAAGCCGCAGGGGATCATGCCGCCCGGTTGCTGCGTCTGCCTCGCTTTCTGGTGCATGGCGGCGCGGCTGACTGGGATGACGTGCTTGCTGGATTGCGGATTACCGGACATTTCCTTGAGCGCGACGTGCTGGTCGAACGCCGAGCGGATGCGCTTGCGTCACGTGAACGGCTGATCGATCGGCTGAAGAGAGCGGTTGCGTGAAGAGCATTGGCTGGGCAAGGCGACACCTTGTGGCAGCGCCGGGGGACGATCATTGACTGCGAAGGCTGATGTGCTCGAACTCGCCATCGTCATCCCGACCTTCAACGAGGCGGCGAATGTGCCGCTGCTCGTCGCCAAACTCGATGCGGCGCTGGCGGGCCGGGCTTGGGAAGCGATTTTCGTCGATGATGACAGCCCCGATGGCACCGCCAATGCCGCACGCGAGATTGCGCGGACGGACCGCCGCGTCCGCGTGATCCAACGGATTGGCAGGCGTGGGCTTTCCTCCGCCTGTATCGAGGGGATGTGCGCAACCGCCGCGCCGCTCGTCGCGGTGATTGACGGCGATTTGCAGCATGATGAGACGCTGCTGCCGAAAATGCTCGATGCGTTGCAGGCCGATGCGGGGTTGGACGTCGCGATTGGATCGCGCTTTGTCGGTGACGGTGGAACGGGCGACTGGGACAAGGATCGGGTCGCCAAATCGGCCTTCGCCACGCGGCTGTCGCGGCAAGTGCTGAAGGCGGACCTGACCGATCCGATGAGCGGTTTCTTCATGATCCGCACTGATCTGGTCCGCGCGCTGGCACCCAATCTGGCCGCGATCGGCTTTAAGATCCTGCTCGACATCATGACCGGCAGCCCGCGCCCGCTGCGTTTTGTCGAGCTGCCCTATACGTTTCGCGTGCGCACGGCCGGGGAGAGCAAGCTCGATTACGTGGTCGCAATGGAATATCTGATTGCGCTCTATGATCGGATGTTCGGGCGTTATGTGCCGGTACGTTTCGCGATGTTCTGCGCGATCGGGCTGGTCGGGTTGGCCGCGCATATGGGGGTGCTGGCTCTCGTCCTGGCGATCGGTGCGACCTTTCTGGTCGGCCAGATGGCGGCAGCGACCTGCGCAATGACGCTCAACTTCTTCCTCAACAACGCGCTGACTTATCGTGACCGGCGGCTGCGCGGCTTTCGCGCGCTGCTCGATGGTTGGGTATCGTTCTGTGTGGTGTGCTCGGTCGGGCTCGTCGCCAATATCGGCGTCGCGGCGTTCCTTTACGATGCCCGAACAGGCACCTGGGCGGCTTCGGCAATGGTCGGTGTGCTGGTGGGCGCGGTGTGGAACTACGCGCTTTCCTCGCGCTTCACCTGGGGGCGGTATTAACGCCAGCTTTGGAACCACATCCAGTTCAGGAATGCCTGGTTGCTCGGCAGTGCCGCCGCCGAGATGATCGGATAGAAATAGGCGAACAGGATGGCGGACAGGCCGGTGAAAAACAGATCGGCATCGCGCATCCGGTTTTTCCCGAAATGGTCGAACGCGGTTGCCAGCACGAGACACAGGAAGATGCTCGGCAGATAGTAATAATAGAAAAAGCCGACCTTTTTGGGGATGATGATCCACGGCAGATAGGCCCCGATCCAAAGCCCCGCCATTACCCCCGCCACCCGCGCCTGCTGGCGGATTGCCGCGTAAAGGCACGCCGCAACGGCAACCAGCCCGCCCCACATGATCGCGGGATTGCCGACCAGCAAAATCCCCCGCACCGCGCCGTCGACGGGTTCGTACAGATACCAGATCGGACGAAGGTTGAGCGGCCAGATCCACCAGCTCGATTGATAGGTGTGGGGTGGCAGCGGCTGGGTTTGCTGGGTGTACATGACCAACTGAAACGGCAGCAGCGTGCCCAGTGTCAGCGGATTGTTGGTGTAAAAAAATGCCGGTGCGAACGTGATGAAATAGGCGATCAGGCTCAGCCCGCCGAACAGCAGCACCGCCGTCACCCGTCGCCGGTGCAATGAGGGGGCGTCATCAGCGGGTACGAACATGATCGTCAGCACGGCAAAGGCGACGAACGGAATCGCCGCCCATTTCGCCCCTACCGCCAGCCCGAACAGCACCCCGGCTAGCGCAAGCCGCCACAGCACGCGTTCCGGCCGCGCACGCATCGCCCAGATCAGCGCGGCGATGCCGGTAACGGTGAAGGCCGCCATGAACCCGTCGAGCATCCCGATCCGTGCCTGAATGAACACAGTGATGTTCAGGATCGTCAGCACCGCCGCGATCACCGCGGGCCGAATTCGCCCGATCAACTGCCACGCGATCGCGAACACGCCGACCACGACGGCGGTGGCGGCGATCGTCGAGAAGAACCGCCAGCCGAAGCTATTGTCGCCGAACAGCATGATGCCCAGCGCGATCATTTCCTTGCCGAGCAGCGGATGTTCGATGTTTACCGGCCCGCCCAGGGTCAGCAGGTAATTGGCGGCGGTCACATAATGGGTTTCGTCGAACACCTGTTTGGTCGGGCGCGCCAGATTGATGATAAACAGCATCTGCGCGGCAAGGCCGATCATCAGGGCAATCTGCCAGGGCCGGAGCCGTGATGTCGGCGCGCGCGAATCGGTGCTCATGCGCGCGTCCCTTCCATCAACGGCGCTGCGGTTCAAGCGTTTGCCGGTTGCGGTTCCCATTGACGGGATATGCCCCTGACCGGCAAAGCAGCATTCATGAAACGCCGTACCGGACAAGACCGTGAAATCACCTGCCACTGGCGCCCGGCAACGCAAGCCGTGCGCGGCGGCACCGCGCGTTCGGAATGGGGCGAGACGAGCGAAGCGCTGTTCCTGACATCGGGCTATGCCTATGATTGTGCTGCCGATGCCGCCGCGCGGTTCGCGGGCGAGCAGCAGGGCATGACCTATTCGCGGCTGCAAAACCCAACCGTCGAGATGCTCGAACAGCGCATCGCGTTGATGGAGGGCGCGGAAGCGTGCCGAACGATGGCTACCGGCATGGCGGCGATGACGGCGGCGCTCTTGTGCCAGCTGCAGAGCGGCGATCATGTCGTCGCTGGGCGGGCCGCGTTCGGATCTTGCCGCTGGCTGGTTGACACGCTGCTACCCAAGTTCGGGATCGAAACCACCGTCGTCGATGCGCGCGATCCGCAGGCGTTCGACGATGCGAGACGGCCGAATACAAAGGTGTTCTTCTTCGAGACGCCCGCCAACCCGACGATGGATATCGCCGATCTTCAAGCAGTGTGCGGCATTGCCCGCGCGCACGGCATCACCTCAGTGGTCGACAATGCGTTCGCGACGCCTGCGCTCCAGCGACCGCTGGAATTCGGCGCGGATGTCGTTGCCTATTCGGCGACCAAGATGATGGACGGGCAGGGGCGTGTGCTGGCCGGGGCGGTGTGCGGCACGGAGGACTGGATCACCAACACGTTGCTGCCCTTCACCCGCAACACCGGGCCGACGCTCAGTGCGTTCAATGCGTGGGTGGTGCTGAAGGGGCTCGAGACGCTCGATCTGCGTATCCGCCGCCAGAGCGAGAATGCGCTCAAGGTTGGTCGTTTCATCGAGGCGCGTGTCCCGCGCATTCTTCACCCCGGCTTGCCGAGCCACCCGCAGCACAACCTTGCGATGCGCCAGATGGAGGCATGCGGCCCGATTTTTGCGTTCGAAGTGGCGGGTGGGCGCCAGCAGGCGCACGGTCTGCTTGATGCGCTTGGGCTCGTCGATATCTCGAACAACATCGGTGATTCGCGGTCGCTGATGACTCACCCGGCCTCGACGACCCATTCGAGCGTATCGGAGGAGAAACGGCTGGAAATGGGCGTCACCGAAAACTTGCTGCGGCTGAATGTCGGGCTGGAAGACCCGGCGGATGTGATCGACGATCTCGATCAGGCGCTCACGGCAGTCGGCCTATGAAAGTGCGCGCTTCATGAAGGCGCTGTTTCCTCATGTCGCCGAAACGCGCGGCGTCATCGTCCGCGTCTCGGTCAGCTATCTGCCCGAGCAGTCGGATCCGGCGCGCGGGCGCTGGTTCTGGGCTTATCATATCCGGCTGGAGAATGTGGGCGACGTCGCGGTGCAATTGCTGACACGCCACTGGATCATCACTGACGGCCGTGGACACCGCCATGCCGTGGAGGGCGAGGGCGTGGTCGGCGAACAACCGTTGATCGCGCCGGGCGGCAGCTTCGATTATGTATCAGGCTGCCCGCTGCCGACGCCGGCGGGTTCGATGCAGGGCAGCTATCACATGATCGACACCGACGGCGCCGGGTTTGATGTCGACATCCCCAAATTCGCGCTGATCGCGCCGGCGGTGATGGGATGAAGCGCACGCATTTGCCCTTGAACGGCCTGCGTGTGCTCGATGCTGCCGCCCGCCACCTGAGCTTTACCCGCGCCGCTGACGAGCTCGCCGTTACCCCGGCGGCGGTGGGCCAACAAATCCGCGCGCTTGAGGATACGCTGGGCACGGTGCTGTTCCGCCGCACCACCAAAGGCCTTGAACTGACACCCGAGGGTGAGGCGGGGCTGGCGGCACTCCGCCATGGTTTCCTGCAGTTTGAAGAAGCTGTGCGGGCGATGCAGGCCGGGCAAACCTCCAAATCGCTGACGATCGCCGCGCCGCGCGATTTTAGCGAAAAATGGCTGCTACCCCGGCTCGCGGAGATCGCCCGCGCCGACCCCGAACTACGCTTCGTGCTGGTCAATGCCGATGAGGCGATCGATTTTACCGAGGCCAATCTTGATCTCGCTATCCGCTGGGGTGAGGGGCCGGGCGAGCATGAGGGTGAAGCGCTCGAATCCGACGGCATGGTGACGCTCGCACGGCCCGGCGGCGGCGCAGACACGCGCATTTCCTGGCCGGGCTGCCTTAATGATCCTGAAGTGTCGCTGGTGCGGGTGGGCGATGCCGGTCTCGCGATCGATGCCGCGGCGCAAGGGCTGGGGCGGGCGACGGTGCCCGAACTGCTCGCCGCGCGCGATATCGCGGCCGGGCGCGTCGCCGTGATCGGTGACCCCAAGCCGCATGCCAAGGGCTATTGGCTCGTCGCGCCACTGCCGCAGTGGCGGCAGAAAAAGGTGAAGGCGCTGGTCGAGGTGCTCACGCAGTGAGCGACCCCCCGATTATTGAGGGCGAACGCGTCCGGCTGCGGCCAACCCGGCTAAGCGACGCCGAAGCGCTACATGATATCTTCTGCGACGCCGAGGCGATGACCTGGTGGTCTCACGCTCCCCATGAGCGGCTTGAGGAAACCGAGGCCAAGCTCGCCAGCAACCTGTTGGCGGATGATTGGCGTGCCTGGACGATCACGCTGGTGGGGAATGACACCGCGATCGGAACGTTGGCGGTGAACGAAAAGCGACAGGGAAGGGTGGCGGAGATCGGCTATTCGCTCGTCCGGCGCCAATGGGGTAAGGGACTGGCGCGCGAGGCTGTGCGCCTTGCGATCGGTTATTTGTTCGAGGTCGAGGGCTATCGCCGGATCTTCGCTGACACCGATCCGGATAATGCGCCGTCGAACAAGCTGCTCACTCAGCTCGGCTTCACGCTTGAAGGGCGGCTGCGCGGTGAGTGGGAAACGCATATCGGCGTGCGCGACAGCCTGATCTGGGGGCTGCTACGCGAGGAATGGTCAACCCCGGTGTAACCGATCCGCCCCACCGGACGAATGGCCTGCAATCCATTCGTTCCAAAGGGGCCTATCATGACCAATCGTTTTCCCGTTCCCAGCGACGCCGCTGCCATTGCCGCGCTGCGCTGGGCGCTTGTTTTGATCTTCTTCTTCTTCGGGATCGCGAAGTTCGCCACCTATGAAGCCGAAGGCGTCGCCAAAATTGCCAGCCAGTATCCCTTGTTCTCGTGGATGTACCCCATTTGGGGTGCGCAGGGCGCCAGCAACGTCATCGGCTCGATCGAGCTCGCGACCGGCGCGGCGCTCGCCATCGGTGCCTGGTCGGCACGCGCCAGCCTGCTTGGCGGGTTGATGGGCATGTGCACCTTCCTGATCACGCTCAGCTTCCTGCTCGGTGCGACGATCTGGGAGCCCGGCTATGGCGCGCCGTTCATCGGCGGCATCGCACAGTTCCTGCTGAAGGACGCCGGGCTGCTGGCGGGGTGCTTCGCGATTGCGGTCGCCTCGGCAAGGCGGGCGGGACTCGCCCGAGGGTAACCGCGGCTGATCGCTCTTCAGCCTGTCTTGCCGGCGATTCGACAGGAACGCGCCGCGCCTAATCGCGATCGTCCGGTCGTTCATTCACCGATTGCCAATAGCCATCCAGGCCAAGATCGCGGGTCAGCGCTACAAATCGGGGATCGCGCCGCATGGTCAGCGTGGAAGGGAGGAACAGCCAGTAAGTGCGGCGATCCTGCATATAGCTGTAATTGCCACGCGACCCGCCGAAGCGGAGCGCAGGGACGGTGAAGCCGCGATCAAAATACAGCGCCTCGGCGACGGCAAAAGCGATGTCGGGCCGGCCCAGCGCGGCGGCGAACTGCATGGTGTTTTCGGCAAGCCCCGCACCTTCGTGTGCCATGGCGACCGACTCGCCCAGAAAGTCGTCGATCAAGGCGGGATTCGGCGATAGCATGAGCCGGGCGAAGCGGATGACGTGATCAAAGTCCCTGGCGGGAATTTCGGGCGGCCGACCCTGTTCGTCGGCGGCCAGTGCCAGCGCGCTGGCGGCACGACCAGAGTGACAGAAGATGAAAAATCGCAGAAACCAGAGTGCAAAGCTCACGGGATACAGCGCCCGCCCCTGATCGATGACGGTGTCCGCTTCGATCAGGCGGCCAGCGCCCCACAGCCAGAGACCATAATGATAGGGCACGAAGTTTGACGGCATGCCGCCCTCAAACAACGGCTTCAGCGCCTGTGCTGCTTTGACCATCTGCCCGGTCGACGCATAGACATCTGAAAGCTGGGTCAGCACGACGTCGTTACCGGGCAGCCCGCGCGCCGCCCTTTCGAATGCAACGCGTCGATCGGCCCAGCGGCCGCGACGGGGGAGCAGCGCGCCGGCTGCGGCCTCGGCCCACGGATTGGCGGCGTCGATGCTCCGCGCACGGGCAATCGCCGAACCCGCCTGGGCCTCGCCTGCAGCGACGCCTTCGGGCGGGCCAGTATGGCTCTGGATCGCCTGAGCATAGCCAAGCGCACCCCATGTATCGGGATCGTCAGGCGCGAGTTCGCTCGCGCGGCGGAAAAGGCCGCAGGCTTGCTGATTGCCGGCATTGCTCGTCAGTCGCAACGCAACCAGGCCCTGGTCGAACAGCGCTGTAACCTGCGGGCTTTTCGCGGGGCGGATCGGTCGCGTTGCTCTCGTCATTTGCCACAAGGCGCCGCCGCCGAGAACAATGGTCGCTGCGGCGCCACCCATCAGCACACGGCGGTCGATTGGCGTCCCCTTTTGTAACTCTATCGGCTCGGTCCCGCCGGGCTGGTGTATCGGCTCGTTGGTGATCAACCGATAGCCGACCTTGGTCACGGTTTCGATGCGGAACGCCTTGTTGCCGATGCCGTCGGCCACACGGCGCAGGCGCGAGATAACCCGGTTGATCGCATCGTCACCCACCGCCCGGTTTTCCCAGCAGCGGCGGACCAGATCATCGCGCGAAACGGTCGCGCCGCCAGCGCTGGCGAGCACGACCATCACCTGCATCACGCGGGGTTCGATCACTTCGCGGCTGCCGTCAGTCGAAACAAGTTCTCGAGTCGCGGGAATCACCGTCAGCCCGGCGATCTTGAACGATGCTTCGTGCGCCAGCTCAATCTGGTCCTGTCCTGCCACGTTGCCCCCCCATCGGTAACTAATCGGTTCAAAATCACCGTTTCATCAGGTCCTCATCCTCATCATCAGTCGGGATTTCTTTAGATTTCGAGGGGTCGCCACCAGCTCGGGGTGACGCCCACCATCGAAAAAGGAATGCCAGATGATCAAGGTTTTCGCCATTGCTGCCGCCACGATCGTGGCCGCCTTCGTCACCGCCGCCCCCCTGACCGCCAAGGACAAAAGCTGGCCGATCGGGAATGACCAGTATCACGTCTATTACCGCGATCTCGACATGAATCGCAGCGACGATCGCGCTGCAATGCTCGCCCGGGTTGAGCGCGCCGCCAACAAACTGTGCGCAGCTCGCCATGGCACCCGCGTTGATGTGCAAGCCTGTGTTGCCGCAACTGTTCGCAACTCGATGCCCGCCAACGCGATGCTCCGCCTCGCTATGGCTGAGCGCATGGCGGCCCAGTTCGCCCAGCGTTGATCCTTGCCGACCCCAGGCGCGGTGGTTGAACCCTTGAGCATCGCGCTCGGTTAACCTCCTCCCCCCCAAAAAAGGGGGGAGGCTTTGTTGCCTCAAGCGTCGATCGCATCCTCGTCGACCCGCGCGGCATTTTCCTGGATAAAGGCAAAACGGTGGGCGGGGTTGTTGCCCATGAGCCGGTCGACCAGATCCTTCACGCCCGCGCGCTCCTCATATTCCTGGGGCAGGGTGATGCGGATCATCTGGCGCGTCTTGGGGTCCATCGTCGTTTCGCGCAGCTGCATCGGGTTCATTTCGCCGAGCCCCTTGAAGCGGGAAACCTCCACATTCTTGCCCTTGAACGGTCCCGCTTCAATTTCAGCGCGGTGCGCATCGTCCATCGCATAAAGCGATTTCGCGCCTACCGTCAGCCGGTAGAGCGGCGGCTGCGCGAGATACAGGTGCCCGCGCCGGACGAGTTCGGGCATCTCCTGAAAAAAGAATGTCATCAGCAATGTCGCGATATGCGCGCCGTCGACATCGGCATCGGTCATGATGACGATGCGTTCATAGCGCAGATTATCGGGCACGCAGTCCTTGCGGGTGCCGCAACCCAGCGCCTGAATCAGGTCTGCGATTTCAGAATTTGCCCCGATCTTGGCGGCGGTGGCGGACGCCACATTCAAAATCTTGCCGCGGATCGGCAGGATCGCCTGCGTCTTGCGGTCGCGGGCCTGCTTGGCGGAGCCGCCGGCGCTGTCGCCTTCGACGATGAAGATTTCGGTACCCTTGGGATCGTCAGACGAACAATCGGTCAACTTGCCAGGGAGTCGAAGCTTTCGAGCCGAAGTCGCTGTTTTGCGTTTCACTTCACGCTCGGCCTTGCGCGCGAGCCGGTCCTCCATTCGCTCGATCACATAGGCGAGCAACGCCTTGCCGCGTTCGGTATTGTTGCTCAGGAAATGATCGAAATGATCGCGCACGGCCTTTTCGACGAGGATGGCGGCGTCCGGCGAGGTCAGCCGATCCTTGGTCTGGCTTTGGAATTGCGGCTCGCGGATGAACACGCTCAGCATCAGCTCGCTGCCGGTCATGATGTCGTCGGCGGTGATCTCCTTGGCCTTTTTCTGGCCGACCAGCTCGCCATAGCCGCGAATGCCCTTTACCAGCGCGGCGCGAAGCCCTGCTTCGTGCGTGCCGCCATCGGGCGTGGGGATGGTGTTGCAATACCAGCTATATGATCCGTCGCTCCACAGCGGCCAGGATACCGCCCATTCGACGCGGCCCTGATTCTCGCCCGGAAAATCCTGCGATCCTGAAAAGAAATCAGCGGTTGCGCACTCGCGGCCAGCGATCTGTTCGCGCAGATGGTCGGCCAGCCCGCCGGGAAACTGGAATACCGCTTCGGTCGGCGTATCGTCGCTGATCAGTTCAGGCGCACATTTCCAGCGGATTTCAACGCCAGCAAACAGATAGGCCTTGGACCGCGCCAGCTTGTGCAGCTGCGCGGGCTTGAAATGCAGATCGGGGCCGAAAATCTGGTCATCGGGCACGAAGCTGACCGAGGTACCGCGCCGATTAGCGGTCGGCCCGATCTGTTCGAGCGGCCCCATCGTCATTCCGCGCGAAAAACGCTGCCGATACAGGGTCTTGTTACGGGCAACTTCTACCAAAGTCTCAGAAGACAAGGCATTGACAACGCTCACCCCCACGCCGTGCAGGCCGCCCGACGTTGCATAGGCCTTGCCATCGAACTTGCCGCCCGAATGCAGTGTCGACAGGATCACCTCAAGCGCCGACTTTTCGGGAAATTTGGGGTGCGGATCGACCGGAATGCCGCGGCCGTTGTCGATGATCGTCAACCGGTTCCCTGGCTCAAGCGAAATCTCGATCCGGGTCGCATGGCCCGCGACCGCTTCGTCCATCGCATTGTCGAGCACCTCAGCGGCGAGGTGGTGGAGCGCGCGCTCATCCGTGCCGCCGACATACATGCCGGGGCGCCGCCGGACGGGCTCCAACCCTTCCAGCACTTCGATCGAGGATGCGTTGTAATCGGTGCTGGGCTTGGCGGCGTTGGCGAACAGATCATCAGACATCGGAAGGCTATATCCGCACTGTGCAACGGGTGGAAGCGCCTCCGTCTGCGCGCTGCCAAGCGGGTGGAGTGTTGCTGTTATGTCACGTCTGGGATGTATCGGCACCGGAATGCATACAGATGCATACATTTCAGGATAGGGACGTTGTTACGCTGTCATTCAAAGCACGGAGTATCTTTATGCGCCTTAATTCCTTCTTCGCCGTGTCGACCGGCCTCGCCGCGCTCGCGTTTGCAACGCCTGCCGCAGCCCAGTCGACCGACGATGCGCCATTCACTGGCTTCTATGTCTCGGCCTCGGCCGGTGTGGACCTTCAACAGAACGACGTCGGTGAATCGATTTTGTTCGATCGGAACCTCGATGGCAGGTTCGGCGATGTCTTGACGACCACCACCGGCGTAAACGCATTTTCGACTGGCTTCTGCAACGGCCAGGGTCGCGGTGTGACGAGCACAACCGGCACCGGTTGCGCCAATGATAGCAACACCGTCAGCTATTCTGTCCGCGGCGGCTACGATCGGCAGTATGGCAATTTCGTCATCGGTCTGGTCGGCGAAGTGGGGCGCAGCGAAATCCGCGATTCGGTCACGGCATTCAGCATTACGCCTGCAAATTATGTGATGAACCGCGAGATCGACTTTTCGGCAAATGTCCGCCTGCGGGTCGGCTATGCAGCTAACAAGACGTTGTTCTATGCGACCAGCGGCGGCGCTTATGCGCGCGTGAACAACACATTCACGACGACCAACACGGTCAACACGTTCACCAACAATGGCAATACCAACGCGTTTGGTTTCATTGCTGGTGGCGGCATCGAGCAGAAAATCTCGCCGCACGTGTCGATCGGTGTCGAATATCTCTACACCAATCTGAAGGATGATGATTACCGCGTTCGCGTTGCAGGTGGTCCGGCAACCAGCCCGTTCACGCTTGGCGGCGCCGGTGGCACCGATTTCCTTCGGTCGTCTGACTCGTTCCGCTATAGCTCGCTGCGTGCGAACATCTCGTATCGGTTCTAATCGTGTCGCGGCTTGATGCCGTGAAGTGTTGAAATGGCACCGGTGACAGTGACGTCGCCGGTGCCTTTTTCATATGTGGCCAAAAAAAGGGCGCGTGGTGAGCGCGCCCTTTTCCATTCATTCATCCAGCGAAGCCATTACCGAACGCGCGGGCCGCCGAAGGGCAGCGGCGGGGGCGGGCGGCGATCACGGCGGGGCAACTGCGCCTGATAGGCATGGCCGCAATGCGCGATACAGTACGGGAAGCCCGGGTTCACCTTTTCGCCGCAAAAGTGGAAATCGGGCTCGCCGGGATGGCCCAGCGGCCATTTGCAGATCCGGTCGTTCAGATCGAGCAGCGTCGTCTTCCCCGCCATATCGGCAGAGGGCCGGGCCGGGACGAGGCGACGGGGTGGCGCTGGCGTAATCGGGGCCTGCTGCTCGCCGGGTGCCTGACGGAGAAACCCGCCGGGGCCAACCGACCGCATGATCACGGCAGGTGCCTTTTCCACGGCAGGTTCGTCATCGACCAGATCGGCAATTGGCTCGGCCTCGACGGGCGTCGGCGCTGCGGGTGCGGGGCGCGGTGCAGCGGCAGCCTTGGCGACGGGTGGCGGTGGTGCGGCAATCGGTTCTGCCTTTGGCGCGACCGGCTTTGGCGCTGCTGCGGCGGCCTTCACCTCGGGGTCATTGGCCTTGACCGGTGACGGGCGGGCCTGAAGCCCCAGGCGGTGGGCCTTGCCGATCACCGCGTTGCGGCTGACCCCGCCAAGCGATTCGGCGATCTGGCTCGCGGTCAGCCCCTTTTCCCACATGGTTTTCAGCGTATCGATCCGCTCGTCGGTCCAGCTCATTCATAGTCCTTCGTTCAGTTGGCGGGTTGCGAGCGGCAGCGGCAGCGATTACGCGCCAATGCCATGAACACCCAGCCCCCTTCCGGCGATATGCCGTCGGCGATTGCGAACGCCCCCGGCGTGCCGACGATTCGGAACGTCAATTGGGGCGGTCTGAGAACGCTCTATATCAAGGAGGTGCGGCGCTTCTTCAAGGTGCAGCTGCAAACGGTTTGGGCACCGGCGATCACGACTTTGCTGTTTCTGGTGATTTTCACTGTCGCGACGGGTGGAAAACGCCCCGTGAATGTCGGCGGCGTCGACGTGCCCTTCGCCGATTTTCTGGCCCCCGGCCTGATCGTGATGGGGATGTTGCAGAACAGCTTTGCCAATTCGAGCTTTTCGCTACTGGTTGGCAAAATCCAAGGCACGATCGTCGATTATCTGATGCCGCCGCTGTCGACCGGGGAGCTGCTCGCGGCAATGGTGGGCGGGGCCGTGACGCGCGCGTTCTGTGTGGGCGGGGCGGTTTTCCTCGCGATGCAGTTCTGGCCGGGGGTGCATCTGTTCCCGCAACACCCGTTTGCAATCCTCTGGTTCGGGCTGCTCGGATCCGTATTTCTCGCGTTTGTCGGTATTTTGACGTC
>CAZYOU010000006.1:0-29571 GCA_964649315.1 uncultured Stakelama sp. | reverse complement strand
GGCGGAAAAGTTCGATCACGCCGCTGCTGTCCAGAATTTCCTTATCGCGCCGCTCACGTTGCTGTCGGGCACCTTTTACTCGATCGACAAGCTTGCGCCGGCCTTCCAGACGTTCAGCTATTTCAACCCGTTTTTCTACATCATCTCCGGATTCCGTTATGGCTTTCTGCTCAACGCCGACTCCAATGTGCTGGTCGGTGGGATCGTGGTTTTGATGATCGATATCGTAATGGGTCTGATCTGCTATCGGTTGCTCCGGTCGGGCTGGAAACTCAAGAATTGACCCGTTTTTCCGTGTGACGGGCCCCGACAAAAATTAGGTTTCAAATCGATACTTATGTCGCTATGCTCCCGGAACAATCGGGGAGATGGCGATGCGCTGGGGTGGCATGATGGGGGTGTTGGCAGGGTTTTCCCTGCTCGCGAGCTGCACCAAGGCCGAACCCAAGCAAGAACCGGCTGCCGCACCCCCCGCCGTTCGGATCGCCAGCGTCGGCGCTGCGCAACAGGCCGCCACCATTCGCGGTGTTGGCACTGTGTCGCTTCGGCGTGAGGCGTCGCTTGGCTTTACGAGTGCCGGGCGGATTGCGCGGCTGACTGTCAACGAAGGCGATAGCGTCCGCTCGGGGCAAGTGCTCGCCGCGCTCGATACGACAACGGTCGCTGCCGATCTAACGCGGGCGCGCGCGGAACGTGAGCGGGCCGCCGCCGAATTCCGCCGCAGCGCCAATCTGATGGCACAAGGCTGGATCACCCGGCTACGGATGGAAAATGCCCAGGCGTCGCTCCAGGCGGCCGATGCGAGCGTCAGCGCTGCACGGTTCCAGGCCACCAATGCCACGATCGTCGCACCAGGCGGCGGCGTCGTGCTCGCACGGCTTGCCGAACCCGGCCAGGTCGTGGCGGCGGGCACGCCAGTGCTCGTGATTGGTGAGGCTGCGAGCGGATATGTGCTGCGCGTGCCGCTGTCGGATCGCGATGCCGTGCGGCTGGTGGAGGGCGTTCCGGCGCAAGTTACGCTGGCGGCGCTCGGCAATCTGCCGATCGCCGGACGGGTGATCGAAATCGCTGGGCGCGGCGACCGCAACACGGGCACCTTTGCGGTGGAAATCGCGCTGCCCGCGGATGCGCGGCTCCGCTCCGGCCAGATTGGTGAGGCGCTTATCACGGCATCCACACAGACGGTCACTGCATTGAAAGTACCCGCCAATGCGGTGTTCGCGGCGCGTGCGGGCGAAGGGTTCGTTTATGTCGTCGATCGGGCGAGCCGCCGCGTTCGCCTGCGCCGGGTGATGATTGCCGACGCGACCGATGGCGGGATCGAAGTGACTGGCGGGCTGAGCCGGGGTGAGTTGATCGCGACATCACGCGTTGACCGGCTGAAAGACGGGCAGGTGATTGCGCCGATTGGCGCCGGTCGATGAACATCACGGCTTTTGCAGTCAAGCGCTGGCAAGTCACGCTCGTCGCCTTCCTGCTGCTCGCGATGCTGGGGGTATCGGCGTTCCTATCGATCCCGCGCTCGGTCGACCCGCATTTCCCGACCTCGCTGACCGTTGTCACCGTGGTCCTGCCTGGCGCCGATGCCGCGACGATGGAGGAAACCGTCGCCAAGCCGATCGAGGACGTGCTGCAGGGCCTAGACTATATTCGCGAGATCAGGTCGACCTCGAGCGACGGCACCGCCGTCATCACTGCCGATTTCATTCACGGCACCGATTCCGAACAAGCGCTCGACCGTACCGTGCGCGAAGTGCAGGCGATCCGCGACCGGCTGCCGCAGGGGATCGCACGCATCGCCTATCGTCGTCCGCGGACGACCGAGGCGGCAGTGTTACAACTGGCGCTGGTCAGCGAAACCGCATCATGGCTCCGGATGACCAAATATGCGGAGGATCTGCGCGACCGGCTGAACGTCGTTACCGGCGTGCGCCAGACCGTGGTCGAGGGGGCAGCCCGGCCCGAGGTGCGGGTTGCGATCGATCAGGCGCGGCTCGCCGAAGTGCAGTTGCCGGCCTCAGCCGTCGCCAACGCGCTGCGGCAGGGCGGGGTCGATTTGCCTGCGGGAGCGGTCAATTCGGGCGATCGTCGGCTCAACATCGATGCGGGTGGAGCCTATCGTACGATTGAAGAAGTGCGCGCCGTGCCGGTCCGCGCAGGGAACGGCCAATTACTCCGCGTTGGCGATGTGGCGCAGGTCGGCTGGGCGGAATCGGAGCAGCTCCATATCACGCGCTTCAATGGCAAGCGCGCGCTGTTCGTGATGGTTCGCCAGAAGGACAATGTCGATGCGACCACGCTGCGCGATGCGCTGGTAAAGGCCGTGAGTGCCTATCGCAAAGACGTGCCGCCCGACATCGCGCTCGAAGTCGCATTCGACCAGAGCCACGATATCGAAAAGAAACTGTCGCTGCTCGCCCGCGATTTCGCGATCGCGCTGGGGCTGGTGCTCATTACCATCCTGCCGCTGGGCTTTCGTCCCTCCCTGATCGTCATGGTTTCGATCCCGCTCAGCTTGGCGATGGGTGTGCTGCTGCTGTCGTTGTTTGGCTATACCCTTAACCAGATCAGCATTTCGGGCTTCATTCTGTCGCTTGGCCTGCTGGTCGACGATTCGATTGTGGTGACCGAAAATATCGAGCGGCACATCCGTGATGGCGAGGCACCCGAATCCGCCGCAATCACCGGCACGCGGGAGATTACCGCTGCGGTGATCGGTGCCACCGGCGTGCTGCTCTTCGCGTTCCTGCCGCTCACCTTCCTGCCGGAGGGATCGGGCGATTTCGTGCGCGGCCTGCCGATGGCGGTGCTGTTGACGGTGGCGAGCTCGCTGATCGTCTCGCTCACCGTCATTCCCTTCGTCGCGAGCAAATTGCTGAAGCCCGAACAACATGGCGGCAACCGGTTGCTGCAGGCGATTACGGCGGGAATCGAGCGCTTCTACGCGCCGGTGCTCCACCGTGCACTCGATGCGCCGCGTCGCTGGTTCTGGGGCGCGATGATCCTGTGCGTCGCGACCTTCGGCTTGGTGCCGGTGCTCGGCTTCAGCCTGTTTCCGGCGGCCGAGGCGCCCTATTTTCTGGTCCGCGTCGAAACGCCGGAGGGAAGCAGCATCGCCGCCACTGACCGCGCGGTGAAGGCGGTCGCGGCGAAGCTGCGGCGCGAACCGACAATCGTGAACCTGATGGAGAATGCCGGGCGCGGCAATCCGCAGATCTATTACAACATTCTCCCGCGCGAGGAACGCGCGCGGTACGGCGATATCTTCGTCACGTTGAAGGAGTGGGATTCGCGGTCGTCGCTGAAGATGATCAACCGGTTGCGCCGGGAGTTTTCGTCCTTCCCCGATGCGCGGGTGACGGTGGTGAATTTCGAGAACGGGCCTCCGCTCGAGGCACCCGTGGCGGTTCGGATCAGCGGCCCCGACCTGAACGTGCTCAAGCGATTGTCGGGCGACATTGAGCGGTTGCTCGCGGCGACGCCGGGCCTGCGCGATGTCGACAACCCGATCGCCTATGACCGGCTCGATCTCGATCTCGGGCTGGACGAGGCCAAGGCCGGGCTGATCGGGATCGCACCGGGCGAGCCGCGCCGGGCCGTGCGCATCGCGATCAGCGGTGAGCAGGCAAGCCAGTTGCGCGATGCGGAAGGCGATAGCTGGCCGGTCACCGTGCGCCTGCCCTTTGCCGACCGGCAACCTGTGTCGGTGCTCGGCCAGATCTACGTGCCGACGCTGACGGGCGGATCAGTGCCGTTGTCGGAAATCGCTACGCCCAGCCTGAAAAGCGTCCCCCCGCTGATCACGCGGCTGAAGCTGGAGCGTACCGTCACCGTCATCGCCTATACCGAACCGGGCGTGCTCGCGTCCAAGGTCACCCCGGCACTCGCCGAGCGGTTGAAGGACATCCCTCTGCCAGAGGGGTATCGCTTCACCTTTGGCGGAGAGGCGGAGGCGGCACAGCGCAATTTTGCCGGATTGGGGCCGATCATCCTGCTCGCCGTGTTCGGTATCTTTGGCGTGCTGGTGCTTGAATTCGGGCGGTTTCGGGAGACGTTGGTGGTGGCGGGCGTTATCCCGCTTGGCCTGGTCGGCGGGTTGTTCGGGCTGTTCTTTACCGGCAATTCGCTGTCGTTTCTGGCGATCATCGGTTTCGTCGCGCTGATCGGTATCGAGATCAAAAATTCGATCCTGCTGGTCGATTTCACCACTCAGCTGCGCGAACGCGGCATGGCGCTGCGGGAGGCGATCGAGAAGGCAGGCGAAATCCGCTTCCTGCCGGTTTTGCTCACTTCGGTCACCGCGATCGGCGGGTTGCTGCCGCTCGCGCTGAGCGGTTCGTCGCTTTATTCTCCGCTCGCCTGGGTGATCATAGGCGGGCTGGTGAGTTCGACCGTGCTCAGCCGCATCATCACCCCGGTGATGTATCTGCTGGCCGTTCGCGGGGATGAACGAAAGGCCGTAGCCGCACGTGACGCTGCGGGTGTTGCGCTCCAACCAGACACACCGTAAAAGTCCGCTTCAGGCGGCCGGCTTGGGTCGCCTTTTTGCGTTAGGGAGCTTTTGCCATGCCGATCACCCCGCTCATGCCCGTTTACCCGCGGTGCGATGTGCGTCCGGTGCGCGGCGAAGGCTGCTACCTGATCGGTGAGCGCGGCGAACGCTATCTCGATTTCGCCAGCGGCATCGCGGTCAATGCGCTCGGCCATGGCCACCCGAAGCTGGTCAAGGCGATTGCCGATCAGGCCGCGACGCTGATGCACGTCTCCAACCTCTACGGTTCGCCACAAGGCGAACGGTTCGCGCAGCGCATCGTCGATAACAGCTTTGCCGATACGGTGTTCTTCACCAATTCCGGCGCGGAAGCCGTCGAATGCGCGATCAAGACGGCGCGCCGTTATCACTTCGCCAATGGCAACCCGCAGCGGCACAAGCTGATCACCTTCAACAACGCCTTTCACGGCCGCACGATGGGCACGATCAGCGCGACCAACCAGGCCAAGATGCGTGACGGGTTCGAACCGTTACTGCCCGGCTTCGGCTATGCGCCATTCAACGATCTGGAAGCGGCGCTTGCGTTGATCGATGACGAGACGGCGGGTTTTCTGGTCGAGACGATCCAGGGTGAAGGCGGCGTGTCGGCGGGCACTGAGGCGTTCATTCAGGGCCTGCGCAAGGCTTGCGATGATCACGGCCTGTTGCTGGTGCTTGACGAGGTGCAGTGCGGGTACGGCCGCACCGGCAAGATGTGGGCGTATGAGCATTACGGCATCACTCCCGATATTCTGGCATCGGCCAAAGGCATTGGCGGCGGCTTTCCGCTCGGCGCGTGCCTTGCGACCGAGGAAGCGGCCAAGGGCATGGTGTTCGGCACGCATGGCTCCACCTATGGCGGCAATCCGCTCGGCATGGCGGCGGGTGAGGCGATCCTCGACGTGATGCTCGAACCCGGTTTCCTCGATCATGTCACCGCGATGGGCGACCGGCTCCGTCAGGCGCTCGAGCAGATGATCCCCAACCACGATCATATTTTTGACAGCGTGCGCGGGCGCGGGTTGATGGCCGGGTTGAAGCTGAAGGACAGCGCGGTCAGCCGCGATTTCGTCGGTTATCTGCGCGATCATCACGGGCTTTTGACGGTCGCGGCCGGCGAAAATGTCGTCCGCATCCTGCCACCACTGATTATCGAGCAGGCGCATATCGATGAATTCGTCCAGAAGATGAGCGACGCCGCGCGGGCCTATGCCCCGGCCGTGGCGGCGTGACGCGCCACTTCCTCAACCTCTCGGACGCAGGTCCCGACGCCATCGCTGCGATGCTGGCCGACGCGCTCGATCGCAAAAATGCGCGTGCGGGCTGGCCGAAGGGCAAGGTTGATGCCGATGCGCCGCTCGCCGGACGCGTGCTGGCGATGATCTTCGAGAAAAACTCGACCCGCACCCGCGTTTCGTTCGATATGGCGATCCGTCAGCTGGGCGGCACCAGCATTGTCATGGACGCCGGATCGATGCAGCTTGGCCGTGGTGAAAGCATCGCTGACACGGCCCGCGTGCTTTCGGGCTATGTCGATGCGATCATGATCCGCACTGACGATCACGCCAAGGTTGTCGAGATGGCGCAATACGCCAGCGTGCCGGTGATCAACGGGCTGACGGACGCGTCGCACCCCTGCCAGATCATGGCCGACCTGCTGACGATCATCGATAGCGGCCGGACTCTCCCCGGACTGAAGGTCGCGTGGCTTGGTGATGGCAACAACGTCCTCGCCTCAATCGCCGAAGCCGCCGGGCTGATGCATTTCGATGTCGTCGCTGCCTGCCCGCAGGGGTTCCAGCCGAGCGACGAGGATCTGGCGCTTGGCAAGGGACGTGCACGCTGCGTCGCATCGCCGCATGAAGCGGTGGAGGGGGCGGATGTGATCGTCACCGATACCTGGATTTCGATGGGGCAGGCCCATGCCGATACCAAGCTCGATGCGATGATGCCCTATCAGGTGACGCCCGCGCTGATGGCATCGGCCCGGCCCGACGCGGTGTTCCTGCACTGTCTGCCCGCACATCGCGGTGAAGAGGTGGTGGCAGAGGTGATTGACGGCCCGCAGTCATTGATCTGGGCAGAGGCCGAAAACCGGCTCCACGCGCAGAAATCGATCCTGCGCTGGTGCTTCGGGCAGATTGGTTGAGTTGTTTCCGGGAAGTTGTCGCCTATCTAAACTTCAAATTATACGCTGATCCTCGAAACTGTTGGCCCTGAGCTTGTCGAAGGGCCGCCTTTCTTTTCCACCATTGACAAGAAAGGCAGGGCTTTGACGGACTCAGTCTGAACGGAACGCAGATGACCAATCCTGTTACCATCGACACCGATCGCGCGGTTGGCTTCACCATTCCCGATCGTCACGCCCGAGGCCGCATCGTTCGGCTCGGGCCGGTGCTCGACACCATCCTTGAGGCGCACGCCTATCCGCCCGCCATCGCATCGCTGCTGGCGGAGGCGCTGACATTGACCGCGCTGGTCGGGTCGACGCTGAAAGATGCCGGCGGCCAGCTGACGATGCAGACCCAGACCGACAATGGCGTCGTCCGGCTGCTGGTCTGCGATTTTCGCGGTGGGGAGCTGCGCGGCTATGTCGATTTCGATCCTGAAAAGCTCGCTGACCAGCCTGAGCAGCCGAGCCTGTTCGCGTTGTTCGGGGCGGGGTATCTGACGATCACCTTCGATCATGCGGGTACCGGGGAGCGCTATCAGGGGATCGTGCCGCTCGATGGCGATACGCTTGGCGCGACGGTGGAGAGCTATTTCGTTCAGTCCGAACAAATCCCGACACTGGTAAAGGCCGGTTTCGTAAAGCGCGCCGATGGCCGCTACTGCGCGGGCGGGCTGTTTCTGCAGCATTTGCCCGAAGGCGAAGTGGGGCGCGACCGGATTCATACCCGGCTCGATCACCCCGAATGGGAGCATGTCGCGGTGCTGGGCAGCACGATGGCCGCCGATGAGCTGACTGACGCCGCGTTGACGCTCGAAACGCTCATCTGGCGTTTGTTCAACGAAGAGAGCGAAGTGCGAATCCTGCCCGAACTGGCGTTATCAAAGGGGTGCCGCTGTTCCGTCGACTATATCGCGCAAGTTATCGGCAAATTTCCGATCGAGGAGCAGCGCGAAATGGCCGATGAAAATGGCGTGATCACCGTCGATTGCGCATTTTGTTCGACCAAGTTCCCCCTACAAGTGGGGATAGCCGCACCCTAGGCGTTCTTGTATCTTGCCCGTCGCTCCAGCACATTGTGGTTAAGGGGCGCAGAACACGATTCGCAGGCTATTGCTTGCGGCGAAGGGTTTGAAACGATGCGGACCGTCAATTGGATACGCGGAACATTGGCTTGTGCCGGGCTGGTCGCTGGTGCGGCGATTGCCGCTGGCCCCGTGAATGGCCCCGTTGCTGCCGCGATTGGTGATATCACGCCCGGCCAGTGGCAATTGCGTGAAGCCGGATCGAGCGCGCCGCCGCGCACCATGTGCGTCAGCAACCCCGATCGCCTTGTTCAGCTCGAACATCCGGGTGCGTCATGCAACCGCATCTTGCTGAACGATCAGCCGCGTACCGTGACGATCAGCTATACCTGCCCCGGCGCAGGGCATGGGCGCACGATGATCCGGCTGGAAACGCGCAACAGCTTTCACCTCGAAACCCAGGGCATTGCCGGGGGCGCACCGTTCGACATGGCATTTGAAGCGCGGCGCACGGGTAATTGCGCGTCGGCCAGCCCGTAACCTTGTCGTTAAGCTGCGGTATAGAATCGCATGCTACTATTTCTGAGTGCTTCTGGCACGCTTTCTCCCTGAGGCGTCGAAGCCTAACTGGGCCGCCCTTATCAGGCGGCCCTTCTTTTAGTGATCGCGTCTTGCGGCCTTGCGGCAATGCGACTAGCGACCCGCCCATTATGCAACATGCGAACAAGATGGCGGTGGTGCTGCTTTCGGGCGGGTTGGACTCGATGGTTTCGGCAGCGCGCGCCCGCGAAGCCGGGTTCACGGTGCTGGCGCTCTCGGTTGATTACAACCAGCGGCACCGTGTGGAGCTTGAAGCTGCCGAGCGCATCGCTCGCGCGCTTGGCGCCGCGCGCCACATCATTCTGCCGCTCGATCTCTCGGCATTTGGTGGATCGGCGCTGACCGCCGATATCGATGTGCCAAAGGCAGGCGTGGGGCCCGGCATTCCGATCACCTATGTGCCCGCGCGCAACACGATCTTCCTCAGCCTCGCGCTGGGCTGGGCCGAAGCAGCCGGCGCGCATGATCTGTTCATTGGCGTCAACGCGCTTGATTATTCGGGCTATCCCGATTGCCGCCCCGAATTCATCGCCAGTTTCGAGGCGATGGCCGCACTTGCGACGCGCGACGGCGTGGAAGGGCGCGGGTTTACGATCCACGCGCCGCTGCAACACATGACCAAGGCCGATATCGTACGTGAGGCGGCACGGCTGGGGCTCGATGCTGCGCTCAGCTGGTCATGCTATGATCCGACGCCTGATGGCATCCATTGCGGCTTGTGTGACAGTTGTCGCCTGCGCCAGCGCGGGTTCGACGACGCCGGGATCGCCGATCCTACCCGCTACGCCGCGCGGGCGTGATCCGGTGAGCTATGCGGTCAAGGAAATGTTCCTGACGCTGCAGGGCGAGGGCGTTCATGCCGGGCGCCGAGCGGTGTTCGTCCGATTTGCCGGGTGCAATTTGTGGTCGGGGCGCGAAGAGGATCGATCGACGGCGATCTGCCAGTTTTGCGATACCGATTTCGTGGGGGTCGACGGGGCAGGGGGTGGTCGATTTGCCGATGCCGCGGCACTGGTGCGCGCAGCGCTAGGCCATTGGGGGGCAGGGGAGGATAACCGCTTTGTCGTGCTGACCGGCGGTGAACCGATGCTCCAGATCGATGATGCGCTGGTTGATGCGCTGCATGGCAAGGGGTTCAGCATCGCGATTGAGACCAACGGGACGCTGCCCGTGCACCCTGGCATCGACTGGGTGTGCGTCAGCCCCAAGGCAGGCAGCGTCGTTGTTCAGCGATCAGGCGATGAGCTGAAGCTCGTTTGGCCGCAGCCGGGCAGCGATATCGATGCGATCGAGCGGTGGGCATTCGAGCATTTTTTGCTGCAGCCGCTCGACAGCGCCACAGCTGAGAGCAACCGCACCGTGGCGATCGAATTGGTGCTTACGCGACCACGGTGGAAATTGTCGCTGCAAACGCACAAGCTGCTAGGCCTGCGCTAAGGCGGCAACAGCTGCCAAACCGGCGAGCGATTAGCCCTGCCAATAAGCGTCGGGGCACCGCTTGAAATCAAACTTGTTCTTCTTCCAGCACGCCTCGTCCATCCGCAACATCGGGACCATCCGCAGATTGGTGCGCGCGCCGAAAGCCTGTTCACCCCCCGCAACCAAGCTGTTGCGAAGCTCGCGAAGCCGGTTGGCAGCTAAGGTGCCAAGCTCACCGCGCGGGGTGAAAATGGCATCCCAACCCACATTTGCAGCCGTCTGACAGAAATTATACTGCGCATAGACGGTAGTGAAGCTTGAATAGATTCTGGTCTGATACTTATCAAACGCAGTAGTCGCAGCCTTCTTGACCTTATTCTTGCGTGCAAAATACTTATTTAGCGTATCAAAAGACTTGGCGAGCTCCGCCTTGTGATCGATCAGTACAGCGTTATAGGTTGGGATCGTCAGCAGCATCGGTTCAAAATCACAGCCCAACGCAGACACGTTCAGCGCCGCCCGCAGCGACCAGACCATGCTCGCACGCAGTTCATCGGCGGTTGCATCGGGCAAAGGAACGAACATGCCGGCCTCGTCGCCGCGCACCGGTGCGCCTTTGTAATCAGGGCTTTTGATAAAAAACTGTGCGGAAGCGGGACTTGCCGCTGTCATTCCAAAAGCTACTGCGAGCATCACAATCAAACGCAACATCATTGTTCTTCCTCGCCAGATACCCCCTGCGCGCGCCCTAAAGGCTTTTCGCAGCGATCCCAATCATTTTTGCGCCAGTCGTGGCACGCGCTCGTTTATCCCGCTCAGGCAAATGGCGGGTTAATGATGTCGCTACCAGCGTTCACGCCATTACAGCAGCGGCGCAGCATGGCATTGCGTATCGTATTCCGCTGGCCAGTCCCACCCCCAAATCGAGCGCTGGCCCATCGAACATGCACGAATCGAAAGGGGCCGCCCGGCTAACCGGACGGCCCCTTCGTATCACCACACTATCCGCAGATAGCGCCGGCAATCGCCAAATTACTGGGCGTTGGTTGCCATCATGGCGTCGTTCGATGCCATTGCATCGTTCGACATCATGGCATCGTTCGACATCATCGCGCCGTCGGTTGCGGTCATGTTGTCAGTTGCCATCGCGTCGCCTTCGTTGGCGGTCATTTCGCTGACCATGGCGTTGTCGGTGGTCGTCTCGGTCTTCGGCGAGCAGGCCGAAATCATCAGTGCCGCACCGGCGATCATCGAACCGGCAACGACTTTGGAAATGAGTGCACGCATTTGGAAGCTCCCTAAGATTGTGGATTTGGTTGGCTTGACCGCCTTTAATACCCAAACCAGGGTGGACATTAGTCTGATATCGCCTTGCCCTCAAGCCTCGTTTTGCAGCGGCAAAGAAAGTCTTTCCAGAAAGCCCGCAAATTCAAGCTTCAGCGCATCGTCAAGCGCCGCAAAATCGGCGCTTTTGCCAAGCTTTTTGATGCTCGTGACACCATAATCGGGTAGGCCACACGGGATAATGCCGTCAAAGTGCCCCAATTCCGGCGCAATGTTCACTGCGAAGCCGTGAAGCGTGACCCAGCGTTTTACCCGCACGCCGATCGCACCTATCTTCGCTTCCTGCGCACCGTCCATTGTCCAAATTCCGACCCGCCCCGGGGCCGTAAAAGCGCTGATATCGATACGGGCCAGCGCCGCGATCACCCATTGTTCGATGGCGTGAACGTAACACCGCACGTCTCGCCCGCGCGTGTGCAGATCAAGCATGACATAGCCGATGCGCTGGCCCGGGCCATGATAGGTGTAGCGCCCGCCGCGGCCGGTTTCGTGTACCGGAAAGCGTGCATGGATCAGCTCCGCCGGATCAGCGCTCGTTCCTGCGGTGTATACCGGCGGATGTTCGAGCAGCCACACCAGCTCGCGCGCGCGCCCAGCGGCAATGTCAGTAGCACGGATCGCCATGATGTCGGCGGCCACAGCATAGTCGATCGGGTCGGGTTCGATCCGCCACTCAACCTTATGGATCATCGTGTCGATCATCACGTTCCCCTGCGACAGTGGAGCGGAACGGGCAAGGGTGATCCGCGACGGGGAAGCATTGGCAAGCAGCGATGCAATCGTCTAACACCGGCGCTGCGGACGTGCTGACCGCTTATTTCGGGGAGTAAGCAGCCTTGAATTCGGTGAACATGGGAACGGTCTGGGATCGGGCAACCGAGTTTCTGGGCGACAATATCGGCACGGTCACGCCGATTGCGGTCGCGGCGATATTCGTGCCGGCATCGATCAATGACGCAATTGCGCCGCTCGGCACCGCCAATCCTGAACTGCAAAATTGGGTCAGCCTTGCGGGGTTGGTCTTGGCCATCGTTGCGATCTTCGGGCAATTGGCGATCATGGCGCTCGCGCTCGATTCCAACCGGACGGCAGGGGCGGCCGTTCAGGCCGCGTTCGGCAAGATGCTCTGGGCGGTGATTATCACGGTCCTGCTGCTCGCGGGCTTGGTGGTGGCGTTGGCACCGATTGCCTTTATCGCTGTGGCAGCAGGGCTGGATACGTCTGGTTTTGCCACCAATGATCAGGCTGCGATCAGCGCCGCTATTGGCGCGCTGAGTGGCAGTGTCGTTTTGTCGATCCTCGTTTACATGCTGGTCTGGGCGGTCGCGGCGATCTGGGTCAGTTCGCGCCTGACGCTCGCCTATCCGGCGTTGATCGGCGAAAATCGCGGCCTGGGTGCAATCCGCCGGTCTTGGGCGTTGACCAAGGGACTGGCGTGGAAAATCGTCGGCGTGCTGTTGCTGTACATCATCGTCAGTGCGGTTTCAGGGTTGGCGGCCAAGGCGGCGTTCGGCGGCGTGCTGGGCCTGATTGCCGGTGGTGCAGAACCTGGCAGCCTTGCGAGCGTCTTGACTTCGGTAGCGGTCGGCGCCGTTGGCACCGCGTTCGAAGTGTTACAGGCCGCCTTTGTCGCCAAGTTATTCGTCGCCGCGCATCACCGCGCGCAGGAAGCCACCGGCCACTCATGAAAATCAATTTGCCGGGCGTTTTTGCTGACGCCTGGAGCATGTTTTCGCGCCACCGTGAGGTGTTGGTCACCGTCGCGGGGATGTTCATTTTCCTGCCGACGCTGGCGTTGCTGTTGCTGGTACCGGTCGCGCCGCCCTGGCCCGAATCCGGCGCGAATGAGCCGGAGATTCAGGCGGGCGCCACGGCGCTTGCCAACTGGCTGGTGGATCATGGACCGATGTTCATCGCCGCTGGCATCACCTCGCTGTTCGGATCGCTGACAATCAGCGCGTTTCTGCTCGATCCCGATACTGTCGATCTGCGCGGCGCGCTGATGCGGGCGTTGAATCTGTTGCCACGCTTCGTGCTCGCCGCGTCACTGGTGCTGATCCCGGCGTCGCTTGGGCTGTTCGTGCTGATCGTGCCGGGGCTGTATATTTTGGGGCGTACCATGCTGATCGGCCCGCTGTTGGTTGCCGATCGCCCGATTGCGGCAACAGCGGCGATCATGCGCAGCATCGCCCTTACCAAAGGCAACGGCCTGATGCTCGCCGGCCTGACCGGGATCGGCCTGATCGCCGGGCAGTTCCTGCCCGCGCCGTTTCAGCAGATGGATGTCGCCCTGCGCGCCGCACGGGCGGCCAACCCGATCGTGATCACCCTCGTCGATTCGGCCGCGGCCGCGCTCGCCGCTTCGGTTGCGCTGGCGACGATCCTGGTGCGGATCGCGGTGTACCGCCAGCTCGCGAAACAGCTTTAGCGCCGTCGCTCGTCCGCCTCAGGCCCAGGTCGCAAGTGGCGGCAGGCTCATCAGGATCGCGTCGATGTTGCCGCCGGTCTTCAGCCCGAACAACGTGCCGCGATCATAAACCAGATTGAATTCGGCATAGCGCCCCCGCCACGTCAGCATCTGCGCGGTATCCGCTTCGGTAAAGGGCGTATGCATCCGCCGCCGCACGATCCGGGGATAGCTATCGAGGAAGGCGCGGCCGATATCTTTGATGAATTCGAAATTCGCGTCGAAATCACCTTCCAGGTGATCCGCGAAGATCCCGCCAACGCCGCGGTGGCATTGCCGGTGCGGGATATAGAAATAGTCGTCGGCCCATTTCTTGAAGCGATCATAATGGTCCGCGCCGTGCGGGTCGCAGTGTGCCTTCAAGGTCGCGTGAAAATCGGCGGTATCCTCGTCATAGGGGATTGGCGGGTTCAGATCGGCACCTCCGCCGAACCACCGCTTGGTGGTCACCAGGAAACGCGTGTTCATGTGGACCGCCGGCACATGCGGATTGGCCATATGCGCCACCAGGCTGATGCCGGTTGCGAAAAAGCCGGGGTCTTCGGCAGCCCCGTGGATCGACTTGGCGAATTCGCCCTCAAACGTGCCGCCAACGGTGGAGACGTTGACGCCGACCTTCTCGAACACCTTGCCCTTCATCACACCGCGCACGCCGCCGCCGCCCGGCTCGCCCGACGGATCGGTACGATCCCAGCTGAGATAGTCGAAATCGGCGTCGGACCCGGCTTCACGTTCGATCGAGACGAACTCGGCGCAAATCTGGTCGCGCAAGGATTCAAACCAGGTGCGCGCGCGGGTCTGTTCGTCGTCGAGTGGCTTCATTCGGGCCGTCCCTTATTGCTGGCCTGTTCAATCGGCCATTGATGCGTTTGCCGCAGCGCTTCGGAAAGCGCGATGGCGGCAGAGAGCGCGACATTCAACGATCGGCGTCCCGGCACAAGCGGAATTGTAACGCGCAGGTCGACGACGGCATGAACATGATCGGGAACGCCGCTCGATTCTGATCCCAGCAGCAACGTATCGCCGGGCAGGAACTGCGCCTTGTCCAGCCGCGTCGCTCCCTTGGTCGTCAGCAGCACGATGCGACCGGACACTTGGGCCTTGAAACTCGCCCAATCCGCATGGCGCGCCATCGTCACATGCTGTAGATAATCCATGCCCGATCGTGCCAGCGCGCGGTCCGAAAAGGGAAATCCCATCGGCTCAATCAGATCGACCGGTACATCAAGGCACGCCGCCAGCCGCAACACGGTGCCGACATTCCCTGCAATTTCGGGTTCATACAGCGCCAGCCGTAACGAAGGGGCCGGGTGGGGAGCGGGGGCGGGGGCGTCGTTAACCGTCATAAACCCGCCTTAGGCCTTATAGCCGTATCCCCTCAAGTTGGATAAAATGCTGTTGGCATTAGGCAAGCCTGTGGCTATCAGGCCGCGATTCGACGGCATTTCTTGCTGTCAGGGGAATGGCGGCGTTAATGGCCGTCTCGGCATAGTTTAGAACCGCAAGGGTAAGCGAATGGCAACGGTGAGCGACGCGATTCCAACGGGTGAAACGCCAGGTTCAGCGCATGATGGCGAACCGCGCCGTCGTGATTTTCTCAGCATCGCAGCGCTGTCGTTCGGCGGCGTGGGTGTAGTCGCGACCCTGGTCCCCCTGATCAATCAGATGAACCCTTCGGCCGACGTCTTGGCAGAATCGTCCACGGAAATTGACTTGTCGGCGATCCAGCCTGGTCAGGCGATCAAGTCGGTTTTCCGCAAGCAGCCCTTGTTTGTGCGCAACCTGACGCCGGCGGAAATCGCCGAGGCGAACAAGGTATCGGTGTCGAGCCTGCGCGATCCGGAAACGCTGGCGCAGCGCACCAAGGAAGGCAAGGCCAACTGGCTCATCACACTGGGCGTGTGCACCCATCTTGGCTGTGTGCCACTGGGTGCAGGCGAAGGCGAAGTGAAGGGCGAATATGGCGGCTATTTCTGCCCATGCCATGGCTCGTCCTACGATACCGCGGCGCGCATCCGCAAAGGTCCGGCACCGAAAAATCTGGTCGTGCCGGAATATACTTTCACGTCAGACACCACTGTAACAGTCGGTTGAGGTCAGCATCATGAGCTTCCCCTGGGCAAAGCATTACGAGCCGAAGTCGGATCTAACGAAGTGGATTGACTCGCGTCTGCCACTCCCGCGTTTCGTCTATAACGCGGTTGGTGGCGGCTATCCGGTACCCCGCAACCTCAACTATTTCTGGAATTTCGGCGTCCTCGCCGGGGTTGCGCTGGTGCTGCAGATCGTCACTGGCATCGTGCTGGCGATGCATTACGCCGCCGACGGTGCGATTGCGTTCAACTCGGTCGAACACATCATGCGTGATGTGAATTCGGGCTGGATGATCCGCTATGCCCACGCCAACGGCGCATCGATGTTCCTCGCCGTCGTCTACATCCACATCGCCCGCGGCCTTTATTACGGCTCGTACAAGGCGCCGCGCGAGATGATCTGGCTGCTCGGGGTGGTTATCTTCCTGTTGATGATGGCAACCGCGTTCATGGGCTATGTGCTTCCCTGGGGGCAGATGAGCTTCTGGGGCGCGCAGGTGATCACCGGCTTCTTCTCGGCGATCCCGGTCGTCGGTGAATCGATCCGCGTCTGGCTGCTGGGCGGTTATGCGCCCGATGATGCCGCGCTCAACCGCTTTTTCTCGCTCCACTATCTGCTGCCATTCGTGACGCTCGGGGTGATCATCCTTCACGTCTGGGCGCTCCACATCCCGGGGTCGAACAACCCGACTGGCGTCGATGTGAAGGGCGAGCAGGATACGGTGCCGTTCCACCCCTATTACACCGCGAAGGACGGCTTCGGGCTTGGCGTGTTCCTCACGATTTTTGCTGCGCTGATCTTCTTCGCACCAAATCTGCTGGGCCACCCGGATAACTATATCCCGGCCAACCCGCTCTCGACGCCAGCGCATATCGTGCCCGAATGGTACTTCCTGCCGTTCTACGCGATCCTGAAGGCCTTCACCGTCGATCTGATCTTGCCCGCCAAGCTCTGGGGCGTGCTCGCGATGTTCGGCTCGATCCTACTGCTATTCTTCCTGCCATGGCTGGACACCTCACCGGTGCGTTCGGCGAACTATCGCCCGACCTATCGTTTCTTCCTGTTGATCCTGCTGATTGACGTCCTAGTGCTCGGCTATATCGGCGGGGCCGAAGCGACCGGCATGAACATTGTGATCGGGCAGGTCGCGTCGGTCTATTATTTCGCGCATTTCCTCATCATCCTGCCGATCATCTCGGCAACCGAGCGTCCGCGTCCGCTGCCGAATTCGATTACTGAATCGGTGTTGGGCAAGAGCGCCAAGTCAACTGGCGGCAGCTTCGGCGCTGCGGTTCCGGCCGAATAAAGGGCATCCAAACCAATGGTTCGCATCATCTCTTTTATCGTTGGCTTGGGCTTTGTCGGCGTATTGCTGCTGGGGCTGTTCGGCAGCGTCAACAGCCTTGTGACCGAGCCGGTTGCACCAACCGCCACTGAAGAATTTTACCGTGAGCACAAGGAAGTCGCCTTTGCCAGCGACGGCCTGATGGGTAAGTTCGATCGTGCTCAGCTCCAGCGCGGACTTCAGGTGTACAAGGAAGTGTGCGCCGCCTGCCACTCGCTTGGCCAGATTGCGTTCCGCGATCTTGCCAAGCTCGGTTATTCCGAAGCGCAGGTGAAGAAGTTCGCCGCGGACTGGCCCGTTAAGCAGCAGGTGCTGGATCCCAAGACGGGTGACCGGACCGAGCGCGCCAACGTGGCCGCTGACAAGTTCCCCACCGTCTATTACCCGGGCCAGGGCGTGCCGCCTGATCTCTCATTGATTACCAAGGCACGCCACGGTGGTGCAGCCTATATCTATTCGTTGCTGACGGGGTACAGCGAGCAGCCTGCGGAACTGCTGAAGCACTTCCCGGACGCGAAGACGCCGGACGGGCTGTACTACAACCCGTATTTTCCGAACCTGAACATCGCGATGCCTGCACCGCTGGCAGAGGGTTCGGTGACGTACACCGATGGCACGAAGAATTCGGTCGATCAGATGTCGAAGGATGTCGCCGCGTTCCTCGTATGGACGGCCGAACCCGAACTCGAACAGCGCCACTCGACCGGCCTTGCCGTACTTGGCTTCCTGTTGATCGGCACGCTGTTGGCCTATGGCTCGTACCGCACGATCTGGCGGAACGTGAAACATTGAGCGACGTCATGGCCGCCAATGCAGATCTGGCGGCGATGATCCGCACGATCCCCGACTTTCCGAAGCCGGGGATCATGTTTCGCGACATCACGACGTTGCTGCTCGATCCCAAGGGTTTGGCGATGACCGTGGACCGGATGGTCGCCGCCACCGACGGCCCGGTTGATCTGGTTGCCGGCATCGAAGCGCGCGGTTTCCTGTTCGCCGCCGCCATGGCCGTTCCGCTGAACGCGGGGGTCCTGTTGATCCGCAAGGACGGTAAGCTTCCCGGCGCGACAATCGCCGAAGACTACGCGCTCGAATACGGCACGGATCGGATCGCGATGCACGAAGACGCGCTCGTGCCCGGTCAGCGCGTATTGCTCGTCGACGATCTGATCGCGACGGGCGGCACCGCCCGCGCGGCGATCCGGTTGCTCAAAAAGGCAGGCGCGACCGTCACCCAAGCGCAGTTCGTGGTCGATCTGCCCGATCTTGGCGGTGCTGATGCCCTGCGCAGCGACGGCATCGATGTCCACGCGCTCGTGGCGTTCGGCGGACATTAATCGGTATACTCACGACCGGCGACCGTCACGCATTTTGAAGCGAGCGGGAACTGGAGCTCTTTGGGTTTAGTTTCGTATCAACATCGCGCTGGTGGCGCTCCGCGATTTGCCCGCTCTATATTGACCCGGAGATCGCTGGGCAGCATGCGCCCGCCCCGTCGTGGATGATGCGTCGTACGCATTTCGTATTGGCATTCGTCGCCACGGACACGGTTGAAAACCACCTATGGTACTGGCTGTGACGGCTAGCAGCCATCAGCCATCAGCCATCGGCGTAATGGTTGCTGTCGAGATTGCCGACTCCGTACATTTCGAGACAGATTCGGCACAATCGCAAACAAGATCCTCCACTGCGTACATTGTCTACATATGTAATTCTATTTATGTTTGTAGTCGTACGGTGCAATCAAGAGCTTAGAATGTCGGTCAAGTTAGTAATTAGACAACTCCAAGAATGATCCCCGTCAGCGCAGCGAGCGCTAGGACCCTTGTGATACCGCCGCGGGCGGATCGATCCAGAAGCAGCGTGAAATTGTGCCCGTGCTCACTTGTCAGCGATCCAACGAGGCTGATCGTCATACCCTCAAATTGGAGACTATAATGCGTATACCATTGATCCTTGGTCTTCTGTCGTCGGTTTCGTCACCCGCCGGTGCGATCGGGTTGTGTGAGGCCGCCGCGCCAATCGTTGCCAATCGTGCGTGTGCCGAAACGTCGGTCGGCATTGCAATTGCTGATGATGCAGCGCGCGCCGATCAGTTGCTTGCTTATGCAAAGGCGGGCGAGATGCGGTTTCAGCAGCGCTTCAAGCGAGCGCCGGTCCGCTACGCTGGCGTCGAAACCAGCGGCGGCGCGGTTGAAGGTGCAGGTTTTGATGGCCTGAAAGCGGCCGGTTTCGAAGCAATCCTGCCATGGCTGTCTACAGCGGGCTACCGCGCCCAAATCGAAGCATCAATAAAGCGCGATATCGCAGCGCAAACCGCTAACCTGCCCGCAGATGTGCGCGACAGTGTGATCCAGCAGGCCTCGGCAAGGTTCAAGGCGCGCCCTTCAGAGATGCAGGACGAAGGCGGGATACCGCATGAACTGGGCCATCTCTGGTATGCCAAAGCCTTTTGGCCGGGCAGCGATCCCAAGGGCGGCCATTATGGTAGCGAGGGCCCTGACTGGATGGATGAAGTCGCAGCGGTCATGATGGAATCAGACAATCTGGCTAATCAACGCGTCAGGCAATTCGGGGAACGGTTCAAGGCGATCCGCGCGAGCAGCGCGCCGGGCAATGGAACGCCGCTTGATCCCCTGATCGATCTTCCGGGGTTTTTCGCATCGGTTCATCCGGGTGCTGAACGCGCAAAGCAAATGGCCGCAGAATTCCGTTCCGGGCCGCCTGCCGGATTGCCAAGCGATGCACCGCGTAACGGCATCTTCATCCGTGCTAATTCAGGTCCCGAAGCTGAAAAATTCGCCAACAGTGCGATCTATTATTACCTGCAGGCGACGATGCTCACGGCGTATCTAGCCGAGCGCAGCGGTGATCCCGCAGTTTTCGCGCGCATCGGCGCTGCCTTTGGGCGCGGCGAGACGATCGAGCAGTGGCTTGCGAACAAGGAGCCCAAGGGCAGCTTACCGCGCACGATCAAGGCGATGCAGGCGGACTGGCTGGCCTGGCTCGAGCAGAAGTTTGTTTGACCAAATAAACGGGATTCTGGTCAAGCGGCAGGAAACGGCGTACCATCGAACTGGCCGTGCGATGTGCGTTGGGGTTTCACGGAGCGGCCCCGACGGAACAGAAGCCCCATCGGCAGGGTTAATCAATGATGGCGGTGGTCCGCCGCGTTCCTCCTTGTATCGGAGCCGATCAATGACTTTCACCTTTGGTAAACGCACCACTGCCGGCTTGCTGGTCGCGGCTGGCCTTGCGCTGTCGTCCTGTTCGCAGGGTTATGGCTATCAGGGCTTCGCAGCTGGCTATGGCAACACCTGGGATCCCTATTATGGCGGCTTTCAGGCTGATCCTTATTGGGGCTGGTACGGCAATTATTATTACCCTGGCAGCGGCGTCTATGTGTTCGATCGATCGAACCGCCGGGTGCGCTGGAACGGGGTGCAACGCAATTACTGGCTGGGCCGCCAGCAGGTGTGGCGCGGCGCGCGGCGGGATATCCGCCCGGTCTGGCGCGACTACGGCGTTCCCCGCCGCGGCAATGGCGGTTTCCGGGGTAGTCCGCGCCGCCGTTGATCGGTTGCGCTGACCGGTAACAATCAGGGGGTCAGGACGCGGGTCGCGTCCTGATCAGCCCGATCGCGATCGTCGTCATCACCGCCTCGTCGTTCTGGTTCAGCACCGTGATCCTGCTGCGGTAACTGCCCATTTCCGGCCGGCTCTTCGACGCGCGCTTGTCGAGAATTTCGGTTTCGATCCGCAGCGTGTCGCCCGGATAAACCGGTTTCAACCAGCGCAGCTCCTCCTGTCCCGGTGAACCGAGTCCGGCCTGTTCGGTCGTCTTCATATTGGCCACCAGCATCGCCATCATCATTGCGCAGGTGTGCCATCCACTCGCGGAAAGGCGCCCGAAATGGGTTTGCGCGGCGGCTTCGTCGGAGAGGTGGAAGGGCTGGGGATCATATTTCCGCGCGAAGTCGATCACTTCTTCGCGGGTAACGGCATAATGGCCGAATGCGGCTTTGGTGCCGGGCTCGATATCTTCGAAATAGATCATGTCAGCAGTTTCCCGCGCTGCTGGACGATTGGCAAGCGCTATCGCTTGTTCAGCGCCCCGCGGAACGGGCGGTCATCGCCGTCCAGCCTCTCATCCGCTGGCAGCCCCAGGATGCTGCGGAGCAAGGGGGCGACATCGACATTATCGAAGCTTTCCAGTCCGCCCGCCGCGCGGATCGCCGGCCCGCTGGCGATGAACAGCGCCGCCATGTCGGGGGCCGCCGGGTCGTACCCATGCGCGCCGCCCGCCCGCACCGGACGATCCGGTGGCGGAGCCTTGTCAAAGATCAGCCAGCCCGTTTCGGCGAGGCAGATGATGCTCGGCACGCGCGGGTGCTTGCCATAATGCAGCGCGGCGGGGATCTGCGCCTTCGGCCAGCACTGCATATGGGGATGCGGCTTGCTGATCGCGGCGGATAGCGCGGCTTCCTTGCCGGAGATTGGCTCCAGCCCGGCATAGGTGCCGCCCGTGACCATGCGGAAACTGGTGGGATCGATCAGCTGATCGAGCCGGATCACCCGGTCAGGGCTGGTCGCGGCCATGCCGTGATCGGCGGTGATCACAAAGTTGGCAGGCTGGCCGAGTGCGGTAAGCTCGCTCCGCAACCGCCCGATCGCGGCATCGACATCGGCCACGACCGCGGTTGTTTTCGGGCTATCGGGGCCATTGCTGTGCCCGGCGCTGTCGACGGTGTCGAAATAGAGCGTCAGAAATTGCGGGCGCGTCGCGGCCGGGCGGCGCAGCCAGTCGATCACCGCATCGACGCGCTGGCGATTGCTCACCTCATGCCCATATTGCTGCCAGTCGCTCGGCCGCAGCCCGTTAAAGCTGATATTCGCCCCGGGCCAGAACATCGTCGCGGTGCGGATGCCCGCACGCTCAGCGGTGATCCAGATCGGGTCTGCCTGAGTCCACCAGAACGGCTCTTCGCTTTGCATCGTGAAGGTCATGCCGGGGTGCGCGGCATCTTCCATCCGGTTGCCGACGATGCCGTGGCGATCGGGGCGAAGTCCGGTCACCACCGTCCAGTGATTGGGAAAGGTAACGCTGGGGAAAGACGGCCGCATTGATGCGCTGATCCCGGCCTGGGCAAGCGCGTTGAGGTTTGGCGTCACCCCGCGCGTCAGATAATCGGGCCTGAACCCGTCGATGCTGATCAGGATCGTCACCGGCGCGCGGGCCTCGACAGGCGCACTTACGGTGGCCGGGCGCGGCGCATCCACCGGCGGCGTCACGCACGCCTGCAGCAGGGCGGCCAGCGCCGTGGCGGCAAATCGGGAAGTCCAGCGCATGGCGGCGCTATGCCGCAAAGTTGAGTCATTCATGTGACAAGCCCCCCAAGCAACCCGTGCTAGACGTTAAACCGGAACAGCATCACGTCGCCGTCCTGCACGACATAGTCCTTGCCCTCCGACCGAAGCTTCCCCGCATCGCGCGCGCCGGCCTCACCCTTCAGTGCGATGTAATCGGCAAAGGCGATCGTCTCGGCGCGGATAAAGCCTTTTTCGAAATCGGTGTGGATTTCGCCCGCCGCCTGTGGTGCCCGCGCGCCGACATGCACAGTCCAGGCGCGGGTTTCCTTGGGGCCGACGGTGAAGAAGGTCTGCAGCTTCAGCAATTTGTACCCGGCGGTGATGACGCGGGCGAGGCCGGTTTCCTCGAGGCCCAGCTCGGCGAGGAACTCACCGCGCTCTGCAGGGTCCATCGTCGCGATTTCGGCCTCGATCGCGGCGGAGACGACGACTGCCTCTGCGCCCTCCGCCTTGGCCTTTTCGAACACGCGGGCGGACAGCGCATTGCCGTTCGCCGCATCGCCCTCATCGACATTGCAAACATAAAGCACCGGTTTCGACGTCAGCAGCTGCGCCTGCTGGAAAACCCGCGCTTCATCCTCGTCTTTTGGCCGGGTGAGCCGCGCAGGCGCGCCCTCGTGCAGCAGCTCGAGCGCCTGGCCGAGCACGCTGGCAGCGATCTTCGCTTCCTTGTCGCCCTGCCTTGCTTTTTTCTCGGCGGCGGGCACGCGCTTTTCGAGCGATTCGAGGTCGGCCAGCATCAATTCGGTCTCGACCGTTTCGGCATCCGCAATCGGATCGACCTTGCCCTCGACATGCGTCACATCGCCATTTTCGAAACAGCGCAGCACATGGACGATCGCGTCAACCTCCCGGATATTGCCCAGAAACTGGTTGCCGAGGCCCTCGCCCTTGCTCGCCCCGCGCACGAGGCCCGCAATGTCGACAAACCCAAGCTGCGTCTCGATGATCTTGGCCGAATGCGCGATATCGGCGAGCTGCTTCAGCCGCGGATCGGGCACCGCGACGTTGCCGACATTCGGCTCGATCGTGCAGAAGGGATAATTCGCCGCCTGCGCCGCCGCGGTCTCGGTCAGCGCATTGAACAGGGTGGACTTGCCGACATTCGGCAGCCCGACGATACCGCAACGAAATCCCATGAACGATCCTTGGTGGTGGCTTTGAGTGGTGGCGGTAATCGCCGATCCGTGGAGGGCGCGATAGGCGCTTGGCGCGCGAAATGCCAGTGTAGGAGAGCGACGAGGGCAGGAGGCCCGGAACTGACTTTTCTGCGCAGCTCCATGCTGCTCGTAATGCTCCCCCCGGATCAAGTCCGAGGGGAGGAGGAAATAATCGTTACGCCTTGACGCGGTGCAGCGCGCACAGCTTGTTGCCGTCGGGATCACGCAGATACGCCAGATAGAGTGGGCCCATCGCGCCCTGGCGGATGCCGGGGGCGTCTTCACAGGCCGTACCGCCTGCGGTGAGACCGGCGGCGTGCCAGGCATCTGCTGCTTCTGGCGAGGCCGCCGCAAAGCCAACCGTCGCGCCATTGCCGTGGCAGGCGGGCTCGCCATTGATCGGCTTGGAGATCGAGAAGATGCCCGTGGGGTTCACCCAGAACACGCGGCCCTTATCATCCTGATTGCCCGCCGGATAACCAAGCGCGCCGAGCACCGCGTCATAAAATCTCTTGGAAACGTCGAGGTCGTTGGCACCGACCATGATATGGCTGAACATGTGGAGTGGGTCCTTTCGTCTGCGGAACTGTTGCTGTGCGCGGGGCTGCTCTACGGCCATTATGCCCCAAAGCCGAGGACGGAAAATCCGCCGCTGATAGGCATGCGAACACGCCCTTCGTCACCCCGGACTTGTTCCGGGGCCCACTCCTCCTCTCGCGATGTCGGGGATTGGGGCGCGGTGGGCCCCGGAACAAGTCCGGGGTGACGGGGAGGTGCGTGCGTTCCTACCACCGATAATTGAAACTCACGCTCACTCGCTCACCCTTCCCCTCGTGCGGCATCACCTCGTGTCGCAGCCAGCTTTCCCACAGCAGCACCGTCCCGGCCTCGGGCTCGACATACACAAACGTCCGCAAGTCCTCCGGCGCACCGTCGTGGCGGGTGGGGGCGGCCATCATCATCGTCAGGCGCGGGTCCTCGAAGCGGATTGCGCCCGCACCCGGCGGCACCGCGATATAGACCGTGCCGGACACCACTGAATGCGGGTGGATATGCCCCGAATGCGTCGCGCCCGGCTTCATCACGTTCACCCAGAGGCTGTCGAGCTTCAGCTTGCGCCCCGCCAGATCGAACGCGCACTCGTCGGCAAATGCCGCGACATGCTTGTCGAGAAATTTCACCAGATCGCCGATCACCGGATCGCGCCTCGGCAGGTCGTTGAGCGACGCATAGCTGGTATAGCCGCGATACCCCTTGGCCTTGCTCCACGCAGCACCCGCGCGGTCTTCTGCGGCGAGCATCAGGCAGGATCGGGCGAGATCGTCGACCAGCGCGGCGTCTTTCAGCGCACCTTCGTACAGCCGCGTGGCGAAGAGCGAACGGACGCTCATGGCTGCTGCCGCAGCGCGACGTCGTTCATGAACCGCACATCGTCCCTCTCGGTCAGCCATTTTGCCTCGGCCGCGATTGCGCCCAGCATCTCGGCGAGATCATCCATCTCCGCCTTGGCGAAGTTACCGAGCACATGGCCGGTCACCTTGTCCTTGTGCCCCGGATGGCCGATGCCGAGCCGCACGCGGCGGAAATCCTCGCCGATATGCGCGACGGTGGAGCGGATGCCGTTATGCCCGGCCGTGCCGCCGCCACGCTTCACCTTGACGCGAAACGGATCGAGATCGAGCTCGTCGTAAAACACCGTGACGTCCTGCGGCTCCAGCTTGTAAAAACGCATCGCCTCGCCAATCGATTGACCGCTGTCGTTCATGAAGGTGGCGGGCTTGAGCAGCAGCAATTTCTCGCTGCCCAGTCGCGCCTCGATCGCCCAGCCGAGGAACCGCTTCTTGGGCGCTTCGAAATCATGGAAATCGGCAATGGCGTCCAGCGCCATGAACCCGGCATTATGCCGGTGGAGCGCATATTGCGGCCCCGGATTGCCCAGCCCTGCCCAGAGTTGCACTTATTGTCTCCCTCCCCTTTAGGGGAGGGCCGGGGTGGGGCCTGTCAACCAGCGCGATGCTTCATGACAGGCCCCTCCCCAACCCCTCCCCTGAAGGGGAGGGGCTTGGCCCTCGTTTATTACTCGCCTGCGCCTTCGGCATCGTCGCCTGCTTCGCCTTCAGCCGACTTGAGCGCTGACGGGGCAACGATCGTTGCGATCGTAAAGTCGCGGTCCTCGATCGTCACCTTGCTGCCCTTGGGCAGGGTAACGGCCGAAATGTGGATCGAATCACCCACATCGAACCCGGCGAGCGAGATTTCGACATCGTCCGGAATTTCCGACGCGTCGCACACCAGTTCAAGGTCGTGACGCACGATGTTGAGCACGCCGCCGCGCTTGATGCCGGGCGATGCGTCTTCATTGGTGAAGCGCACGGGCACCTGCACCGTCACCGACGAATGCTCGCCGATGCGCAGGAAATCGACATGGACGGGCCGGTCGGTGACCGGATCGAACGCGACATCCTTGGGCAGCGTCAGCGCCGGCGTGCCGGCGACGTCCAGGATGACGGTGGAATTCATGAAATGCCCGGTCATCAAGGCGCGCATCAGCGCCTTTTCCTCAAGGTGGATCGAGACGGGGTCTTGCTTGTTGCCGTAAATCACGGCGGGTACGCGGCCTTCGCGACGCAGCGAACGGGAGGCTCCCTTGCCAACCTGTCCACGCGTCTCGGCTGCGAGCGTCAATTGTTCGCTCATGTCAGTCTCCGAGTGTGTTTGGTGTCAAAATTCCGGCCAAGCCTCCAGGGATGACCCTGACCGGAAGCGGCGGCGCATAGCGGAAGGGGGGGCAATGTGCAAGTTGCGCGCGTGGCGGCTACTGTATGCGCTGAACCGTCAGGCCGCGCGCGCGCAGCATCGCCACCACCGATGATGGCCCCGCCAGATGCCCCGCGCCAACGGCGATCAGCACCTTGCCGGGCTGGCGCATCCGCACGGTGATCCAGCGGCTCCAGCGCGTGTTGCGCCCGGTGAGCAACGCGACCTCCATCGCGGGCGCACCGCTGAACAGCCGATCGTTGCTGCGGGCGATTGTGACCAGATCGCCGCTCGACCACGCCGCCAGCGCGCGGCGATAGCCGTCGCTCTCGCTTGCCGCCAGACTGAGTAAGCGGCGCTGATCGGGTTCGCTAAGGGTGTCGAACAGCGCGAGCTGGCTGCCGGGGGTTTCGAATGCACGCTGTGGGCGGCCAGCAAAGCGCTTGGCCAGCACCGCTTCCACGCCGTTCGCGGGGCTCGCTCCCGCTGCCCGTGCGCGCCCGTTTTCGATTAAGAGCGCCGCTGCCCACGTCTCCAGCGGGTCGACCGTCGCCGTCGATTCGTTAGCATCATCGATCGCGCGGTTCAGCGCAGGCCGCAAAGCGGGGGTGACCCGCGATATTACCGGGGGCGAGCCGTCGCGGCGGGCGAGGCGCATGAACATCACGCCTACGTCACCCGGCGCGGAGCGGGGAATTTCGGTGACGAGTATGTCCGCACTGTCGATCGCGCGGGTGATGGCGGGCGTTTCCCATGCCACATTGGCGGGCAGCGCGTGGATCGTCCCCAGCACCCAGATCACCGTATCGGCATCGCGTACCACGAAAAGAGCCGGCCGCGCCGGGGCAGGGCGCGGCCGGCTGCAACCGGGCAGGGCGATCAGCGCGGCGATCAAAAGGGGCGCGATCAGCCGCAATCGTTACCTGCCCGAAGCCGTGGTGTGTCTGGCGATCAATAGCTGATCCGCGTCGCTGTCAGCTTGCGGGTGCCAAGCTGCACCTGAACGCTGTCCTTGCCCGCCAGATGGCCGGCGCCGACGGCCATGAACACCGTACCGGGCTTTTTCAGGCGGTTCTCGATCCATTCGGCCCAGGCGATGTTGCGCTTGGTGAGCAGGGCGTTGCGCAGTTCGGGCGCGTCGAGCCCGTCATTCATCGTCATGGCAAGCGCATCCGGATCGCCCTTCGCCCATTGCGCGACCATCTTGTCGAGCGTTTCCCCAACCTTGCCCAGGTCCTTCACCGTCTGCTGCAGATACGCGACCTGCACGCTTTCGGGCAGCGTATCGAACACCGCCAGCTGGCCCGTAAATGTCTCAAGCGCGCTGACCGGCTTTTTGGCTGATTTTGCCGCAGCAGTCAGGATCGTTTCGGCACCGCTATTGGGGTCGTAGCCGAGCTTGGGCAGTGGGGCGAGCGACAGGGTGAGCGCGACGAACCACGGCTTGATAACTTCGAACTGTGCCGCAGGAATACCATTGTCGGTCAGCGCCTTGGCAAGCGCAGGGCGCTCGGCCTCGGGCAGTTTTTGCGACAGCGGTGGGCCGTCCGTATCGACGATCACCGCTCCAAGGATTTTTTCCACGTCCGCCTGTTCGGGCTGGATGACTTCAATCACCAGCTCGTCGCTCTTGTCGAACGCGGTCTTCACCGCTTCGTCGAACCAGCTGAGGCCCGGCTTCAGCACGTGAACGGTGCCGAACAGATAGATTGTCGTGTCGTCATCCTTCACCACCCACAGGGCAGGATCGGCATCTATCGTTGCTGCAGCCGGGGCAGGCGCGGGGGCTGCCGTCTGCGCAATGGCGGGCGCGCCGGTCAACAGGCTCAGCGGTGCGATCGCCGCCAGCAGGCGCGACTTCATATTCTTGATCATCTCAAGTCCTTTCATCATCATCATGATTTAAAGAGTTAAACTTACGAAAAACGCTTCCAGATGAAGATCGCGAGCGTCACCAGCATCGTGACGACAAAGATCCCTTCATGCGTCAGCGGCACATCGATCTTGGCCGCGTCGCTCAAATAGCGCACCGAAAACAACGACATATACACCGTCAACCCGCCATAGGCGCCCCACAGGTTGGCATCGCGTTCCTGCTCGTCGATCACCAGCATATAGACAATAGTGCCCCACAGCAGACTGGCCCCCACCAGCAAGAAACCCCCAAGCAACAGCGCGGTACGCAGCGCGCCTGGACTGGCCTCTAATCCTTCGGCGAACACGATCGCGCCGATAATCCCGACGATGATGGTGCCGATCCACGCCGATCGCTGACGGCGGACCATTGCCCGGGCGCGGGTCTGCCAATCATCGGGGGTACGCGGATCGCTCACTTCGCCTCTTTCACTCACGCCGATCAGCTACGCCATTTGACGATCAGGAACGTCACCATCGTCACCAGATAGCCCAGCACGAAAATACCCGCTGCGTGCGGTTGTTCGGCCCAACCGCCTGCCGCCAGCGCCTGCCACACCGGAAATCCGCCCAGCATGGCAAACCACCCTGCGCACATCGCCCACAGGTTCTGCCGCACGGCAAGCTCGTCCACCTTGCGGAACATCCAGATCGGCACCACCACCAGCACTGTTGCCAGTATCAGCGCCAGCCCGATCGACACCGCCGGGTCCAGCGTCATGCTGGTAAAGCTGATACCCGTCTTGCCGGTCGCTGCCGGATTGCGGTTCAGCAGCGCCAGCACCGTCGGCAGCATCGCGCCGAACGCTGCCGCCCCGGCAAGGTACACCAGCTTGGTGCGCCGCCGGGCGCGCGTGATCTTCTCGCCGGGGCCAATGGGCTTGGCCATATCAGCCGGCCGTCCCATCATTTTCGCCATCATCGAAAATCTCCTCGATCCGCATGTCGAACAATCGGCCGATACGGAAGGCGAGCGGAAGTGACGGGTCGTACTTCCCCGTCTCGATCGCGTTGACGGCCTGCCGCGACACGCCCAGCCTGCCGCCAAGCTCTGCCTGGCTCCAGTCGCGTTCGGCGCGCAAGACCTTCAATCTGTTCTTCATCCATCCCGTCCACATGCGCGTGAACCCTATGTCGGTCCCTATGCGGTCCTGATTGTCATTGCATCCCCTGACACGATGTCAAGCGACACTGACTAAATGCCGCCGATTCGCGATAATGTCAAGTGACACTGACAAATGGTAATTGAAGCCTTACCAAATCCTTGCGCGTCAGCCTCGTCATCGGCTGCTTGGGGGAGGTGCCGCGCGGAGCCATTGACCCGCCTTGACGCCCACGCCAAAGGTGCGCGCACATTGCAGGTGCGAAAGTTTCC